>NZ_JBJURM010000011.1:0-217316 GCF_046097995.1 Rhodococcus sp. 5A-K4
ACTGCAACTCGTGCCGGACACGCACCAGATCGAGAACCTCACCCTTGAGGCCCTCACCATCCAGCTGCCATGCTTCCCGACTGTCCATGCCCAAAGTCTAATCGAACATACTTTCGATAACCAGAGACATAACGGACAGGTTTCAAGAAACATCGAACTCGAGACCGGTTGATATGTAACTACTTTCAGAAAATCTCAAAACCTGATCATCGACCACCGAGCGGCAGAACTCCCCCGCCGACGGGATAGGGCGGCAGCGTTCCCACAAGCGTCGGTGTCAATGTGGTCGCAGACGGATCTGCACGACCGAGAGTGAATTTCCGAACTTCGGCACCCGTTCCGTTGCTGCCGCTGACGAGGAGATCCGCGCCGGCAGTCGTGCTCGTCGTGGCCACTCCCACACCCGACCCTGGAGCGGTGAACGGGTCGAACGCTGCAACCTCCCGAAACGCCACGTCCGTCGAATGGTGATCTGGACTCTCGAGGTACATCTCGGGTGCACCGTCGAGCCTGGATCCACTCGAAAAGACGCGGATTGATCCTTCTCCTCCGAGCATGCCTGCCACTATCGACTTTGCGCCACCCTCGGCGCCGGCCACCCAACCCGTCGACAGAGACACCCCGTCGCGGTAGCCCTGGCCGAATGCCAAGAACTGTGATGTCGTTACAGGACCATTCGTATGACCTGCGTGTTCATCGGAGTCGCCCTCCGCAGCCGCAGTCGGTTCGTACAGGTCGTAGCGGAACGTCTTGATCAACGACTCCTCGCCCGGACCCGGTGCGGTCACGATGCTCGCTCGACCGGAGTGACTGTCAACCATTCCGGTTGCGAACGTGACTCCGCTACTCGATCCCGGGTACGGCGAGAACGAACCGAATTCTGCGGGTGCGGACCTCTTGTCCGCCGGAAGGTCGGTGGAGTAAATCTTGACCTGCGACTCCATCCCTGGGCCCGAGGCAACGATGATGTTGTCCGCCAGTGCGTTTCCGTCGATATCGACGCCGCCGATGTTCACTCCGCCACGAAAACCCACATCGAAGGGGGCGAATCTTGCCAACTCGTCGGTGAACGGCACGCCGCCGACTGCGTTGTACGCCACCACTTCCGGAGCCGAGCCTGCCCCTGTTCCAGCGACCAGATCAAGCACCATGTCTCCGTTCACGTCCGCCATCGCAACACTCGGGGTGCCTTCGAACGACGGGAAGGGCGTCACAGCGGTGATCAGTTTGTCGCCGTTGGCATCGAATATCTGCACCTTGGCGGGCACGCCGGCCGAACCAGGTACCGCGACGGCATACGTCGATACCTCGGGAATCACGCTGACGGTAGCCATCAAACCGTTGTCCTCGTGGTTGAGTCGGTGGCAGTGAATCACAAAGGTTCCGGTGTACTCGGTGAACTTCGTTCGCAACGTCACTGACGCAGGCTCGAGAGCATTCTCATTCTCGTCAGTCACCGGAGCAGGCACGTTCACATTGTCGATCCCCCAGGGCTGAACCCCTGTAGTCGTCCCTGCGACGGGATCAACTACTTCCATCACTTGGAAGTCGTTCACGTGAATATGCATCGGGTGTTCGTCGTTGTTGAGGTTCGTGATCTTCCATTCTTCAACGGAATTCAGCCGTGGTTGAATCAGCGGGATGTTGGGGAACGTGTTGTCGGCGAATTCGTAGGTGAAGGCCTTCGGATCGCTGTTGCTGGCCTTCTCGTTTCCGAACCCACCGGACACTGTGAGGTTGCGGGTCACGTCGGGCGTCATCGCTGCTGTATCCACGAACGAGGTGTAGGTATCGAGCTTCTGTCCGAACTCGAAGGGAGTCGTCTTCCCTTCGCCCTCGTCTGGCGTCGCGCGGATCAACTGCTGAGTCGGGAACGTGAAGAATCCGTCCGCGTAACTGATCACCGACGGGTCGACGGTGACGGTTCCGAGTTCGGCGCGCGGATTGTCGGTACCGTTGTTGGTATAGAGAATGCCCGGATTGCTCACCGGTTTCGCACCTTCCAGCGGTGGCATCTCCAGCACCAGATCGCCGGACTCCGGCATCGTCACGGCGATTGCATAGCGCGAGGCCGGCGGAATCACCAGCCTGGTTCCGTCCCCGTCCACGGGTGGCCTGACCTCGTCGAACGGGTTTCCGTCCTGCCCCACGATTGCGAACTTCGGATGGGTGCCGGTTGCGGTTTCCGTCAACGTAACCGGCATGTAGGCAAAGTCGCTGATGTTGGCAAGCACCCAGATCTCGGTCTGCCCCGGCTTCAGTTTCAGCGACGGCTGGAACTGACCGTTCACGGTGTACTGCACATCGCGTTGGTTGTCCGGTAGTGAGGGATCGGCCGGAACACTCGTCGATTCACCCACGAAGCTCTGCAGATTGCCTGGAACGAATTGATTCTGTCCACGATGATTGGCCGGGGACAACGGTCCCGCGTACCAGTTGGTGAAATACTGCGCGCCCTCGGTCGTGTCCGAGAAATTCACCGGAGCAAGGCTCGGACGGTACGTCCCGTCGGCTAATTCCGTACCGGCGGGTGGCGTCAACGTACTGACGAATTGGGGCCAGTTCGCGTCGTTGAGCTGTCGGCCCTTTCCTTTGCGGTCGAATACGAAGTTGTACTGCAGTGCCATATCGCGAATCGGAACGTCGTTTGCCGTCACGACAGGCAAATTCCCGTCCGGCCGGCCGATTTCCAGTAGCCCGGCCAAGCCCATGTACGTCTGCTGGGCGGTGAGGGTGTGCCGGTGACTGTGGTACCAGTAGAGACCGTTCGGCATCGTCCCCGGAATCGCGTAGTCGTACACGTTTCCCTGGCCGGCGGGAATGTTGAGCAACACGTTGTCCGCATTGCCGTCCGGACTCACGTGCACTCCGTGCGTGTGCAGATTCAGCGGAGCCGACGTCAGCGCCGGCGGATAGATCGGCACGTCCCCGCCCGCCGGTGTGAATGCCGGATCGTAGAAGTCCTCGATCGTGAGATCCTGCAAATCGTTGTCGTAATGAATGATCAATCGCTCTCCGGGATTGACGCGGAGAGTCGGCGCCGGATAGACGTCACTCGCCGAGGTCGATCCGTCCGACGCCGTACCGCGGATGACCTCGTACCCGAAGAGCAGAAAATTCGACACGGGCGCCGAAGCGGTATCGAGCGGAATCACTCCCTGATGAGCGGACAAGCGCACCTCGAGAACACCATCTCGGCTACTCAGTTTCACCGGCTCCCGGTAGTCGACGGCGGTTCCGTCCGAGCCGTAGTTGGCGCCCACCTCGGGCGCCGATTCAGCGGACGTACACGCGGCCAACGCCATCGTCATGGACACCACTACTGCTGCGGCTAACGACTTTCCTCGCAGTGCGATCACTGGTTTCCCCGTTCCATGGTGGCGTGAGATACGTCCGATCAGCGCTCATCAGCCTATCGAGAAAACATCGGCTGAACAGTACATTCACGACAAATTGCCCGCTTGAGCGCTGCACCTTGCAAGCAGTCTCAGCAAACCGATCAGAAATCGAGAAGCACAGCCAAGGGACCCGCAATTACGTTGAAACACATGAACACACCACAGAAGTCCACTTCCGACCACACGTCGTCAATCCACACATCAGCAGGGAGCGCCCAGATAACCACCGCGCAATCCGTGATCCTCGACGTTCCCGACCTCGTCGCAGCCGAAGCCTTCTACAACGCTCTCGGCGTCGGAGATCGAATCCAGCTACGCGAATCGAACGAACCGACAACCGGGTTTCGTGGGTACACCCTTTCGCTCGTCGTCTCCCAACCGAACATCGTCGACGCCTTCGTCGGCGCCGCACTCGCAGCCGGTGCCGCCGTCTTGAAGCCGGTGAAGAAATCCCTCTGGGGATACGGCGGAGTCGTTCAGGCTCCAGACGGTTCGATCTGGAAGATCGCCACGTCGTCGAAGAAGAACAATGGACCCGCCACCCGCACAATCGACAGCCTCGTGCTGCTGCTCGGCGCCGAAGACGTCAAGGCCAGCAAGCAGTTCTACCTCGACCACGGCCTCGAGGTGTCGAAGAGCTTCGGCCGCAAGTACGTCGAATTCACCAGCGCAGCAAACAATGTCACGCTGGCACTGTACGGCCGAGGCGCCCTGGCAAAGGACGCCGGGCTCGCTCCCGAGGGCACCGGATCGCACCGAATCACCATCACCGGTGCGTCCGAACCCTTCGCGGATCCTGACGGTTTCGCCTGGGAAGTCGCGTCCGCTTGACATCAGGCACAGATCACCGGGAAGGCGATCGGTATCCGACCTCGGAGTTCGGCGCGTCATGCGCCGGGTACGCATGCACCAAGGCGGTACCGAGTTTGGGTACCGCGTGAGTGAGCGAATGCTCGGCGCTGTGTGCAATCGCGTGAGCTTCGGCAAGCGTTGCCCGGGGATCGATGTCGAGTTCTGCATCGGCATGCAGTCGGTGTCCGATCCACCGCATCTTCAGATCACGAACACCGAGGACTCCGGGTTCGTGCATCAATGCATGCTCGGCGCCGTCCACCAACTCCGGTTCGACGCCGTCCATCAACCGCCGGAAGACGTCTCGCGCTGCAGTCCTCAGCACCGCCACGATGGCCACGGTGATGACAAGGCCGATGATCGGATCTGCCAACGGGAAACCCAGCGCAACTCCCCCGGCACCCAGAAGAACTGCGAGCGAGGTGAATCCGTCTGTCCGAGCATGCAATCCATCGGCCACCAGGGCCGCTGAACCGATTTGCCTGCCGACCCTGATCCGATACAACGCCACCAATTCGTTTCCGATGAAACCGATCAAACCTGCCGCCGCTACCCAACCGAGGTGCTCGATCTCGACCGGGTTGATCAATCGCCTCACCGCCTCGACACCGGCGATCACTGCCGACAGTGCGATCATGGCGAGCACGAACAGTCCGGCCAAATCCTCCGCACGCCCGAAACCATAGGTATAGCGCCTGGTTGCAGCGCGCCGACCGAGCGCAAAGGCAATCCAGAGTGGGACTGCCGTGAGCGCGTCGGAGAAGTTGTGAATGGTGTCCGCCAGCAGCGCCACCGAACCCGAGATCGCCACGATCGCAACCTGAGCAACTGCGGTGACTCCGAGCGCGACAAGACTGATCTTGACCGCCCGGATGCCGATTGCGCTCGATTCCAATGCGTCGTCGACACTGTCGGCAGCGTCGTGACTGTGCGGGGAGAACACTTCGCGAACTGCCGATCGAAACCCCTTCGGGCCGTGGACATGGCCGTGACTGTGGCCGTGGCCGTGGCCGTGGCCGTGGGACATCTTTGGTTCGTGCGTCATGACGCACCTTCTTCTTGATCGCTACGATCGACCTTCGCCGAGCGCTCCGGGTGTATCTCCCGAAGTTCACCTTCACTACGGTGATGCCCCGGCAATCCGGGTCCGGCATGCTCCGCATTGAAGACCGCGTCCGTAACCAGTTGGCGCACATGGTCGTTCTCCAGGCGATAGAACACCGTCGTACCATCGCGGCGCGTTCGTACCAACCTTGCCATGCGCAATTTCGCCAGGTGCTGCGACACCGAGGGCGCCGGCTTGCCGACGCGTTCCGCCAGTTCGTTCACCGAGCACTCACGGTCTACCAATGCCCACAAAACCTGCACACGGGTTGCGTCGGCCAGCATGCGGAACACCTCGACTACGAGGTCGACTTGATCATCGGGAAGCTTGCGGCGACAAACACCACTATCTGCGTTCATACGTAGATAGTAGATCATGCTGGACGCCGAAGATGACCTCTCGTCGATTCACCAGTTGTGCAAAGCTTGGCGGCAGAGCCCTTCGCCACTCGCAGACCGGGAGACAACGATGAGTACCGACGATTGGAACGCAGGAATCATTGCGGAATTTCGGGAGAACGAGGGCAAGGTAGGTGGCCCCTTCGAAGGTGCGCCCATGGTGTTGGTCCACCACACAGGACGCAAATCCGGACGCGATTCCGTGAGTCCCATGATGTATCTGGCAGACGAGCAGGATCCGAAGACCATCTACGTTTTTGCATCCAAGGCCGGTGCCCCGACCAACCCCGACTGGTACTACAACCTCGTTGCCACCGACCAGGCAGAGGTCGAGATCGGCACCGAAACATACCCGGTCTCCGTCAGCGAAGTAACCGGCGAGAAGCGTGACCGCATCTACGACGAGCAGGCCAGTCGATACCCGGGATTTGCCGAATATGCGGAGAAGACAGCTGGGATCCGCACAATCCCGGTGGTGGCACTGACTCGCGCGTAAATCCAGGTAGCGCCTCCCTGTCGTTTCCATTCGGAAACGGCAGGGATCGTTTGTACGGAATTAGGTCGCTGAAGAGGCTTTGACCTCAGCCTTCGAATGCCGTCCGAGCAGCACGTATCCGACCCAGGATCCGACAACCACTGTCGCCGCGAGCGCCTGTACCAGGCCTTCGATACTCGCCGGATAGAACACGCCGGTGATGTAGTGCGAGATGAATCCGGTGGACGGCAACTCCGCGATACCGGCCATTCGGCGGGCCCAGTTCTCGAGATTGGTCAGCGGGCAGTCATATCCGACCGCTATCGAACCGGCTCCCCAGACGACTGCAAGAAGGTGAAAACCGATGGTACGACGCCACTTCCACGCCACGAACCCACCCAGCACCACATAGAGGACAAACGCGAAGTGGACGAACACCGTCACTACTTCGATGAGCCGATACACCATCGTCGTCTCCGCTCGTGGCGCGGAAGTCCCGCAACAACCAGACTAATCCGATGTTAGTCCTCGTAGAGGTGATCTACCCGGTGTATGCAGCGGTCGTGCGAGCAGCGGCGGCTGCAGCCGCATCCGGGTCGTCGCCCGATGCGATCGCAGCTTCGGCCCACAGTTCACTGCTTCCCGCGATGAATGCCCTGGCCTCGTCGCTCGCCGACCACTCAGGTGTCTCGAGTGGCGTCGCGATCCCCAGTTCCATGTGGCGAGCCAGCCCGAGCAGTCCCATGTCCCACCCGACACCGACGGCACCTGGACCGTACTCGGCCCACCGATCCGGCGCCACGTCCGCGGCGTGTTCGAAGTCGAACAGCGTTGCACCACTGCCTTTTTCGGCGAGATTCACGGTCACGTAGCTCACATCGCCGCCGTATTCCCAGGTGATGCGAAGTGTTCGAGGAGCATCGCACGCCAAAATTTCGCCGCCGGCGTTGCCCTCGAGCTGATAGTGGCCGCCGATCCTGGCTTCTCCCCCGACCGGCATGAACCATTGGGGAATGCGGTCGAACTCGGTGATCGCCGCCCAGACCGTGCCGATGGGCGCCGCGAGGGTCCGCGACATGCGCAACGTGCGTGTTTTCGACTCGTCACCGCCGAACGGGCTCAGCTCTCGCGCTACCACCTGCAACGAATCAACCGCTCTGTCGACCACGACGCTCCTTGGTTCGGGAAAACTTCAGCTCAGTCGCTGCTGTAGATGTACCGATACTTCTTCTCCAGCGGCGCTCTTGCCGATCGCCTTGCAGAGCGCCACGCGCAGCGGAAGCCAGTGTGGACCGTCACCGGACGGCATCAGCGTCGCCTCGAAGGGATGTTCACCATCGAGAGTCCCGACCACCTTCACAGCGCGCCTGGTTCCCAGAAGTTCCGCCGAACCAGGCACCGTCAGAAATGTCGCGAACGCCCCGTCTTTCTCGATGGGAGCGGTGAAGGCGTAATCGAGCGGTTGTGGAGTCTTGTCAGCGGCCATCTCGTGTCACTGTTCCGCAGCGAGTAGGACGTCGGTGTCGAAACAGGTGTGAGTGCCGGTGTGGCACGCGGCGCCCTCCTGATCGACGATCAGCAAGACCGAATCGCCGTCACAGTCGAGTCGCACTTCGTGGACGTACTGAGTGTGCCCCGACGTCTCACCCTTGACCCAGTACTGCTGGCGCGAGCGCGAATAGTACGTCCCCTTACGGGTTTCCAGTGTTCGCGCGAGCGCTTCGTCGTCCATCCACGCGACCATCAGCACATCACCGGTCGACTTCTCCTGAGCAACCGCGCTGAACAGTCCGGCGTCGTTTCGCTTCAGCTTCGCCGCGATTGCGGGATCAAGACTCATATGACGTTTATACCTTCCACCTGTGACTTCCGTGGAATTCCCCTGCTTGGTCGCCGTAGAATGGAAGTTTCTTCGCTTCTCGCTCTGGAAGAGGATCCGACATGAACCATCAACGTCATGACGGCCCACACCCGGAGTACACCTGCCACCTCGTGAACGCGAGCACCGATCGCGTCCCGGCCCGCCACGTCGTTGTCGGGATCGGCACAGGCCTGAGCAGCAAGAATGTCGTCAGCTACGGATTGACGCTTGCCGCCAAGGAGGATTCAGCACTCCACGTCGTTCACTGCATCACGTCCGAGGACTTGCCTGTCGAAACCGACTCACCACAGTTCGAAACGCGTCTGCACGACGAGATGGTGTCGCAACGCGAACAGACAACCTCGACACTTGCCTCGCACACGGACACCTGGACATACGACTGTACCTACGGCGACCCGGCCGGTGTCATCCTCGCGACCGCGGACAAGTACGACGCCTTCACCATCGTGATCGGCTCACCGCGAAAGGGCGCTGCCTCCGCGGTGAGCCAACTGATACACAGCTCGGTCTCTTCCCGACTGAACCGGCAGAACCGCTATCCCGTGATATCGGTTCCGAGCGGAGTCAGATCGGCGAGATAGCCGAACACGGGGCATGCCCGCCTAGCTGATCGAATAATCCTCGAGCGGAAAGCGTTTCGCTTCGACAAACGCATTGCGTGTAGACGTGGGCCGCAGGATCGCAGCCTCCCCGTGCTGATTGAAGTAGTAGCTCCGCGCAGTCTGGCAACTGCCGCCGTAAAAGACGGAGTCCGCGAGGTTCTCCGTCATCCGGTCCAGGAACTCGGCGTTGGCGGTTTCGGTGACCTCGAACGTCTCCGCGCCACGCCGCTTCACCTCGCCGAACAGTCGATCCATGTGCTGCATCTGGGATTCGATAGTCGTGAAGTAGGACAACCCGCTGTACGAGTACGGACTGGCGAGCGTGAGGAAATTGGGGAAGTAGGGAACCGTGACCCCCTCATAGGCCTGGAAACGGTTGTCGCGCCACCACTTACCGAGGTTTCGGCCCTCACGGCCGATAACCTCGATGGCCGGAAAGTTCACATCCCAGAGGTTGAATCCCGTTGCCAGCACCAGCGTGTCGATCTCGGTCTTGCGGCCGTCGGCCGTGACGATTCCGTCGGCAGCAATGTGGTCGATCGACGTGGTTTCGAGGTGCACGTTGTCTTTGGTGAAGGTACGGAAATAGCTGTTCGAGAATGTGGGTCGCTTGCACCCGAAGTCGTAGTCCGGTGTGAGTTGCTCGCGGAGATGCGCGTCACGGACCTGCGATCGCAGAAACGCTCGTGATGCGGCTGCAGCGCCCTTGTTCAACAGTTTGACCTGCTTGTAATGCAGGACCGCACTGACCATGATCATTTCGAGTATCGACGAACTGACAGCGCGGGCGATTCGCTGGGTGAGCGGAATGCGCGAGAACAGCTTCTGCACTGCGCTCGGAATGGGGACGTCGATCTTGGGAACGACCCAGATCGGGGTGCGTTGGTAGACGGTCAACTCTGCGGCCTGCCGCGCCACCTCGGGGATCAACTGCACGGCGGTGGCGCCGGTTCCGATGATTGCAGTCTTGGTGCCCGACAAGTCGTAGGAATCGTCCCAGGCGGTGGTGTGGATGATCTTGCCCGCAAATTCGTCGATACCGGAGATGTCCGGTCGATGGGGCTGCGAGAGGAAACCCGTCGCAGTCAGGAGGTACTTGGCAGTGATGTCCGGTGCCCCCTCCACGGAGACCACCCAGTGCGAGGAATCTTCGTCCCAGCGGGCTCCGTTGACCACGGCACCGAACGTCATGTGCTTCCGCAGGTCGTACTTGTCCGCGACATGATCGGCGTACTTCTTGAGTTCGGCACCCGGTGCGAAGAGCCTGGACCAGTTCGGATTGGGCTCGAACGAATACGAGTAGGTGACCGACGCGATGTCGACAGCCAAACCGGGATAGCGGTTGACGTGCCAGGTTCCACCCAGATCGTCCTCACGCTCGAGGATCGCCAGGTTGTCCAGGCCCATCCGCTTGAGTTGAATGGCCGCACCCATTCCGCCGAAGCCCGCCCCCACCACTACTGCGTCGTACTGCACTGCCATCGGAGAATCCCTCTCATGAACTGCACACCCATGAACCACGCACCCGTGAACTGCACATCAGAAACTGACACGTCATTCCGTTATTGAGAACGGTATCATTCCAGACGTGACGAAGGCCATGACCCGAGCGGAACGAAAAAAAGCGGAATTGCGCCGCGAGATCATCGACGCATCATTCGAGTGCTTCGCGGAACGCGGCTACCACGCGACCGGAATTGCCGATATCGCAACAACTCTCGGAATCGGTCACGGCACGTTCTACCGATACTTCGAGAACAAGCGCGACATCATCGACCACGTCATCGACGATCTGATCGCAAAGATCATCAGCGCACTCGCCGTCGAAAATGCCCCTGACGCAGCAAATACATTGGACGAGTACCGCGCCCAGGTCGGTCGCATCGCCGAAGCGCTCCCCCGCATCTTCTTCGACGACCCGCGCATTCCGCGGGTTCTGCTCTTCGAGACGACAGGCGTCGACGCCGATCTCACTGGCCGGATGCTCGATCTACTCGACCAGTCGGCATCCTTGACCGCGGCGTACCTGCATCACGGAGTCGAATGCGGCTATCTACGCGCCGACCTCGACGTCGACAACACTGCGCAGGCCGTCAACGGCATGATGCTGGCAAGTGCGATTCAAGGATTGCGAGCCGATTCGTCCGTCGACTGCACCACGCTGAACCAAGCCATCAGCCGCCTCATGTTCGACGGAATCCGCGCCGAGAACGCCTAGCGAACGACGATTCCCTCGGCACGCATCGCATCCTTGACCTCCGGGATGCTCAGATCGCCGAAGTGGAAGACGCTCGCTGCGAGAACTGCGTCTGCGCCCGCTTCGACTGCCGGGGCAAAGTGCTCGACCACGCCGGCACCGCCACTGGCGATCACCGGTACGTGGACTGCCGCCCGGACAGCGCGGATCATCAGAAGGTCGAAGCCCGCTTTGGTGCCGTCGGCGTCCATCGAGTTGAGCAGGATCTCCCCCACTCCCAACTCGGCACCACGCTCGGCCCACTCGACAGCGTCGATGCCCGTGCCGCGCTTGCCCCCGTGCGTGGTGACCTCCCACCCCGACGGTGTGTCCGGCTGCCCCTGGGGAACGGTGCGGGCGTCGACCGAGAGGACGATGCACTGCGAGCCGAAACGCTCACTCAGTTCCTTGAGCAGTTCCGGGCGCGCAATCGCCGCGGTGTTGACGCTGACCTTGTCGGCACCGGCACGCAGCAGACGATCGACGTCCGCGACCGTGCGCACTCCACCGCCGACGGTCAGAGGAATGAAAACCTGCTCGGCAGTACGACTTACGACGTCGAGCATCGTGCCACGATCCGACGTGGAGGCGGTGACGTCCAGGAAGGTCAGTTCGTCGGCGCCCTGAGCGTCGTACGCTGCCGCGAGTTCCACCGGATCTCCGGCGTCGCGAAGATTCTCGAAGTTGACACCCTTGACCACTCGTCCGGCGTCGACGTCGAGGCACGGAATCACACGAACTGCGAGGGTCATGACTGTGGTCCTCCTGAGGACGAAGCGCGCGGATCACCGAGCGCGTTGAGGATATCGAGAATCTCACCGTGGATGCCCGGGGCGGCAGCGAGCACCGACTCCGATTCTACGGTCCACGGGTTGCCGGCCAGATCGGTGACCACCCCACCCGCACCGCGAACGAGAGCGACCCCGGCCGCGTTGTCCCACGCGTTGCGGCCGTAGACGATCGCTCCGCCCAGGATGCCGGCCGCCGTGAAAGCGAGATCGACTCCGGTGGAGCCGTGTATCCGGATCCGCGAGGACACTTTGCTGATCTCGGCGAGGAGGTCGAGACGGAAACTGCCGGGGATCCGGCCGCGACTGTTGACGTTGAGGGCACCCAATCCGACGATCGACGACGCCAGATCGGTTGGCTCCAGCGGCGGTACGGCGATTCCGTTGACCAACAACGGACCGCCGGCACGAGTGGCGTACGTGTGACCGATCAACGGAAGCCAGGTCAATCCGAGCACCGGGACACCATCGTCGAGAAGCGCCAACAGTGTTCCGGCAGTAGGCAATCCGGCCGAATAGTTGAAAGTACCGTCGACGGGGTCGAGAACCCAGACGAGCCCCGAACCGACGTCTGGGCCGCCGAATTCCTCGCCGTGCACCTCGATGCCGGTCTGCTCGAACAACTCCGCGGTCAACCGCTTCTCGAGCGCAAGATCGACCTCGGTGGCAAAATCACCCCAGCCCTTGCGGACCGCACTCGGGGCGCCGACACCGGCGACGAACTGATCGTGGACGCCATCGAGAAGCCGACCCGCAATCGCGAGAAGTTCGTCGAGGTCACGCGTCGGAGTCATCTGGAAAATCTATCCGGAAACTGCTGCCAGCGCTTCGGGGAGAGTGAAGCGACCGGCATACAGCGCCTTGCCCACGATCGCGCCCTCGACACCCTGATCAACCAGGCTGGAAATGGCGAGCAGATCCTCGATGGTCGACACACCACCGGAGGCGACGACGTGAGCGTCGGTGACAGCGCAGACCTGACTGAGAAGTTCGAGGTTGGGACCGGTGAGTGTGCCGTCTTTGGAGACGTCGGTGACGACGTAACGGGTGCAGCCGTCGCGATCGAGACGGGCCAGGGTCTCCCACAGATCGCCGCCGTCGGTGACCCAGCCGCGCCCACGGGTGCGGTACTGGCCGTCGACCAGACGAACGTCGAGTCCGACGGCGATCTTGTCGCCGTACTTGGCCAATGCACGGGCACACCACTCGGGATCTTCGATAGCGGCGGTTCCGAGATTGACGCGGGCACAGCCTGTGGCCAGTGCAGCTTCCAGGGAAGCGTCGTCGCGGATTCCTCCGGAGAGTTCCACCTTGACCGTCAGGTCGCCGATGACGCCTGCCAGCAGTTCGCTGTTGGACCCACGCCCGAAAGCGGCGTCGAGGTCGACAAGATGCACCCATTCGGCACCGTCGTTCTGCCACGCAAGAGCAGCGTCGCGGGGCGACCCGTAACCGGTCTCACTTCCCGCCTCTCCTTGCACGAGGCGAACAGCTTCACCGTTGACAACATCTACAGCAGGCAAAAGGACCAGGCTCACGTGCGGTAACCCTAGTAGGTCAGGACCTCGAACCGTCTTCCGGGTCACCGAACGCTTTTCGGGTCATCCGCTTGGATACGACGCCCATTGCCGCGATCGCAGCAACGACCCCCACGAGACCGATCGCGAGACCGACACCCGGCGAGGGTTTGAGCACGACGATGACGACGGTGGCGACCGCCAACGCAGCCACAGCGGCGCCGAGCGAGAACAACGCCAGACGAGCGAGGGAAAAGTCGTCGCCGCGGTTCGGGCCGGAACTCCCGGTCACAAACTCTGCACCCAGTTGCTCAGCAACTCGGCGCCTGCGTCGCCGGATTTCTCGGGGTGGAACTGCGTTGCCGACAACGCACCGTTCTCGACGGCAGCGAGGAACTTTCCGCCGTGATCTGCCCACGTCAGCTTCGGAGGTGCGATGTGCTCGGACGGCGCGAGTTCCCAACTCTGCACACCGTACGAGTGAACGAAGTAGAAGCGGGTGTCGGCGTCGATACCCTTGAACAGCGTGCTCGACTCCGGAGCCTCCACGGTGTTCCAGCCCATGTGCGGCAAAACCTCTGCTTGCAGCCTCTCGACGGTGCCAGGCCATTCGCCGCAGCCCTCCGCCTCGACACCGAATTCGACTCCGCGGTCGAACAGAATCTGCATGCCGACGCAGATACCCAGCACCGGTCGGCCACCGGCCAAGCGTCTACCGATGATTCGGTCACCCTGAACTGCGCGCAGACCTTCCATGCAGGCCGCGAACGCGCCGACACCGGGCACCACCAGACCGTCCGCCGCTAATGCAACCTTCATATCGTTGGTCACCTCCACCTGCGCCCCGGTGCGCGCCAGTGCGCGAGTAGCCGAATGCAGGTTGCCGGAGCCGTAATCGAGTACAGCAATCGTGGAAGCGCTCATGCCCCAACTCTATCGGGCAACCCTGCTGCCGATCACTTTGCCGCCCGCGGCCAGTGCCGGGAGCAGAGCGACAACGACCGCGGAGACCGCGAAGACCCACGCATAGCCGGCAGTCGTGGCCACGAATCCCAACGCCAGTGCACCGATTCCGGTGCCGGCGTCGTAGCCGATGTTCCAGATCGCGCTGGCGGATCCGAGTTGCCTCGGGCCGGCAGCCTGAAACGCCATGACCAAGGATTCGTTCTGCACCGCCCCGAACCCGAGCCCGAAAAGGACCGCCGCGCAGAACAAGACCGGCGTCGACCCGCCGTCGACGTTGATCGCGAACAGCACCAATCCGATGGTCGACGACGCCAATGCCGGCGCGAGTGTCCGACCACTGCCGAGACGATCGGCGATCAGGCCCGCCGAGTACCGGCCGATCAACATCGATCCACTGGCGGTCGCCAACACCACACCTGCAACGGCCGCGCGCTCCGAGATTGCGATCGGCAGTAGAGACGACAGCCCGCCGAACGACGCGGACACACACGCCAGAGCGAGCACCGGGACCAAGACGACGAACACACTCAACCGGGCGGATTCGCCGGTGGGCTGGGCGAAGATCTTCGGCAACCCGGCAATGGCCACCAGCGCGAGTGCCGGGATCAGCGCACCGAGAACGAACACCGGTGTCGCCGACCACCGTTCCATGATCGCAAGCCCCAGCGGAAGCCCCGCCATTTGTGACGCTGCGATCGCGATTCCCTGAGCGCCGGTGGCACGGCCCAGAATTCGTTTGGGCGCCAACTCCGCCACGAGCGCGCTGCCGGCAACCGTCAGCATGCCGAAACCGATTCCTCGCACCGCGGAAACCGCCAGGACGGGGCCGGCGTCGGCCGAGATCAACAGCACCAACGACGGTGGACCGAGGAGCAGACATCCGACCGCCAGCACGCGCCGGTAGCCCTGCGTCCGCAACAACCGAGGCACGAGCAGTTGCGTCACGACCGTGGCCGCCATGAAGACACCGGTCACCGATCCGGCAAGCGCATCCGATCCGCCGGAATGCGCAACCAGCAACGGCACCACCGGCAACAGCAACGACCAGCCACCGAAAGCTGCCGCCGCCATGATCAGGACACCGATCATGCCCGGAGTGCGAAGCAACCCCGGCGATGGAGCAGGATCTTGCGTCTCAGACACAGTCACTTTTCGCGTCACAGACGCAGTGCGCCCGCTACCGCCGCCAGAACCGCCAACGCCAGAAGGATTCCCGACGCAAGCTTGTTGACCTTGAACATCGAGTAGGCGCCGCCCACGGCAATACCCGCGCCGATGAACAGCAGGTAGGTGAAGAGGACGCTCACAGTGTGCCCTTCGTCGACGGCACGCCACTCACGCGCGGATCCGGCTCGACCGCCTCACGCAGAGCGCGCGCAACGGCCTTGTACTCGGCTTCGGTGATGTGATGCTGATCGCGGCCGTACAGAACCCGAACGTGCAGTGCGATACGTGCATTCAATGCGATCGACTCGAACACGTGGCGGTTGATCACCGCGTGATACGGAACGCCCGGGTACCCGCCGATGACGGAATGCACCATGTAGTCGGGCTCACCGGTGTGCACGCAGTAAGGGCGACCGGAGACGTCGACCGACGCGTGCGCCAGCGTTTCGTCCATCGGGATGAAAGCGTCGCCGAAACGACGGATGCCCTTCTTGTCGCCGAGAGCCTGGCCGAGCGCCTGGCCGAAAACGATCGCGGTGTCCTCGACGGTGTGGTGAGCGTCGATCTCGACGTCACCCTTCGCCTTGACGTCGAGATCGAAGCTGGCGTGCGTACCCAAGGCATTGAGCATGTGGTCGAAGAACGGAACGCCGGTGGAGACGTCGACGATGCCGGTCCCGTCCAGATTCAGTTCGACGACGATGCTTGATTCCCGAGTTGTTCGTTCGATCCGCGCGATGCGATCGCTCATGCCGTCTCTCCTGAATTCGTGTCGACCAGCTGGGTGCCTGCGATTTCGTCACTGGCCTTGATGAACGCGTCGTTCTCGGCTTCGAGTCCCACTGTGGCCCGCAGGTATCCGGGGATGCCGATGTCGCGGATGAGAACCCCGCGGTCGAGGTATTCCTTCCACGCCTGTGCACTGTCGGTGAACTGACCGAACAAGATGAAGTTCGCGTCACTGGGAATCACTCGGAAACCGGTGTCCGCCAGCGCCTTCGACACCCGATCACGCTCGGCAGACAAGGCGTGGACACTGCCGAGGGTCTCGTCGGCGTGACGCAGTGCGGCACGTGCCGCAGCTTGCGTGACCACCGAGAGGTGATATGGCAAGCGCACCAACAACAGTGCGTCGATGAATGCGGGAGCTGCGGCGAGGTAGCCGAGTCGGCCACCGGCAAACGCGAACGCCTTGCTCATGGTGCGGGTGACAACCAGCTTGGCCGGGAACTCGTCGATCAGCGTCATCGCGCTGGGGGCAGCGGAGAACTCCGCGTACGCCTCGTCGACGATCACGATGCCCGGCGCCACGTCGAGAATGCGTCGCAGTTCCGCAATACCGACGCTGTGTCCGGTCGGGTTGTTGGGGCTGGTCACGAACACGACGTCCGGTCGACGCTCCTCGATCACTGTGACGGCAGCATCCACGTCGAGTGCGAAATCGTCCCGACGGAAGACCTCGACCCACTCGGTATCGGTACCGTCGGCGATGATCGGGTGCATCGAGTACGAGGGCACAAAACCCATCGCGCTGCGCCCCGGACCTGCGAACGCCTGCAACAACTGCTGCAGAATCTCGTTCGATCCGTTTGCCGCCCAGAGATTGTCGACGGTGACCGGCACCCCGGTCTGCTTCGACAGGTACGCCGCCAGATCCGTCCGCAACGCGACAGCGTCACGGTCGGGGTAGCGGTGCAGTTCCTTCGCGGCTTCGCGCACGGATTCGGCGACATCGTCGATGAGCGCCTGCGTCGGCGGATGCGGGTTCTCGTTCGTGTTGAGCTGAACCGGCACCGTCAACTGCGGTGCGCCGTATGCCGACTTTCCACGCAGGTTCTCGCGAACCGGAAGGGCGTCGACCGAAATCGATTCTCCAGGAGCACTACTCATCGCAGAGCCTCGAATCGTAGACGCACAGCCTCGCCGTGAGCCGGCAGGTCCTCCGCGTTGGCGAGCGTGATGACGTGTCCGGCAACGTCTTTCAGAGCCGACTCGGAGTAGTCGATCACGTGGATCCCACGCAAGAAGGTCTGCACGCTCAGACCGGAGGAGTGACGTGCACACCCGGCCGTCGGCAGAACGTGGTTGGAGCCGGCGCAGTAGTCGCCGAGGCTGACCGGCGCCCATGGGCCGACGAACACGGCACCAGCGCTGGTGACCTGAGCTGCGACACCGGTTGCGTCCTCGGTCTGAATCTCGAGGTGCTCGGCCGCATAAGCGTTGACGACGCGCAGACCAGCGGAAACATCAGAAACCAGTACCGTGCCCGACTGGCTGCCGGTCAGTGCCGTGGTGACGCGTTCGCGGTGCTTGGTGATCTCGAGCTGCGCAGCCAGAGCTTTGTCGACCGCGTCGGCCAATTCGACGCTGGTCGTGACAAGAACGCTGGCGGCCATCACGTCGTGCTCGGCCTGACTGATGAGGTCGGCGGCAACGTGGACCGGGTCAGCGGTGTGGTCGGCGAGGATCGCGATCTCGGTGGGACCGGCTTCCGCGTCGATGCCGACCAGTCCGCGGCACAGACGCTTTGCGGCAGTGACATAAATGTTGCCGGGACCGGTGATGAGGTCGACCGGGACAAGCTCGGTTCCATCGGTGTCGGTTCCGCCGTAGGTAAGGAGGGCGACTCCCTGCCCGCCGCCGACGGCCCACACCTCGTCGACGCCGAGCATGGCTGCGGCGGCAAGAATGGTCGGGTGCGGCAATCCGCCGAAGTCGGCTTGGGGCGGCGAGGCGACAACAAGCGACCCGACGCCGGCCGTCTGAGCCGGCACGACGTTCATGACAACGCTCGACGGGTACACGGCATTCCCGCCGGGTACGTACAGCCCGACGCGCTCGACCGGAACCCAACGCTCGGTGACCGTGCCACCCGGAACGACCTCGGTGACGGTGTCCTTGCGACGCTGATCGGCGTGCACCTTGCGGGTGCGCTCGATCGCAACCTCGAGTGCTTCCTTGACTGCGGGGTCGAGTTCACGAAGTGCACGCTCGAGCTCGGCTGCGGGTACACGAACCGAAGCCGGACGAACGCCGTCGAACTTCTCGCCGAACTCGAGGGCGGCTTCTGCCCCGCGATCACGAACAGCTTCGACCATCGGGCGAACCTGATGCAGCACCGCGTCCACATCCACTCCACCTCGGGGAAGCGCGGCGCGAAGTTCGGCCGTGGATGGGGTACGACCACGCAGGTCGGTGCGGGCAAGCATGAGAGTTCCTCTCGTACGCAAACGGGGTGCCTGTGCAAGCGGCAGCAAACCGGTCCGGCATTACAGGCCGAAACAATGCGCCTGAAACACAGAACTGATGTCAATTATCCAGGATAGGCGCACCCCATTTTTCACCGGTCCACCTGCGACGCTCACTGCAGGTCCGGCGCCCGCCGCCGGGCGAGTTCGATCAGCTCGTCCCTTCGGTCGGTCGCCACCGAGATTTCGCGTCCGTCGTGCAGACGAAAGCGGACCCCGGCGCCGGGTGACGCGAGAATTACCCGCATACCTGGGCCGGTCATTCGATAACCGATTCCGGAGCCCATCCCGATATGTACTGCAGTTGCAGACACAACTTCGTCCCCCGAAATACCTGACGCAGCCCCGGAGACAGCGCGATCGACACTCGTTCGACGTCTGTGGTGATGATCACGCGCACCTTCCACATGTACGCGGCCAACCCGAAGGACAGGACCGCGGACAACGCGGCGCCGACGTAGCCCGCCGGGTCGTGTTCCACGATCGCCGCGAACCCGCAGACAATCACCAGGACAATTCCGAGGACGACGCACAATGAGGCCGTCGAACGCCGCAGTAGTGGGCTCAACGAAATGGACTCGTGAACTTCGTGCACAGCACCCCGCCTCGATCGCCGACAACCCCCGCACCGCGGAACGGCACCGGGAACACGACCATCCCATTACTCGCGCTTTTATAACAAACACGTCACGCACAGCTAGGGTCCAAAGTCGTGACAGACAGTGACGTGGCCACGACCGCACCTCCGGCCTTGCCGACCCCTCAGCGATCCAGCGGACCGAACCGAGCACGGATCGTTGCGATTGTCGCATCGATCCTCGGCATAGTTTTGTGCGGATCAGTGCCGTTCCTGCCGATCGAGCAGGACACAGCCGTCGTCAACTGGCCGCAGGCCGGGTCGACGACAAGCGTCGAGGCGCCATTGGTCTCGTACACACCGCTGCGCATGGAGGCATCGATCCCGTGCGCGTCGATCAGCGAGTTGGCCGCCACCGGCGGAACACTCGTCTCGACGGCTCCCCCGGGTGCCGCCGATGCGCGCCGCTACGGATTTGTTGCCACTGTCTCCCCCGAATCCGCCGACGCTCCCGCTCGGGTCGACGTTGTCCTGCGCGATCAAGTGCTGCTCTCGACACCCGTTGCTGATCTGCAAACTGGATGCGCACTCACGCTCGCCGCCGAGCCGACCCGAACCACCTTCAGCGCCACCGGTTCCGAACCGCGCGTCATCGAGGGCGACAGCCGACCACAGGTAGTCGGCGTCTTCAGCGACCTCGATTCGGCATCAGCCGGTTTGAACGTCTCGATCGAGGCGGACTCTCGCTTCACGTCGAGCCCGTCGGTGATCAAGACTCTCGCCATGATTCTCGGGGCACTCACGGCTGTCGTGTCCCTCTTCGCGCTGCACCGCCTCGACAACCGCGACGGCCGGGGCACACGCAAATTTCTGCCCGCCCGATGGTGGAAGTTCACCGTCCTCGACGGCGTCGTCGTCGGAACTCTGGTGCTGTGGCACTTCATCGGCGCTACCACCACCGATGACGGCTACCAGTTCACGATGGCCAGGGCCTCCGAGCAATCGGGCTACATGTCCAACTATTTCCGGTGGTTCGCGGTCCCCGAGACCCCGTTCGGAACGCCGTACTACAACATCCTCGGACTCCTGGCGCACGTCAGCACTGCAAGCCCCTGGGTTCGTCTGCCTGCTCTGTTGGCAGGCATCATCACCTGGCTCGTCATCAGCCGCGAGGTCGCGCCTCGACTGGGAGCCGCAATTCGCGGAAACCGGCTCGCCCTGTGGACCGGCGCGCTTGTCTTCCTCGCGTTCTGGCTTCCGTTCAACAACGGACTGCGCCCCGAACCGATCGTTGCTCTCGGCGTCCTGCTGACGTGGTGCTCGATCGAACGCGCAGTCGCGACGAGACGACTTCTGCCGGTCGCAGTCGCGATTCTGATCGCCGGATTCACCTTGACCGCCGGGCCTTCCGGCCTCATCTGCTTCGCCGCACTGATCGCCGGAATCCGCCCGATCATGCGCATCATCATCGAACGTGCCCGCACCACCGGTTACGTCGCGGCCGTCGGGCCACTGCTAGCTGCCGGACTGTCGATCCTCATCCCCGCGTTCGGCGATCAGAGCCTCGCCGCCGTCATCGAGATGCAACGCGTCCACTCGATCTCACCGAACCAGCCCTGGTTCGACGAGTACCTCCGCTACCAATACCTCTTCAACATCTCCGTCGACGGTTCTCTGACTCGCAGATTCGGTGTGTTCGTCATGGTTCTGTGCCTTGGCGTCTGCACCGCGATGATGCTGCGCAAGGGCGGCCGGATTCCCGGTTTGGCCGCCGGTCCGTCACGCCGCGTCGTGGGGCTGACGATCGGCGCACTGCCACTGCTGATGTTCTCGCCGACCAAGTGGACGCACCACTTCGGAATCTTTGCCGGACTCGCCGCCGTTCTGGCGATGATGACGGCGGTCGCCGTGGGTACAAAACTCCTGCGCTCGCCGCGCAATCGGGCCCTCTTCGCGGCAGCCGTACTGTTTCTCCTGGCTGTCGCATTCACCGGCAGCAACAGCTATTACTACGTGTCCAGCTACAGCGTTCCGTGGTGGGACAAGCCGGTGTCCATCAGCGGACTCGGCGCGAGCACCGTCCTCCTCGGGCTGACGGTGCTGATGCTCGGCGTCGCCGCGTGGTACTTCTTCCGTGAGCCGTACACCGCCGGGAAGGAACCGTCCGCGAAGCACGCTCGACTGCTTGCCATCTCGCCACTGACGATTGCCGCAGGTGCCATGGTCCTCTTCGAGGTGCTGTCCATGGCCAAGGGCGCGATCACCCAATACCCGGCCTATTCGGTGGGCCGTGCAAACGTCGACGCCGTTCTCGGCCAACACTGCGGACTCGCCAACGACGTTCTGCTCGAGACCGATCCGAACGCCTCGATGCTGACGCCCCTCTCGGGCAGCGTCGCCACAGCACTCTCCGCCGGTGGGGCTACAGGATTCGATCCGAATGGCGTCGCCTCCGACCTTCGAGCAGACAAGGAAGCCACGGCTACCGGCGGCGCGAACACCGTCGACACCTCCGAGGACACCGCCGGTAACTCGGCCGGAACCGGCGGAGGCGCCGGACAGACCGGGGTCAACGGCAGTTCGGTCGCGTTACCGTTCGGTCTCGACCCGGCGACAACACCCGTCATGGGTAGTTACGGTCAGCCCTCCCCCGGCACGCTGACCAGCGACTGGTACCAACTCCCCGACGTGGGCGAGAACGCCACACGCGGAGACATCATCTCGATTGCAACCGCTGGTCGTGTTCGGTCGGTCGACAAGGACGGAATCGTCACCTACGGCCAGAACGTCGAGGTCGAATACGGAACAGCGCGTGGCGTCGACGATGCCGAAACAGACGCTGTGGAAACACTCGGAAAGATCGCGCCCCTCGACATCGGTCCGGCACCGTCATGGCGGAACCTGCGTGTGCCGCTGGACCAGATTCCCGTCGAAGCCAACAGCATTCGACTTGTCGTCAGCGACTACGACAGCAAGCCCGACCAATGGGTGGCCGTCACCCCGCCGCGGGTTCCGAATACCCAGAAGCTCAACGACGTCGTCGGTTCGCAGGCGCCCGTCATGCTGGATTGGGCTGTCGGACTGGCATTCCCGTGCCAACGCCCCTTCGATCATCGGGTCGGTATCGCCGAGGTCCCCGAGTATCGGATCCTTCCCGACCATTCCGGCGCGCTCGTGACCAGTGCCTGGCAGGACCACTACGGCGGTGGACCGTTGGGGTGGATCGATCTGCTCCTGACCGCTCAGACCATTCCGTCGTATCTCGACAACGACTGGGCTCGCGACTGGGGTTCGATCGAGAAGTACACACCGATCGATCCGAGTGCAGTGCCTGCCCAGGTCGACGAAGCGACCGTTCAGCGCTCCGGGACGTGGAATCCGGGATCGATGACCATGGTTTTCTGAGCGGAATTTCTGAGAGGCTGGGTCACTGAGTGACACGGTCCAGTCGCGGGCGGATCGGACGAAACGCCTGCGACTGGACACTTGTATGACTTAGTCTCCCAGGCATGGGAGCCCTGTCACGGTCTATTACGCCTGCACTCATGGCACTGACGTGCCTGCTCGGGGCGCTCGCCTTTCCCGCTCGCGCCTCAGCGGAGGTACCGGATGACTTCCTCTGGGGCGTTGCCACCTCCGGATTCCAATCGGAAGGTTCGTCGCCGGACAGCAACTGGTCTCGATACTCCGATTCTGGACGAACGCACGACAAAATCGGTGATTCGGTCGACTTCCGGCATCGCTACGCCGAGGACATCGACCGGGCGGCCGATCTGGGATCGAAGGTTTTCCGATTCGGCGTCGAGTGGGCGCGAGTTCAGCCCGCCGCCGGGAGCTGGAACGAGACCGAATTCGCGTACTACGACGACGTGGTGGCTCACATCCGCGCGCGGGGCATGACTCCGATGATCACGCTCGACCACTGGGTGTATCCGGGATGGGTTGTCGATCAAGGCGGCTGGACAAATCCGAAGACGGAAGCCGATTGGCTGGTCAACGCAGAGAAGGTAGTCGAGCGGTACTCCGGAATCGGGGCGCTGTGGATCACGATCAACGAGCCGACTGTGTATGTTCAGCGTGAATTGACCTACGGCGGAATCGCACTCACCCAGGCACCGTCGATGTTCGATTCATTGGTCCGAGTCCACCGGGCGATCTACGACCGCATCCATGTTCTCGATCCCGGTGCCCGCGTGAGCAGTAATTTCTCCTTCATTCCCGGCGTGTCCGAGGCGATCGATTCGGTATTCACGGATCGGGTGCGCGACAAGCTCGACTTTCTCGGGATCGACTACTACTACGGTGTGGCCCTGAACAATCCGACTGCCGCGTACGCCGCACTCGACGAGTTCTACAACGTCACACCACAACCCGAAGGCCTCTACGACGCATTGATGCGGTACTCGGGCAAGTATCCAGAACTCCCCCTCTACATCGTCGAGAACGGCATGCCCACCGACAACGGAGCGCCGCGCGCCGACGGTTACACACGCTCGAATCACCTACGCGATCACATCTATTGGATGGAACGCGCCCGAGAAGACGGTGCCGACGTGATCGGCTACAACTACTGGTCCATCACCGACAACTACGAATGGGGTTCGTACCGACCTCGATTCGGCCTCTACACGGTCGATGTTCTCGGCGATCCCACTGCAGCGCGAATCCCGACCGACGGCGTCGACACCTACCGCCGGATCATTCACGAGAACGGCGTCGGAGCCGACTACGTGCCCGTCATGGCCCCGGCTTTCTGCTCGCTCGTCGATCCTCCCCGCAGTTGTACGGCTACTCGATGACGGCCGTTTTCCGAATTCCTCCACACCTCGTCGTTAGGATGTCCCATGCGAACACTGCGAAATATCGCCGGAACTGCCGCTGCCACGGCTGCCCTGATCCTGGTTGCCGGAGGCGCTGCGACAGCAGCCCCCAACCCGGCCGATTCACCCCGCGAGGCGCAAGCACGCGCCTACATCGACGCCCTGGTCTCCCATGACGTTTCCGATGTTCATTTCGCCCCGGATGCGACGCGCGTCGAAGCCGGACTCAAGACGGGGTTCTCCGGACCACAGATGTCCGCCGACCTCGAAAACGGTATCCAATACCGCGTTATCCAGGGCGTACGAGACCTAGAGATGTCGGAAGCCGGGGACATCGTCTCGACCACCTATCTGCTCGACGCGGGAATCGGTGGCACTCGCCTCATGACCGTGGAGATTCGTGAAACCTTCGAAGTCCGTGACGGTCTCATCCACGACGTCGTCGCCGACATCATCCCGGTGTCTGTGTCGTGACGCGCGCCCGATAGCTACTGGGCGGTGCACCCGAGACTCGGGTGCACATCGCTGCGAAGGCAGCCGGCGTCGAGTATCCGAGTTCAGCCGCAACGGCTGTCACACTGGCACCGGCAGAGAGTTTCGGGAGCGAGTGAAGAATGCAGGCACGCTGCATCCACGACGACGCGCTCATCCCCGTTTCCGAGATCAGCAAGCGGTGCAGTGTTCGTTCACTGATGTGGAGTTGCTCGGCCCACCGCGTGGGCGAGTCGTGGATCGACGGGCCGGCGAGATACCGCGTGCACAACGCCCGCAATCCCGGGTGCCGAGGCAGCGGAAGTTCCACAGGCAGGGGCGCAAGATCGCGAAGTTCGTGCAGGATCAGCTGAAATACCGCGGCGCCGCGTCCGTGTGCCGGGAAGTCGTCCTCCACGTTCAACTCGACATCCATGTCGACTGCAGCGACGAGCAGCTCACGCAGGAGCGACGACACCGCGACGACTCGGCACCTGACCGGGAACCACGGCGCTGCGGACGGTTCGATGTAGAGGCTTCGCGTGCTGACACCGTCTATCGTCACCGCATGAGCGACACCGGCGGGAATCATGACCGCATTGGACGGCAGAACCGTCCACTCACCGTCATCGGTTTCGACGTTCATCGCACCGTTCACCGCGAAGAGAAACTGGGCTCGTCGATGTTCGTGGGCGGCCAGCACGTGACCGGGTGGGTAGTCGGTTCCGATTGCGAGAACACCGCGAGGTGAGTGATCGACGTCGTTGATCGAGATGTTGCGCACCGGAGGAACCTACCGAGTCCGTGTCTGATTGACAATGGAACGTGGCGAACCTTCGAATGTGCGCCAGCGTAGAAATCGCTACCGTTCATCAAGTGCTTCACTACGCCCTCATCCTTCTCGCTTTCGGCGCCTTGACCGGAGTCACCACCGTTCTGTTCGGATTCGGTGGCGGGTTTGTCACCGTCCCAGTCGTTTACGCTGCATCCACACTTCGGGCGGACGTCATCGATCCGATGCATGTCGCCGTCGCATCCTCGGCGGCAGTGATGGTGGTCAATTCACTCAGTGCCACAATCGCATTCAGGAAGTCAGGACGGCTTCGGGCGGAGTACATCAGACCACTGATCGGCCCCGTCGCAGCCGGAGCAGGCCTCGGAGCGGTTGCGGCAGGTCACGTCGACGACGGCGCCGTTCGAATTCTGTTCGTCCTCTACCTCGTGGTCACAATCCTCGACAGCCTTCTGCGACAGGGGTTTCTGACACCACCTGAACCTCGAGAACATCTTGACCGTCACGGCGTCCGCGCTGTCGGGATAGGCATCGGCGCCGTCGCAAGTTTCCTCGGAGTCGGCGGGAGCGTCATGACGGTTCCGATGATGCGTCGCGGCGGAGTTCCGATGGCCGACGCCGCCGCGAGCGCCAACCCGTTGAGCTTGCCTGTCGCCGTCGTCGCGACTGCGGTGTACGCGGCCTCATCAGGGCACAGCACCGCCTCGGATCTGTCAGCGGGCAGGGTCGGCGCAATCGACCTTCTCGCCGTTTGCGCGTTACTGGCCGGCTCTCTACCTGCGATTGCACTGAGCCGGCGAATTGTCGGCGCCATCCCGGACCGGATCCATGCCGCCGCCTACATCGCTCTACTCGCAGTAGTCACGGCGGTGATGATCGCGGCTTAGCGGACGGCGTACCGCAGATAGATGACGCCGCCGTCGAAGGTTTTCTCTTCGAGCAGCCGCAGGTCCAGTCGCCCGCGCGGAAGGGCAGGCAATCCGCCTCCTACGCTGACCGGGCAGACGAACAGTCGGCATTCATCGACCAGCCCCGCCGCGAATGCACTTGCAGCGATCGTCGGCCCGCCGATCGAGATATCTTGTACCGCTTCGCTCTCGAGCGCACGAACGGCGTCGGCGTCGAAGTCCCGGGCAATCGTTGTGCGCGCCGTCGACACCTCGTTCAGCGTCGTGGAGTACACGATTTTATCGATGCCACCCCAGATCTGAGCGAACTCGACTGTCGCCGACTCGATTCCGGCAAACTCGTCCGGCACCGAAGAACCTACCGACACGGAAGTACCTTGAAGGTCCTCGTGTGCCATTGTCTCCCAGGGAATCATTGTCTCCCAGGGAAGCATCGTCTCGTACATCCGGCGCCCGAGCAGGTACGTGCCGACTCCCCTCTCGAGCTCGTTGACGAACGAATGGACCTGCGCGTCGGGAACCGCCCAGTCGAAGTTCCCCTGCTCATCAGCCACATACCCGTCGATCGAGCAGATCGCCGAGTAGATCAGGCTCACCATCGGTCCACGTGCAGCACGTTGTCGACCGGTTCACGGGCGGCGGGTTTGAACGTCTCGCCGGTGAAGTACGCCGTCGGGATAAGCGCCGCCTGATGGAATCCGGCCGGAATACCCAGCAGCTCGGCAACTTCCGCTTCACGCTGCAGGTGCAATGTCGTCCACGCCGTACCGAGTCCACGTGCCCGTGCGGCCAGAGCGTAACTCCACGCGGCCGGGAGTAGAGAACCCCACAGACCGGCCTGGTTCCCCTCCGGCAACGTCTTACCCGCCTTGATGCACGGAATGAGAAGAACCGGCACCTCGCCCATGTGCTCACCGAGCCACGCGACGCTGGTGCCTACTCGCTGTTGGATCGGCGCGCGATCGGGATCATCGGCGAAGAGTTTTGCCGCCGAACCGTGAGAAGCAAGGTACTCGTCGGTGACTTCCTTGTAGATCTGCCCGACTGCTGCACGCAGTGCCGGATCGGTCACCACCATCCACTGCCACCCCTGGCGATTCGAACCGGAGGGCGCTTGCAGGGCGATCTGGAGGCATTCCTTCACCAGGTCCAACGGCACGGGACGGGTCAGATCCAGACGCTTTCGAACCGTCCGCGTTGTGGTCAGTAATTCGTCGGGTGTCAGGTCGAGTACGGGATACGACGTCATCTCCCGATCATTGCACTGTCGCGAGCAGTGAGCAGGACAGTCCGTCTACACTTTTCTGATCCCGTGCGTGCTGGTTGTCGGGAGTATTCCCCGATCAAAGGACTTTCGACATGAGTTGGCACGTCTGGTTGGCGTTCTTCGGAGCAAGTTGGGTGATCAGCCTGTCACCGGGGGCCGGCGCCATTGCGTCGATGTCGTCAGGGCTTGCCTACGGCTTGCGGCGCGGATACTGGAACATCTTCGGGCTGCAGTTGGGATTGCTGCTGCAGATCGGAATTGTCGCGGCCGGGGTCGGTGCAGTTCTCGCCAGTTCGACCGTGGCCTTTTCCTTGATCAAGTGGTTCGGTGTGGCATACCTCGTCTACCTGGGAATCAGGCAGTGGCGATCGGCGCCCACCGAGGTGGAGACCGACGAGGCAACCGCGAGCAGTTCAGGCCCGATGATGATGCTTCGCGGTTTTCTCGTGAACGCGAGCAACCCGAAGGCTGTCGTTTTCATGCTCGCAGTGCTCCCACAATTCCTGGACCCGTCGGCACCGCTGCTTCCGCAGTATCTGATCATCGCCGCCACGATGTGCGCAGTCGACGTGATCGTGATGACCGGATACACCGGGCTGGCCGCACGGGTGCTCACCTTGATGCGATCCCCCAAACAGCAGAGAACCACCAATCGAGTGTTCGCCGGCCTGTTCTTCGGAGCCGCCGGCTTCCTCTCGAGCATCGGACGTGCAGCGGCTTGATCGGTCACAGGCCTGCAATCAAGTTGACGACGGACGCCACGATCACCGAACCGAACAGGTACGAGAGCAATGCGTGGCCGAGCGCCATCGCGCGCATGTCCGACGACTTCAAGTTGGTGTCGGAAATCGCGAAGCTCATCCCGACTGTGTAGGCCACGTAGGCGAAATCGCTGTACCGCGGCGGTTCTTCCTGATTGAAATCGATTCCGCCGTCGGGGCCGGAGTAGTACAGCCGCGCATAGCCGAGGGCGAAGAGCGTGTGGACCGCCAGCCACGAGATCACGACACTGCCGACTGCAACCGATGCCGCCACGACTTGGTAGTGATGTCCGTCGGGTGCCGCCAAGAGCAGGAACGCGATACCGACCAGGCTCGCGACGGCAGCGCCGAGAATCAGCAGGTGTGCGACGTTGCGAGCCGGTTCTTCCCGCGTTGCGTGGCTCGCGGTGAGCGTCGCATCGAAGGGCCAGACCAGAATCCACGTCCACACCGTGAACACCATCGCCGCGACATCCCAGCCGATCAGGAAAGCGAACCGGGGGTAGCCGACCAACGCCGTGACGACGCCTGCAGCGACACCGAGCACCAGACCTGTCGACACTCTCAGCGCTGGCCCGGCACCCAGCTCACTCCGCGGAACCGGGTTGATCGGAAGGTCATGCGATCGATCGTTCACGGGCTCAGTCAACCACCGTTCGCAATGAGACGGTGGTTACGCCGCAAGGTAATCGAGAAGCAGGCGTGTCAGGCGTTGCAGGTGTCGACCAAAGGCTTGCCGTTGAATCTGTCCAGCACGTACTGCAATCCGACACCGAAGTCCGCTACGGCCGGCGCGAGGTGATTGTTACCGCTCCCCGGATTCACTGCAGGCAGGGTGTCGGTGAACAACGTCGCCTCGGCCCCGCGCGCGCACCAGTCCTGAACCAGGCGCCGGGTTTGCTCGTACGGGATGAAATCGTCGTTGAGCGCTCCGTTGACCAGAATCGGCGAGGCCGGGGTTCGCCGCCCGATGCGTTGTTCCTCGATCACCTGCTGGATCTCCGGTACCGATTCCACCACGTCGGCAAGTGGCCGGCCGTCCGTGGTCCACGACGCCGTCGACTGCTTCCCGTACTTGGTTCGGGAATCGATGAGGCATTGCCCGGCGACGTCGGCGAGCACGGACCGGCCGTAGTCGTTGAGTCGAGATTCGATCGGCTCTCGGGCGGCGGGATATCGGTCGAGGACGCCGTTGATCGTGTAGCCGATCGCGGCCATCAGGCCGGTACCGTCGATATGACGCAGAACGCTTGCCAGGTCTGCCGGGGGCGCGCTCGCGTAACTCCCGACCAGATTCAACTCAGGCGCGTATTCGGGTGCCAGTTCGGTTGCAGCGGCAGTGGCGCCGCCGCCCTGCGAATGGCCCCACAGCGCTATCGGATCGTCCTCTCCTGCCTTCGCCAAGGCTCGGGCAGCGCGTGCACCGTCCAACATCGCATGGGCTTCCTCGGCGCGATTGACGTAGGTATGGATGCCGGGTGTTCCGAGTCCGATGTAGTCGGTGACAAACACGCGAACGCCCTGGGCTAGGAATGCGAAAGCAAATGCGGACTCGTAGTTGACACCGACACTGTCCACACCGGCACCGTAGTTCGACGGATTCCCGGGTTCCGCCAGGCGGAGTTGACCGGCAGTGGGGAACATCCTCGACGGCGCGCACTGATCACCTTGGCCCTGAGTGCCCGGACCGATCACGACCGTCGGGCGCGGGCCCGCGCCTGACCACGGGGCGGCCGGCTCCAGGTACGAGCCCGACACAGCAACATTGGATCCGTGGGTGTCGGTACTCGAATACAGGATCCGGGTCCCCACACCAGGCACTCCGCCAACGGCACCGGCCAGCGGCAGCGGTTCCGTCCGAATCACCGAACCCGGATCACCGACGTCGCCCGGAATCGCGTCGTAGAAATCGTTCACAGGTTCGGCGTTCGATACCGGTGTGAACAGTAGCGAGGTCGACAACAGCGCCGATACCGCAACGGCCGAAACCTTCAGTGCCGCGAGGACAACCTTCCGGGTGCTCATGGAAATCCAACGTATAGGCCTCAGTCGACGCGCGGACCGGTTTCGATCTGCGGGACTTCAATCGATCGATACCAACTGCTACGCGAGCGGGCCATGCCACTGGCCCCCCGATCCCCTGGTTTCACGGCCAGGACCTGATGAATCGTAAGCCTGTGCGGCTCCTCGAAACCCAGGGCACTGGCAGCGAGATACAGCAACCAGGTACGCACGCGGGGAGCACCGACCTGTAGGACCGATGCGTCCCAGTTCTCGCGAAGGTTCTGTACCCACGCGCGCAGTGTCAAGGCGTAATGCTCGCGCAACGCCTCGCTGTCACGCGTCTCGAAGCCTGAAAGTTCGAGCGCATCAATGGTTTTGCTCAGCGGAAGGATCTCACCGTCCGGGAAGATGTACCTGTCGATGAAACTGCGTCCGTCATCGACGTTGTCCGACAAAGACTTCACCGCCGCGATGGCGTGATTGAGCAGACGACCCTGCGGCACGAGCAGGTCGTAGAGTTTTGCCGTGTACACCGGCAAATTGGCCAGGCCCACATGCTCGGACATGCCGATGCTCGAAATCGCGTCGTACGGGCCGTCGTCGACGTCGCGATAGTCCTGCACCCGAATCTCGATACGATCGGCCAAACCCGCGTCGGCAACTCGTCCCTTGGCGTACTCGACCTGCTCGTTGCTCAGTGACACTCCGACGACGTCGACGCCGTAGTTCTGGGCAGCGTGTAGTGCCATCGATCCCCAGCCACAACCGACGTCGAGCAGTCGCATTCCCGGCTTCAGATCGAGCTTGCGGCAAATCAGATCCAGCTTCGCGTACTGAGCAGCTTCGAGGGATTCGACCCCTTCCGGCCAGTACCCGCACGAATAGACCATGCTCGGCCCGAGAAACATTTCGTAGAAGCGGTTCCCGACGTCGTAGTGATGGGAGACCGTGGCCGAATCGCGTGATTTACTGTGCCGCTTGCCTCGCTTACGACGCATCTCGATCGACGGAGGCGATGGCGGTGGACCCACCGCCCCCAAGCCGGCGAAAGTACCGGCGGCGCGCACCAGCGAGCGCAACGGCAACGCCGACAAACGATTCTCACCGAGCCGCGTGACCAGATCCGGGACATCGAGGAGCGCAAAGATATCGCCGTCTACGTCCAGATCGCCGGACACGTATGCCCTCGCCAGCCCCAATTCGTTGGGAGAGTACAGGACTCGACGTAGGGCACGCCGATTCCGAAAATGTACCCGCGCAGCGGCGTCCGGCGGACCTGCCTCCGAACCGTCCCAACATCGCACGCGAACCGGAAGCGGAACCCCGATCACTTCCTCGAAAACCGTCAAAATTTTGGTCGCGGCACCAGTCACAGATCAACCCCTCCGACAAAGATGGTTAGCCGATGACAGAAAACTTACGCCCGATTCGCGAATCTTTCGCGCCATTTGTCCGAGTTTTGGGCAGTGTTCACCGCAGTTTCGGTATTCATCGAGGTTTCGGTATTCATAGCGGTGTCAGGGCTCCACCAGCCCGGCGAGGAATTCCACCAGCAGTCTCTTAGTCACCTCACGTGGCAACGATTCCACTGCCGCGAGGACGGCCGCCATGTCCAAGGGAGCATCAGCAGAACCCCGAGGATCCAGCCCCGCCGACCTCAAAGCTGCAGCGACAGCGTCACTGGGCAACGCAAGAACATCGGCGACGGTGACATCGCCACGTTCGAATGCTCCGGCCAATTCTGCCAGGGCCGGCGGCGCCTCGGCTGCCGCCAGGCCGCGAACGTCGTCGGCACCGAGGACGAGCGCATTGGTCAACTCGCCGAGCACCGACTCGGTCACCGGGGTGACGGTGAGGTGGGTTGTTCGAGGCAATACAGTTCCGTCAGGTTGCGTCGACGCCGGCTGCCCTTGAAGGACGAAGCCGCGGGCACCGACAGCGCTGACCCAGCGATGCGGATCGACTCGACGTTCGAGGGGCACCGAACCATCGGTGGCGACCGCGAACAGCGGCCCCACCGGCGAGCCCACGACGCGAAGCCCGTCGATGCTCTGGACCGTTTCGATCAGCGCACGGGTGGCCCGCTGCGCCCGGGACACCAGTTCGGCGTACCCCAATTGCCCGAGAACTTGCGAAATCGCCCACGCTCCGGCCAGTGCAGCAACGGATTTGGAACCGAGAAGAGTGGGATTGACCACCGGATACCCCGGCCAGTCCGTGAGCCCGAAATACTGCTTGCGATGCAGGTCACTCCCACGGTGCAGCAAGACCGAGACGCCCTTGGGCGAGTATCCGTACTTGTGGAAGTCGACCGACATGCTGGTGACACCGGGCACCTGGAAATCCCAGGGCGGCAGATCGCCCCACCACGGCAACGCAAGCCCACCGATGCAGGCGTCGACATGTAATGGAATCGAATGTGCACGAGCAACTTCCGCGACGTCGGCGATCGGGTCGAGCGCCGCGAACGGGTAATTGGGCGCCGAGACGACGATCAGAACCGTGTCCTTCCGAACTGCCGTCGCAATATCGTGTGCTCCCACGCGCCCCGACGTGGGATCTACGGGTACCAGGACGAGTTCCAGTCCGAGTAGGTGCGCTGCCTTGTGGAAAGCGGCGTGCGCGGTGGTCGGAAGAACCAGCGAACCCTCACCCGGCGGGAGGCCGCGGAAGTCGCGAGCTGCCTTGACGGCCAACACACAACTCTCCGTTCCGCCGCTGGTGACATTTCCGACGACTATGCCTCCGGTGTCTGTGTCTGTATCTGTGTCTGTATCAGCGGCTGGGTCTGAAGCTCCATGGAGGAACTCGCGAGCGAACGCAACCAACTCACGCTCCATCACCGCCGTGGACGGGAACACCGTCGGGTCGAGACCGTTGACCGGCTGAACCAATCGAGCTGCGTCCGCTGCCAACTCGTCGAGGGTTGCGAGACCGCTGTCGTACACGTACGACAGAACCCGGCCTCCGTGCGTCGGGGCGTCCTGCTCACGAAGCGAACGCAGCCGAGTCAAGATGTCGGCCGCCCTCTTCTCGAGGTTCGTGCTCTCGACGATCTTGCCCTGAAGTTCCTCGGCCTGAGTGGAACTCATCGTTCACCTACGTTCTCGTGAGTGGATTCTTGTTCGGTGCGGTAGTTCCGCAGTACGACCAGGCTGATCGCAACCAGGATCGCCGGGACGACCGAGAAGCCAAGGGCTATTCCGGTCAGCGCTGATTCCGGTTGCACGACAGTTTCGCCCGCAGTTTTCGAAACGAAGCCGGTCACCGCGAGTACACCCAAGAACACCGCGGGCCCCAGGGCAAGGCCTGCGGTTTCCGAGGCTGTCCAGATACCACTGAGCGAACCACCACGTTGGCGTCCACCGATTCGCGCGTCGTCCTCGATGACGTCAGGAAGCATCGCCAACGGGAAAACCTGCATGCCGGCATATCCGACGCCGGCAAGGGCGACGGCACCGTAGATCCACGAACCGGCGTTGACAGCCGCAAGGGTCAACAACGCCGTCGCGACGACAAACAGAACCGAGGACACGACGTAGCCGCGAAGCTTTCCGTACCGATGCGAGAACCGGTACCACAGCGGCATGACGACGAGAGCTGGTCCGACGAGTGCAACGAACAGACCGGTGAGCGCGCCTTCGCTGCCCATCACATAGGTCGCCAGATATTGCGCACCCGCCAACATCACAGCGGTGGCAAGTGCTTGGAGCACAAAGACGATGACCAGCAATCGGAACGCGCGGGTACGTCGTATCGCGTCGAACCCGTCCCGGTACTGCGAGAGCAACGAGCCGACCGGCGCGTCCGCGTGAGTCACCGTGTGGCGCGCCGCTCCGCGAACTGCCCAGATCATTGCCCCACACATCAGCGCCGACACCCCGATCGCCATGACCAGATAACCGCGTGCTCCGCCCCCGGCAGCGTCGCGGAGTTCCGGTCCACCGGCGCCGATGACCAGAATTGTCAGGGCCAACACCGCAATTCGAACCGATACCAAACGAGTGCGTTCGTGGTAATCGCCGGTCAACTCGGTCGGCAACGCGATGTACGGAACCTGAAAGAGGCTGTACGCACTCGCCGCGAGCAGGAAGAAGACGAGCACCCACAACGCCCCGACTCCGGGGCCCGCAGACACGGGGGCTGAGAACGTGAGAATGAAGAGCAACGGCAGTCCCAGAGCGCCTGCGAGCATGAGTGGCACTCGCGTACCAGTTCGATGGGAGCTTCGATCGCTGATCGACCCGATCAGCGGATCGATCAGGACGTCGGCGATTTTCGGGACAATGACCACAAGCGACGCGAGCGCCGCGGCCACGCCGAGCGTATCGGTCAGGTAGTACGCCAGTACCAGACCTGGAAGCACGCCGAATCCACCCGTGCCGACACTTCCCGCTGCGTATCCGGCCACCACACCACGCGAAAGCCTGTCAGGCGATCTACCTTCACGAAGACGTACCGGTTTGTCTGTAGTCACCGTCCACACACTAATGTCACGACTCCGTACCGCGAGGGCAAAAGAATCTCGATGACCAGAAGTCGCTCACTCGGACGGGCCGGGCATGCCAGACTGTGACCCGATTCGCACACGAACGAAAGCCTGAAGACGATGGTTGATCCACTGACAGAGATCTGGCCTCCGTACGGAGTCACGATCACGTGTGGGCGCATCACCTTGGTCCCTGTGCGCGACGACCATTTCCCCGAACTCGCTGCGCTGGTCCGAGCTGGCATTCACCCTGCCGAACAGATGCCGTTTCTCGTCCCCTGGACGGTGGGCACTCCCGAAGAAGTGTCGCGAAGATTCATCCAATACCACTGGTCGGTCCGCGGAGCGATGACCACGGCCGACTGGAAATTCGAAACAGCCATTGTCGTCGACGGAGAAATTGTCGGCTGCCAGGCGTTCGCCGCGACGGACTTTCCCAAAAGTCGTACCGGTGAAACCGGCTCGTGGATCGGGCGCGGGTTCCAAGGCCGGGGCATCGGCACTCTTGCCCGACAGGCAATCTGCGCATTCGCATTCGACTCTTTGGGCGCACGAAGCGTCGTGTCGTCGGCGTTCACGGACAACCCCGCCTCGATCACGGTGTCGACCAAAGTCGGCTACCGCGCCGACGGCACAGTAGAGGAGTTGGCTGCCGACGGCCGAATGACCGTGCGTCGACTCTTCACCCTCGGGCGCGAAGATTTTGTCGCACCGCCGTACCCCGTCGAAGTGACCGGCGCAGACGCGCTCAGGGCGATGCTGGGTATCGACTGAGCGAGCTACCCGTGCACCGTGACAGCCGGTAGAACAGACGCATGGAACCCTCCGACATGATGGCCGCAGTCACCTCGTCCATGCGCGACCGTACCGGACGCACTCTCGAAGAATGGGTTGAGGCTGTACGGACGTCGGGGGTCGACCCGCTCGATCAGAACGAAGTCCGCAAGTGGCTGAAAGCAGAGCACGGTGTACCGCAGAACTCGCAGTGGGCAATTGCATTCGAGACTGCCAAACAGTCCGGATGGGTGGAGCCGACCGTCGAGCAATACATCGACCAGCAGTACAGCGGCCCGAAGGCAGCACTGCGACCCATCTTCGATGCAGCCCGACGTCTGATCGAAGAGCTCGGAACCGATGTTCGAGTCGAAGGCCGCGGAACATACACGCCCTTTGTTCGCGCTCGCCAATTTGCTGCCATCGCAGCGGCCACCAAAGCCCGAGTCGACCTCGGACTACGTTTTGTCGAGGCCCCCGGTTCCGAACTTCTGGTGCCGGCCAAAGCTCCCGGGCAGTCGACTCACAAGATCGGGCTCACCAGCACCGAGGACGTGAACGACGAAGTCGGATCGCTGATAGCCATCGCGTATCTACAGAACGGCCGGTAGGACACTAACTCGCCGCCACGCAACCACTCACCGGCACGCTGCACGAAAGTCCCTGTTCTCCTTGTCGGAGAACAGGGACTTTCTTCACCGCGGGGGAAGGTCGCTGCGACGTGTCAGCTCAGGCCGAAGATCGCGCCGATGATGGTCCGAGCAGCCTCGAAGAGCGCATCAACGGACGGGACACCGATTTCAGAGCTGATGGAAAAAAGGGAACCCAACATACGATCCTCCGGAGATAGTTTCTGAATGGCTTACTGCCACAAGGAAAATGCTACGGGTTCTACTTGTGGAACGGAAGCATGGGGGACCCCGGGTGTGACAACTCCGGACCAAAGTCCCGGCACCGCAGATCTACTGCACCCCAGCATGATTGCTCTCCCCCGCCTCGGATTCGACGCCTTGAGAATTGTCGACGAGGACTTTCGCAACACTCGCCAAAGCCTCCATGCTCGACATTTCCGCGTGAGAGCAGTCGACCAAGTACGGCCGCAGCGGCCCCACCAGTTGGGACCATTTTTCGACCAGGTGACGATGTTCAGGCAGATCATGCTGCGCCACAAACAATTCCACTGAACCGAAATAGCGCCGCGGCGTGTGGTCCCGGACGATTCGCGACAGTTTTTCAACCCGCCCCACCACGGATTCGAGAACCGTATCGGAAAGGAAATCCATACCGGTCTGCCTTCGGATCTCTGCCGCAACGTCTACGAAAGTCAATGCTGCAGTTTCAGTTTCAACCTCAGCTAGTCCGATCTGTGCAAACAGTTCGGAAGGTTTCGGAGCCGCTTGTACCGATGGCATCATCTCCGGCAACAGCGCGTCGAGCATGACAACCGAACCGACCAGATCGCCCGTCTCTTCGAGTTGGCTCGCCATCTCGAGCGCGATCGTTCCACCGGCAGACCAACCCAGTAGATGGTATTCACCCGACGGCTGCACATTCCGTACGGCATCGACATACCCCGACGCCAACTCCGCCACCGTGCCGGGTAGCTCACCTGCACCCGTTGCCTGGATGCCGTATACCCGTCGACCTTCGAGCTGACCGACGAGTCCGACGTAGCACCAGGCAATTCCGCTGACCGGATGCACACAGAACAACGGCGGCCTTAGGTCATCAGGATTGCCGCCCAACATGACGATCGTGTCCAGCGGATCCGAATGGAACGAATCACCCTCCACGACGTCGGCATGAACGAGATCCATCCGAGAGGCAAGCTCCGCCACAGTTCGATCGGTGAAAATCCATTGAACCGGGAAATCCCTGTTCAGGGTCTCACGCAAGCGCGAAGCCACTCGAACTGCACCCATGGATGTCCCGCCGAGCTCGAAGAAGTCGTCGTAGCGGCCCACCGATTTCGCGCCGGTCACGCCCTCGAATGCCTGTGCCACTTGACGTTCGGTATCCGAGACGGGTCGATCCACACTCGACCCTACCTGCGGCGAAGGAGCAGGAAGTGCCGCTACGTCTATCTTCCCCGAAGCGAGCAACGGGACCACTCCCATCACCGTCACCGAAGAAGGCAGCAGGTGCTTCGGCAGCAGGCCGGAGACAAACCCGCGAAGCTCCGATTCCGTCACCGAACCGTTTTCCGCCAGCGTTACGTACGACCGGAGTTCAGCGGATCCGTGCCCGTCGTCAGAGACGACGGTAACCGAGAAGATCACTGCTCCATGGCTTGACAGAGCCACGTCGACCTCCGCCGGTTCCACGCGGACACCCCGCACCTTCACCTGTGCGTCGTTGCGCCCCAGGTACTCGAGCGCTCGGTCGTGACGCCTACGACGCACGAGGTCACCCGTGCGATACATCCGAGTCCCCACCGCATAAGGATTGGCGACAAAACGCTCGGAAGTCAGACCCGGAGAGGCGACGTACCCCCGTGCCACATTCTCGCCGGCGAGGAATAGTTCTCCCGCAACGCCATCCGGAACCGGTCGGAGCCTCTGATCGAGAACAAACGCCGTCGTGCCAGGTACCGGGGTGCCGACGGTGACGTCCCCGTCAGTGATCCGCGCGGAAATCGATGCCGCGATCGTTGATTCGGTCGGTCCGTATCCGTTGACGATGCGATGTCGGGGTGACCACGCCGACGCAAGGCGGGCAGAGAGCGGCTCCCCCATCGATTCGACGATCAACGGTTGCACTGCATCCGGATCGACTGTGGCCAGGACCGTTGGCGTCACGATCAGATGTGTGACGTCGGCAGCGATCAGCAGATTCGTGAGTTCCTCTCCCCCGTAGACGAAGTCAGGAGCCAGAATCAACGTTCCACACCCTGCCGCCGCCAGAAGAATCTCGATCACCGACGCGTCGAAGGTCAACGACGCCAATTGCAGGACTCGGGGGCCACGATCGAGCTCGGCGATCTCGGCGTGCGCGGTGTAGACGTTCATGATGCCGCGGTGTGAAACCTCGACACCCTTGGGTCTTCCCGTGGAACCCGACGTGTAGATGACGTAGGCGAGGTTGTCGGGATGAGCCGGCGTTGCCGATACCTCGACAGCCCCACCAGCAGTGCAGGATTCATCCATCGCCACCCACTCGACGGAGTCCGGCAAACTCTCGGATGCACCTCGCGCTGTCAAACCGACAACCGAACCGCACTCCTCGACCATCGTCTGTCGGCGCGCTGTCGGCAGCGCCGGATCGAGCGACAGCCACGCTGCGCCTGCCCGCGCTACCGCCCACAGCGCAACGATCCACAGATGCCCGCGACCGAGCGCAACGGCCACCACGTCATCGGGTCCGATTCCTCGGACCGCCAACTCGCGAGTCCAGTGCGACGACTCCTCGTGCAGGTCGCGATAGGTCCAGCGCCTGCCGTTCTCTTCCAGCGCGATGCCGTCGGGTGCCTGCCGCAGCGCGCGTTCGAAAATGTCCGCAATCGTCAGCGGTTCGACGTGTCGAGGATTCGCAGCCGTCAGCGCCGAGCGTTCGAGACCGGACAGCAATTCGATCTCCCCGACCACGATCTCGGGTTCACCTGTCACTGCTTCGGCGATACGTGTCACCCGCTGCATGAACAGTTCCGCGGTCGACGCGCGGAATCTGTCTGTGGCATACAGCAATCGAATCGTCAGACTGTCACCGGTGTCGACCAGGTCCCACGTCAAGTCGTAACCGGTCGACGACCCTGTCTTGTCGATGTCGAAGACGGTGATGCCGTCGATCTGCGGCACGTCGAGCGCTCGCCGATATGCCAGCATGACGGTGAACAGGGGATGCTCGTTCATCCTGCGCGGCGGATCGACCTTCGCAACTACATCGTCGAACGAGACGTCCGCGTTCGCCATTGCTTCCAGATCGACACGGCGAACCTCGTCCAGGACAGCAGCGAAGCGGTCGGAGGAGTTGATCCTCGTGCGCAATGCGACAGTACCCACCATCATGCCGGCCACGCTCAGCAGCGCCGGATCGTTCCGCAGACTCACAGCTGCTCCCACCACGACGTCGTCCGTGACGCACTCGCGAGCGAGCAGCACGGCAATCACGCTGTGGACAACCATGAATACCGTGACGCCATGCGAACGAGCCAACGCCGACAACGCGTCATAGGTGGCACCATCGAGGACTTCCGTCACCATCTCGTCGGATCGTGAAGACACCGGACTCCGGGGGTTGTCGACGGGTAGAGCCAACACATCCTCGACGCCACCAAGTGCGTTCGACCAGTAGTCGAGTTGCCGATGCGCCACGCTCAGAAGATCCTCCGGATCGCCCAAGCTCTCTCTCGCCCAGAGACTGTAGTCGCCGTAGCTGATCCCGCCGGCGGAGCGATCCCATTCCCTTCCGAGCACCCTCGCCTCGAAGGCTGCCGCGAAATCGGCAAGGATCGGGCCCATCGACGCACCGTCGATTGCGATGTGGTGAACAACCAGTACCAGGACAGTCAATCCTGCAGAATCGGCTCCTGCATTTTCGCTGAACACACGCACACGGAACGGAACATCTCGTTCGAGATCGAACGGCACAGTCGCGAAGGCCGAAGCGCTCGCACGGATATCGTCGACGCACTCAGCGGTGAGATCGACTGCAACAGAGTCTATTTCAACCTGTTGTGGACCGAACTCACCCGGAACAAACACAGTTCGCAACACGGCATGGTGATCGACGACGTCACCGAGGGCGCTGCTCAAAACCGAACGATCGATGTCGTCTGCCAGGACCGCTGCAAACGTCAGGTTGTACGCAGTCGATTCCGGCTGAAGCTGATTGATCAGCCAAAGTCGTTGTTGCGAGGGCGCCAGTGGGGCCGGCATGCCGGAATCACGTCGAGTCAGTTCGCGGCGCTTGCCATCGGACGCGCTCGCCGACAGCCACTGAGACATCGCTCGCGGCGACGGATTGTCGAAGACGGCGCGAACAGGCACATCCCGCGCGAAGATCGAGGCGAGTCGACCTGCCACCGCTGCTGCGGCCAACGAATCACCACCTGATTCGAACAGGTTGTGCAGAGCGCCGAAACTTCCGGACACGTGTTCCGACATGACAGCGGTGACGAGTTCCTCCGAAACCGTCACTGCTGCATCGGGCGCCTGGCTCTCGAACACATGGCGCCGCAACGCATCTGCGTCCAGTTTTCCGTTTGTCGTCAGCGGGATCGACTCCAACACGACCACGCGGCCGGGCATCAGATACGCAGGCAACATCGCGGCCAACTCGATTGTCAGCTGATCCGCCTCCACACCATCGCCAACCGCGCACGCAACGGCGATCTCGTCGACGAGGACAACCGCCGCAGCCTCGACGCCCGTGCACCGCCGCAGAGCTGATTCGATTTCGGCGGGCTCGACGCGGATTCCTCGCACGCTCATCTGACGGTCGGAGCGTCCGACGAATCCGAGCGTGTCATCGGTGCGGCGGTGAACCAGATCACCGGTCCGATAACGGCGGCGTCCACCTGGTGCTGCGACGAACGAGCTGGCGGTGCCGGCGGGATCTCCGGCATAGCCCATCGCAAGCCCGGGCCCGCTGACGTACAACTCACCGATCCCGGCCCACGGCACCGGACGCAGTCGCGTATCCAGTACCTCTGCACCGATTCCGGCGAGCGGAACTCCGATGGTGACCCGATGATCCACCTCGGCGACGGTCGTGACCACCGTGCATTCCGTCGGTCCGTATGCGTTGAGCATTCGCGCGCGGCGACTCCATGCACGCGCGGTGGAAGGTGAGAGCACATCGCCACCGACTGCCACCACCTCCAACGAGTCGAACCGCTCCGGAGCCATGGTGTCGAGTACGGCCGGAGTGGACAACATGTGAGTGACGCCGCGTTCTGCGACGAATTCTTCGAGTGCCCTTCCGCCGAAAGCCTCCCGAGGAGCGACCGCCAAGGTAGCCCCGGCGCCGATCGCCAACATCATCTCGAGAATCGCCGCATCGAACGTCGGTTTGTAACCGTGCAGCACAACCGAGTCCGAAGTCACGCCGTACTTCCGGATTGCGTCGTCGGTAAGAAGGCCCAGACCTCGGTGGGTGACTGCAACGCCTTTCGGTTCACCAGTCGACCCGGACGTGTGAACGACGTACGCGACTGAATCCGGATACTGCCGACCGGGAACGGGGCTGCGGTCGGAGAGCACTGTGCGCAGTTGCTTCAGCCGTGCCGGCGGCAGGTCGGGGTCGATCGGCACGAATGCCGCGCCCGTTTTCGAGATCGCCAACATTCGGACCAGGTACGCGATAGTCCGTACCGCCGGAATCTCGTACACGGCACCCGGTCCTGCGCCCCGAGCCACCAGTTCCCAGGCTTGGGCATCCGAGGCAGAGTCGAGTTCGGCATACGTCACCGTGCGCTGCCCGTCGTCGAGAGCAATGTTGTCAGGGAATCGCGCCGCTGTGGCGGCGAAAATCTGGGTCAGCGTCCGGGACGAATCGACCTCGACAGCAGTCCAACTGGGCGCCGCGCCCACCGCGAGATCCGAAACGAGTACTGGCACATCCTCGGCCATCGAGGTGAGCACTCTCGACAGTTGTCGAGCAACCGCGTCGGCGCTCGAAGGATCGAACGCGCTCGCGGCATAGATGAGCGCTCCGGTCAATGATCCGTCGACAGCGGGTGCGAGCGAGACGTGCATGGGGAACTTCGTTGTCGCGGTCTCGATTTCGCGAGCCTCAATCGTGAGACCGGCCACCTCCACGGCAGGGATCGCGAAGTTCTGCAGACCCAGCGCAATCTGGGGAGTTCGTCCGCCGAGCAGCTCACCAACCAATTCGGCAGGAACAGAGCTATTTTCGAATGCTGCCACATCAGCATGGAAAGCTGCACCCAACAGAAGGTCGATCGGCACGTCCCCGTCGATCCGAAGGCGAAGAGGCACCGTATCCACGAACATGCCGACCACGCCGTCGAGCTCAGGCGTACGCCGTCCGTCGACAGCTGTCGCGATCACGACATCGGGATTTCCACTCAGCTTGGCAAGCACCACGGACAACGCCGCATGAACCACCGCAAACAGCGAGACCTTCAATCGATCGGCTCGCGCCTGCAGTGACAAGGTGATGACGGCTGGAATCACGAAGTTCACTCGCTGCGCTACGGAATCCGGCCCGCCATCAGAATGATCCACCGTCAGCGGCGACACAGATGTCACACCGTCGAGCGTTCGGCGCCAGAACTCCTCGACGACAGGGGAAACGTCACGTGCTGCCTCCCACGCGGCAAAATCCCCGTACTGGATCGGCAGCGGAGACCATTGCGGATCCAGTCCAGCTCGTCGCTTGCCGTAAGCGGTCAGCAGGTCGCCGACCACCGTTCGCATCGACACCCCGTCGACTGCGATGTGATGAAAGCTCACTGCCAGAACGTGCCTGACCGGTGACACCTGGAGCAGCATCCAGCGCACCGGCAGGTCTGCCGCTACATCGAAACCGCGCGAGCCGAACTCTCGCAGCAGCACCTCGACCTCGATGTCGGCGACCAGTCGCGTTTCAATTGTCAGGGGGGTCGGAGGATCCACGACCTGAACCGGTGGAGTGCCCGGATACCGGGTTCTGAGGACGTCATGACGGCCGACAAGATCCGTCGCTGCGTGCCGCAGCGCGGGCACGTCGAGTTCACCGTCGATCTCGATGCAGATCGGCAGGTTGTACGCACCGCTCGACGTGTTCCGCTGGTTCAGTACCCACATCGCACGCTGGTTCCGTGACAGAGGTGCGGGCGTGGGGTCGCGCCGCGGTTCCAGTCGGACAACATCGGTCGCCGGGCCACTCTGCTCGAGCGAATCGATCCGGGCCGCCAACGCCGCAACTGTTGGATGCTCGAATACGGTCCGGAGCGGAACAACCAGCCCAAGGGAACTACTCAAGAGCGAGGTAACCTCTGCGGCCGACAGCGAGTTGCCGCCGAGCGAGAAGAAGTCTGCGTCGCGGTCGTCCTCATTCCCGCCGAGCACCGAAGTAAAAGCTTCGGCAACAAGGCGTTCTGTGGCGGTGGCCGGCCCCTGTGCACGGGAAGCATCCAGTGTCGGCGCCGGGAGACGGGCGAAGTCGACCTTGCCGTTCCGCATCGGAAGCGCGCCCTCGATTTCGACGATGACATGCGGAACCATGTACGTCGGAAGGACTTCTGCGACAGCGGCGCGAAGTTGACCCGTGTCAACTCTTTCGGCATCCGAGCTTCGCACGTAGGCGACCAACAGAGGACTTCCACCCTGGGCCGACCGAACCCCGGCGACGCAGAAATCGACGTTCGCGACAGACTGAATGACTGCCTCGATCTCACCCGGTTCGATCCGGACACCGTTGACCTTCACCTGCACGTCGGTTCGCCCGAGATAATGCAGGCGATACATATTGCCTTCAGATTTGGGGCTTTCCGGCTTCCACATCACCAGATCGCCGGTCCGGTACATCCGGGCTCCTGAACTGGTTGCCACGAATCGTTCCGCGGTTCGGGCCGGTTGGCCGGCGTAACCGCGCGCGAGCATTCGACCGGAGAGATACAGTTCGCCGGCGACTCCCGGCGGCACCGGTTCGAGTCGATCATCGAGCACGACGGCGTCGACCCCGGCCAGTGGATACCCGACGGATCCGTCGTGAGTGTCAGCTGACAGATGTTCGATCGACAGTGGTTCGGTAGCAAGCGAATACATCGCGGACTCGGCAGGTCCGTATCCGTTGATCACTCTGCGTCCGGCTTGCCAGCGCTTCGCCAACGCACCGCCGAGTCGCTCGCCCCCGAACATCACCGTTGCAAGGTCCGGCAGCGACGGATCACCGATCGAGGCGACGACAGTAGGTGTGGCGCACAGATGAGTAATTCGCTCGCGCCTCAGTGCTGATGCAAGTCCCGAGCCGAACAGTTGGTCGTCCTTCGCCAGAACGAGCGTCGCCCCGGACGCACTCGCGATGAGCACCTCGAGCAACGTCATGTCGAACCCTGGCGCTCCGCGATGGAATACGCGCGAACCTGGACCAGCCGAGAATCGACCGGGCAGGTCCAGGGCGATCACACCGAGCCCGCCGTTGGTCACCACCACGGCCTTCGGGGTTCCAGTCGTTCCTGACGTGAAAACTACGTAGGCCGCAAGGTTCTCGGAATGACGTCTGGCCCAGTCTGCGTCCTGCTCACCACCGGCGTCGAGGCCGCAGACCGCGCCGTCGCCCAGCGCTTCGAGGACATCGCGTACTCGCGCCTGCGGCTGTTCCGGGTCCACCAATGCCGGAGCTGCACCGACCTTCGCGATCGCCCACAATCGCACGATCGACGCTATGGTCCGATCGGGAGTCCAGGCAACGACGTGGTCCACTCCGACTCCCCCGGAACGCAACTCGTCGGCTGCGACGTCCGACTGTGCATCGAGGTCTCGGTAAGTGAGTGTGTTGCCCTCAGCTTCGACCGCCACGGCGTCCGGAGCGAATTCGACGCCGTATCGCAGCATCGAGGCAAGCGTCGTACCGGAACACCGAGATGCATCGGGCCGGTCGACCGCGCCGTGTGCGGGGACGAGAAGAGCTCGCTCCGCACTCGTCAACAGGTCGATTCGCCCTACCGCGACATTGGGGTCGACAGACACTTGATTCAGGAGGTGCTCGAACCGACCCGCAAAGCTCGATACCGTCAGATCATCGAATAGATCAGCGTTATACACGAATTCGAGACCGAGACCACCCCCGATCCCCTCGTCCGTGACGTTGAGCTGCAGATCGAAATTTGCTTGCCTGACATCGGGCGAGATCTGAGTGACGGACAACCCCGGTATGGACCACGCGGCGGAATGAGTTGTCTGGAACGAGAGCGCCACCTGGAAGAACGGATGTCGCGAACGCGATCGCGGTGGGTCGATCAGATCAACCAGCGATTCGAAAGGCATCTCTGCGTGTGCGAACGCCGCTACGTCTCGCTGACGAACCTGCTCGACCAACCGGCCGAACGACTTCGACGGATCGACTTCGGTCCGAAGAACAATCGTGCCGGCAAACATGCCGACCAGCTCGTCGAGTTCGGGTGTGACGCGTCCGGACACAACAGTGCCGACAGCTACGTCATTGCTGCCGTTGTACCTCGCCAGCAGCGCCGCGAGTGCAGCGTGGACAACCATGAACATGGTTCCGTTGTTCGATCGTGCGAGTGCTTGAAGGCCCGTCCGTACCGAACCCCAGATCTCTACCCGGCAGCTCGACGCGCGGGCGGACGTCGAACGCGGACGGTCCAGGGGTAGCGTCACCTGCTCGGGAAGGCCTTCGAGAGCCTGCTTCCAGTAGCTGGATACCGTCTCGGGAATCCCCGATTCCCGTTGCCATGCGCTGTAATCGGAGTATTCGAGCGCGAGCGGCGACCACGTCGGAGCTTGCTGGGCCGAGCGAGCGATGTACGCCGCCGTGAAGTCACGTACCAACAACTCGAGCGATCGAGCATCGGCGGCAATGTGATGGATAACAACAGCCAGGATGAACTCGTCAGGCGAAAGCTGGAGAAGTGCCGCACGTACGGGCGGATCCACGGTGACATCGAAGCCCGAACCCACCAGTTCTGCAACACGATTCTCGGTGTCGTCGCCGGCGAGTGCCTCGAGTTGAAACAGCGGAAGCGCATCCTCGGCGACGAGCACCGTCTGAACCGGACGCTCGCCGACAACCGGATATACGGTCCGCAGAGTGCGATGACGGTCGATCAGGTCGTGAATTGCCAGTCCGGCTGCAGCTACGTCCAATTCACCCGTCAGGCGCAACACGATCGGAATGTTGTAGCCGGAGGATTCTGTATCCAACTGATTCAGAATCCACATTCGGTGTTGGGAAGCCGACAGCTGCACCTCCGCAGTGCCTGGGCGCGGTACCAAAGTCAGACGAGGTACCAAAGACAACGGAGACGCTTGCCCCGCGCCGATTCGGGCAGCAGCGATGCCGGCGAGCTGATCGACGAATGGGTGCTCGAACACATCGCGGACGTCGAGGTTGCAGCCCAAAGCGGAGTTCAGGCGCGACGAAAGACGAGTGGCGATCAAGGAATTGGCCCCTTGATCGAAGAGATTCCGGACCGGATCTATATGCGGAACTTCCATCAAATCGCTCAGAATGGCTGCAACTGTCTGAGCGAAGAAGTCTCGCGACTGCCGAGACGGCTGCACTTGCGACGTCGGGTCCGGCAGTGATGCTCGGTCGATCTTGCCGTTGATCGTGACCGGCAATGACGCAAGCGGCATCAAAGCCGACGGGACCATATGTGCGGGCAACAACGAACGAGCAGTCCGCAACACACCGTCGAGGTCGTGTCCGTTCTCAGGGGTGATGTAACCGACCAAAGTCGGCCCACTGTCGAGTTCTCTCACCACCACCGTGGCCTGCTCCACCGACGTGTGAGCCAACAGCGCGGATTCGACCTCGCCCGGTTCGACGCGGTAACCGCGCAGGGCCATCTGACCGTCGGCGCGGCGAACATATTCGAGTCGACCGGCTCGCCGACGGACCAGATCGCCGCTGCGGTACATCCGCGATCCTTCGAATCCGGGTTCAGACACAAATCGGGAAGACGTCATCCCTGGTTGACCCAAGTAGCCTTCGGCCACCTGCGGACCGGCAACGTACAGTTCGCCGACAGATCCCGGCGGGACGGGCTTCAACGACGCGTCGAGCACGTAGCTGCGAAACCCTGGTAGTGGGGACCCGATCGGCGAGACAGTCTCGTTACCGGAGATGAGATCGAAATTGGTTACATGGACCGTGGTTTCGGTGATTCCGAACATATTGACACCCCGCACGTCCGGGTGCCGATCGAACCAACCCTGCACGCGCCCGACGTCGAGGCGATCGCCGCCGAAAACAATCGTCCGGAGCGGAAGCAGCATTTCCGGCGTAACTTCCGCCAACGCATAGAAGGCGGCCGGGGTCTGATTCAGAACGGTGACTTTCTCCCGCACAATCAGATCCGCGAATCTTTCGGGAGAGCGCGCGACGTCACCGTCTACGATCACCAGGGATCCGCCAGTGGTCAACGCACCCCACATCTCCCAGACCGAGAAGTCGAATGAGTGCGAATGAAACATCGACCACACGTCTTCGTCGCCGAAGTCGAAGATCTCGCGAGTCGAGGCCAGCAGAGCCAACACGTTGTCGTGAGTCACCACCACACCTTTGGGCGCTCCGGTCGATCCGGACGTGTAGATCACGTAGGCGGCGGCCTCCGACTGTGGAACAGGCCAACCGGCCGTCGCTTCAGTCGTCTCGTTGACGAGGACGACAGCTTGCTCGGACCCAACGAACCGCCCAGCTGATTCGTCCGTCGACACAATCGCTTTCGGGCCTGCATCGGCAAGTACGTAGTGGATGCGAGCGTCGGGATACTGCAAGTCGATCGGGACGTACGCAGCGCCCGCGCGAACGACGGCGATGATGGCTACGACGAGGTCGACCGATCGAGGCAGGGCGACCGCCACGCGATCCCCGACTCCAATTCCTCGATCGATCAATACGGCGGCAAGGCCCTCCGAACGAACTCGCACCTCTTCATAGGTGACGCGAGTATCGCCACTCGACACCGCGATTGCATTCGGATGCCGGGCTGCGACGGCCCCGAAGAGGTCGGGCAGCGACTGCGCGACAATCGAAGGCCCCGGCACCCAAGCCAGCAATTCTTCGCGCTCCGCAACGCTGAGAACATCGATGTCGCGCAGCATGATTGACGAGTTCTCGGTAATCGAGTCACATACTCGACGCAGTCGCTCGACCCAGCTCTGCACGGTGCCCGCATCGAACAGATCGGCGGCATATCGGAAAGTGCCGCGAATACCGCTCGCGTCGCCGTCAATCGTACGATCTTCGCGCACAGTCACTTCGAGGTCGAAGCGAGGGTGCGCGGGAGGTAGCGGAGTGCCGTGGGCCGTCAAAGTTCCCACCGCGATCTCGGAATCCGGTGCTACCGGATCGACAGCGAGAACCACTCTGAGGAAGGAATTCTTGTCGCCTGCGGCCCCACCGACCGCGCGGTCGACCACCCAGTCGAACGGGACGTCGGCATTGGACAAAGCTGCCACGTCAGCCTCGCGTACCCGACTCAAGAACTCACCGAAGGTGTCTCCGCCGCGAAGGAGCGTTCGCAGCGCCACGGTCCCGACGAACATACCGACGGCGCCGTCGAACGAAGGGTGTGTTCGGCCGGACGTCGGGGTTCCGATGACCACATCGGACGCACCGGTGATCTTGCTCAGCGCAATCGCAAGGCAGGCGTGCAACACCATGAAGGTTGTGCAGTGATGCGCTCGAGCGATCTCGTTGAGCGCCGCGTGGACGGGCGAGGGCAATTCGAAAGTCACGTCCCGAGCCGACGACGCTAGGTCCGGCCGGCGGGATCTGTCCACGGGAAGCGCAAGAGCCGGATCAACGCCGGCGAGTGCGTCGGACCAGAATTCCAGCTGGCGACCTGCCAAGCTCTGTGGATCTGCAGGATCACCGAGAACGGTTCTGTGCCAAGCGGAATAGTCACGGTAGTCGAGCGCGGGCGAAGGCCAGATCGGCGACCGCCCGTCGGCGCGAGCGTCGTACGCGGAGATCAGGTCAGAAACGATCGTGGCGAACGAAAGGCCGTCCAAGGCTATGTGATGCGCAACCACGGTCAAGCGGTGGTCGGCATCGCTGCCGGAGGTGAGGATCAAACGAAGCGGTGCATCGGTCTCCAGGTCGAAACCTGCCGCAACCAATTCCGCTGACGCAGTATCGTATTCCTCGGACGGAACCTCGATCAGAGTCACCGGAGTCGCGGTCGCAACTTGGATCGGCCACGTGTCGTGATTCTGTTCGAACGAGAACACGGTACGCAAGACGAGATGGCGATCGGTCAGGTCGGCTACCGCCGCCCTCATCGCCTCTGTATCCAGTGCACCACTGAACGCGACCTCGAACGCGATGTTGTACGCCGACGACTGGGGATCGCGACGGTTGAGCAGCCATAGACGTTGTTGCGCCGGAGCGATTTCGACGGTGACCTCGTCCGAAATGCGCTCGGGCTCCACCACCCATTCCGCCCGGTCCTCACGAATCTTCTGGGCCAGACGCGCCGGAGTCGGGGCGCCGAACACGTCCCTGACACCAACTCGTCTACCGAGTGCAGAACTCACGCGCGCTGCAACATACACGGCGTCGAGGGAACTACCGCCCCAGGCGAACAAGTCGGAGTGCGGTCCGAGAACTCCGACGCCCAGGACCTCGGCCATCACCGAGGCAATCAATTCCTCGTCGTACTCGATCGGACGGTGCACGGTCGAGTGCTGCTCGGCGACCGCGGACCATGTCGGTTCAGGAAGCGCTGAACGGTCCGTCTTTCCATGGCTCGTGACGGGCAACGCTGCCAGAATCGTCACCGAACCCGGAAGCATCGAACGTGGAAGTAGTGAAGCCAGATGTTCGCGGACCGCCTTCTGACTCAATAGATGAGCAGTGCCGTCCTCACCTTCGGCCGCAGTCACGTACGCCGCAAGCGACCCGGATCGCTCGACCACCGCTGCTTGCGCAACACCGGGAGTCGACAGGAGCACAGCCTCGATCTCGCCCAGTTCAACGCGTACTCCACGGATCTTGACTTGTTGATCAGAGCGGCCCAAGAACTCGAGCTGACCGGCATCGTTCCATCGCACGACGTCCCCGGTGCGGTACATGCGCTCGCCGGCACCAGTGGCACCAAAGGGCGCCGCTACGAAACGCTCCGAGGTCAGCGTCGGGGAAAGGTACCCGCGCGCCAGTCCTGGTCCCATCACGTACAGCTCGCCCGCGGCGCCGACCGGAGTCGGTCGCAACCACGAATCCAACACCACAGCGGCAACGCCGTCGATCGGACGCCCGATCGGAGTATCACCGCCAGGCTCGAGTGGCTCGCTCATGAATGCCGCGACGGTCGCTTCACTGGGTCCGTACGAATTCACGATGTCGACATGACTCGACCACACATCCACGAGCGCCACCGGCGGTCGCTCGCCGCCGACGTTCAACACTCGAAGATCCGGCAGTTTCCGAGGATCCATCGTCAGCGGAACCGATGGTGTCGAGATCAGGTGCGTGACACCCTCGAGCCGCAGATAGTCTTCGAGGTCCACTCCGCCGATCAATCCGGGAGGAACGATCACGGCGGTCGCGCCGCAGCCGTGAGCAAGCAGAATCTCGAGGATCGACACGTCGAACGAGGTAGCTGCCAGGAGCGCGACGCGGGAGGAACTATCGATGTTCAGTCGCCTGGCGTGAGAACGCAGCAACGGCGCAATGCCTCGGTGCGTGACCGCGACGCCCTTCGGCCGTCCGGTCGACCCCGACGTGTAGACCACGTAGGCGGTGTCGTCCAGAGACAGGTCGGCGATAGATGAACCCGCCCCCACGCGTCGATTCGCCGGCCCTTCGACGGTCTCGTCTTCCCTGGGGTCGACGACGCAGACCCAAGCCGGCACGTTCACGAGTTCGCCACCGACCACAACGGACACGTCGGCGTCGTCGAGAATGAAAGCGACACGCTCGGAGGGTGTTTGAGGATCCACGAAAAGAAGGGCAGCACCAGCCCGCACTACTGCATGAAATGCAACTACGGAATCGGTCGAGCGCTCGGTGAGGATCCCGACGACGTCACCTCGTCCGACGCCGTTCTCCACGAGCAAGGCGCACAGTGCATCCGCGCGAGCGCCGAGCTGGTCGTAAGTGACGTCCACACCTTGCTCGCGGATCGCGACGGCGCTCCCCTGCCCTGCGCCGCCTCTGACGACCGAATCGAGCGTCGCGAATCCGTCCGTCCGCGGACCTAGCGCGGGGACCAGATCCTTCGCTTCGTCCGTCGAGAGGATGCGGAGGTCACCGAGCGCACGGGTAGCCGAGTCGAGGAATCCCTCGAGAAACCGAACGAACTGACGATGATGCATCGCCAGGTCACGTTCGCTGTAGAGGCGTGGATTGGCTTCGAAGGACAGGCGAACGTTCTCCCCCGCGATCGACGGATAAATGCTGAAGAACAGATCTTCGGTGGGTCCGGATGTGAGGACGTGAAATTCGCCGACGACGTCGCCGAGCCGAATGGCTTCGTGAAACATCATGACGTTCACGGCCGGGCCCGCCGCCTCACGGGATCTGCCCTGACCCTCCTGGAAGCCCATGTCCTCGTAGCGGAATCGCTGGTGGCGTAGTGCACCGGTCATCTGAACCGAGATCTGACGCACCAGTTCTTGTGGCGACAGATCCCGTTCGAGTTGCGCACGAACAGGCACGATGTTGGACAGCATCCCACCTGAACGTTTCGACGTCGCCGTGGTGCGGCCGGACACCGGCAAGCTGAGGACTACGTCATCGGAATCAGTCATGCGACCGAGATAGGACGCGAATGCACCGACGAGGACCGCCACCTCGGACGTAGTCCACTCGGTCGCTACATTCGAAAGATGTTTTGCAAGAGTTGGATTCAGTGTCCGCACCATCATGTGCTGCGGCATGGACGTCAGGCCGGCACCGTCGGTGAGGCGAACCGGGCGGGGCAGGCCTTCGGACATCTCCGTCCAGTACTGCTTGTCCGATCGATACCGCGACGAGGATCGGTAGTCGACGTCGAGGTCGTGCAGTGCACGTACCCCGACACCACCGAATGGAGTCAGCGTCTTGCCATGAACCAGATGCGAATAGCGCTCGGCCACCCGCGCGGTGAGTGTCATCGCCGCGTGTCCGTCGAGCACGAGATGATGGGCGTGCGAGTACCAGAAATAGTGATCGTCTGCCAGATGAAGCAAAGTCGCCGAGATCAGGCGGTCAGACATCACGTCAAGTGGCCGTGAGCATTCCGCTGTCATCCACTCGTTCGCGCGCTGAACCGGGTCGTCGTCGCTGCGTAAGTCGAGGTATGCGAGATCGTCGACGATCGAGTGATCGACAATCTGCGCCGGCTCGGCATCAGTGGCGACGAGGCGAACGAACGGCGACTCCAATTCATGACATGCCGTGTTCGTTGCCGCGATCAGAGCGTCGACGTCAACCGGTCCTCGTAGCTCCACGTACTGAGCCACCACGAACGGAGTTGACGGACTCAGTTGCTGCGCAAACCACAGCGCGAGCTGAGCCCGAGACAACGGAAAAGCACTCAACCCGTCACCTCACATTTCACCAGCCTTGTTTTTCACGAACATTCGATGGCTGATCACGTGAATCCATGGGAGCGAACACCACGAACGGCCGAACCGAACCCTACTGTCTCGTCTAAGTTTTCACCACTGGGCCAACACTGCTAGACATGTCGACGCAGCTTTCACGCACTCAAACGTCAGGAGCTTCAGCGGATGAACAACGACACGGTGGGACCAAAGTCCGACGACGATTCCGGGGCTGAACCGAGCGGCTCCAACACCATCCCACCGAGGGGCCCGGAGCGCGAACCGAAGAGGACGGTCACACTGCCGGGAGGCCGTCGAACTGTAGCCGTAATCACGGGAACGGCACTGGTCGTGGGCGGTTTCGTGGCCTGGCTCGGGTACACGGCATACGAGGCGAAAGACAACCTTGAAGCAGCTCGCGACCATGCACAATCGGCGAAGAGTGCACTTCTGGCCGGGGATACCGGGGTCGCAGAGTCCGCCGCGGTGGAAGCCGATCGAAATGCATCCGCAGCGTACGACAACACCCATTCACTCCCCTGGAACATCGCCACCGCAATTCCGGTCATCGGGTCGCCCTTCGACACGACGCGTCAGATGACCGAGGTCGTTCAGGGACTCACGCGTGACGTTCTCGGTCCCGCTGTCACTGTCGGAACTTCACTCGCACCAACGGAATTGGTCCAGCCTGGTGGACGCTTGGCACTCGCACCGTTACGCGAAGCGGAACCGAAATTGGCCGAAACAGCTATCGCCGCGGAATTGCTGTCGTCGCAGGCACAGGAAGTTCGCGAATCGAAGTACCTGGGCCGAGTTAACGATGCCAGAGCAGAATTGCAGTCGCAGACAAGCGAACTGGCTACCCTCCTGACGAACACCGCCACCGCGGCGCGCATCGCACCCGCGATGCTCGGCACCGACGGACCGCGCAATTACTTCATCGGTTTCCAGACCAATGCCGAAGCCCGAGGAACCGGCGGCCTGTTGGGTGGATACGGCATCGTCCGAGTCGACAACGGCGCCGCTCGGGTGGACACGCTCTCCCCCAACTCCGAACTAACACTGGATAATCAACCGATAGACCTTGGTCCTGACTTCAACCAGCTCTACGGAACCAGTCGCCCGACCACCGATTCTCGCAACAGCAACCTCAGCTCGCACTTTCCCTACGCAGCGCAGATCTGGCAGTCCCTGTGGTCACAGGAGTCCGGGGGTGAGATGGTCGACGGTGCGATAGCGACCGATCCGATCGCCCTGAGTTACATCCTCGAAGCGGTGGGACCGATCAAGATGCCCGACGGAGAGTCGGTCACCGCCGACAACGTCGTGGAACTGACCGAGTCGACTGCGTACGCTCGCTTCCCTTCCGACAACAAGGCACGAAAGCAGTATCTGCAGACAATCGCAGCTCGTGTCGTGGAGAAGATGACCGGGAACATCAAGTCGCCGAGCGCACTGCTGGAAGCTCTGGGCAAGGGCGTCAGCGAGGGCAGAATCGCCGTGTGGAGCTCTCACCCCGACGAACAATCGGTTCTCGCCGACACCGTCCTCGGGCACACCATTCCCGATGATGCCGCTCCGTACGCCGGTGTGGTGATCAACAACCAAGCCGGCAACAAGCTCGACTACTACCTCACACGAGAAATCGCCTACACAGCCCAGACGTGCACCGGCGACACCCGAAAGACAACGGTCACCGTTCGACTGACAAACAACGCGCCCGACGCCGACCTGACCGAATATGTCAGCGGGATCGTCGACAACCCCGGACGACTACCCAAGGGCACCAACGTGGCTGCAGTCACACTGCTGGCAACGACCGGCGCCAAACTCGACGCAGTCTCCGTGGGCGGGCAGATTTCGTTTGCCGTCAACGGAACCGAACAGGGCCACCCGGCATTCATGACAAGGGCCGTCATTCCGCGAGGACAGACCGTTGAGCTGAAGTTCGATCTGACCGAGCCCACAGCCGAGGGCGAAGCCCGTGTCCCTGTCCAGCCGCTGGTCGACGAGCCGAAGATCACGGTCGACGTGCCTACCTGCTGAGCCTGACCGGCAAACGCCGACGGATCCCCCTGTCATGTCGGCGTTTGCCGCCTCGTGAACTTTCAAGAGATTTGAAACTTTGGCAAAGGCTAGCCTATGCTTCCTGACGCGCCTGGAACCGGCCGTCGGCTGCGATCCGTCGGAGTCTCACTCCTCGGCGCATCGACAACGGAAGGTTCCCCATGCGATACGCCCGTGTGCGCTCACTTCGCCGAACTGTGGCCCTGAGCGGATTGGTCATTGCCGCCCTGGTAATCGGCGGATGCAGTAACAACGACACCGCAACCGAATCGAGCAGCAGCGACTTCGAAACCGTCACCATCGAAAGTGCGCTCGGAAACGCCGTCATCACCGAAAAGCCCGAGCGAATCGTGACCCTCGGCATGGGGTCGGCGGAGACCGTGATCGCGCTCGGCACAATTCCCGTCGGCGTCGAAAAGTACGCATGGGGCAGCGACGACACCGGATATCTGCCGTGGGTGCACGAAGCGGTCACGAAGCAGGGTGGCGAACTGCCAGAGCAGTTCACCGGCGGCACCGACCTCAACATCGAAGCGATCATCGCTCTCGAGCCCGACCTGATCCTCGCCCCCTGGTCCGGCATCACCCAGCAGCAGTTCGACTCACTGAACGCGTTCGCGCCGACCGTCGCCTACGCCGAAAGCCCGTGGACCATCACGTGGGAAGAGCAAATCAACGTCATCGGCAAAGCCATGGGCGAATCCGAGAAGGCGACAGCCGAAATCGACAAGATCAAGTCGCAGTTCGCGGAATCGACTGCAGCACATCCGAACTACGCCGACGTCAGCTTTTCCTTCATCTACAACACGGGCCCAGGAACCCTCGGCGTCTTCTTCGCCGAAGAGCAGCGCGTGGCCATGGTCCGCGCACTCGGCTTGCAGGTGGATCCCGTCGTATACACCTTGACGGAATCTGAAGGAACAGACTCCGCCGTCATCGGCCTCGAGAACGCAAACCTCCTCGACAAGTCCGACCTACTCTTCACCTTCTACTCGGACCCGGCCAATCGAGCCGAGATCGAAGCGCAGCCCGCCTACCAGGCCATCCCCGCTGTGACTCGGGGAACTGTCATCGCTCCGACCGAGCAGCCCTTCGTCACCGGTTCCTCGATGATCAACCCGCTGACCGTGCCCTGGTCGCTCGAGCGCTACGCGCCGATGATCGACGAGGCAATCGCAAAGCTGAACAAGTGATGTAGATCAGCATCGCGCGATCGAGAAGCCCGCGTCCTATTCGGATGCGGGCTTCTTGCCGTCGCGTTGGGCTTTGAATCGCATCCACTCGCTACTCAACATTCGATTGTCGATGATCCACCCCATGTAATCGCGCATGTTGAGGACACGAATGTAGGCGGGGCCGTTGGGATTTGCGTACTGCAGTGCTTCAGTCGCGAGTTTGCGTTGATTCTCGAGATACACGTGCTCTGTTTCGAGGAATCCGCCCCACACGTCGGAATCCATGACGTAGTAGTGAGTCCGATCCCGAGGCTTGCGCGTGAGCTTGACGAACCCCCGGTCGATCAACCGGCGAATGTAAGTGGACACCGATCCGCGACTGGCGCCCAGTGCCTGCGCCAACTCTTCGGCACTGACCCCTGGCGACTCGCTGATCAACAAATAGCCCGCAATGCGTCCCTCGATGCGAGCTCCACCACCGGACTGCCAGTACACGGAGAACTGGTCAATGAACCACGTGGAGAAGTCGTCACCGCGAGCAGGGCTGGCATCGCCCATTCGTTGAGCCTCCGACGTCACTCGACAACAAGAACATTGACTTCCGATTCTGCCAGCTGATGCCTACACCCACGCATTCCGCGTCGCCGCAGGGTCGCCCGAGAAGTCGTGCGCTGTGAAGTCGGCACACGTCACCGTCGTCGCCGACCCATTCGGCTCGCGGACTTGGACGACCATCGAGCTCACCGAATCACCAAGAGGCGAAGCCTGAATGGCCCGGGCGGTCAACGAAGCCGAGTCGCGCGGGTCGGTATCCACGACGCACAGATCGAGGCGGACATTTCGCGATTCACTATCAAACGATCCGCCGCCGACTGTCAATCCAGTAGGTAACTCGGATGCTCGTGAGCGCAGTGCGTCAGCCAATGCCGCCTCCACAATGGGGTCGCCTGGGCACTCTGAACCTGCAGAAAGACCACCGACTGGTGTCTCCCGCGAGGGTGACGATTGCTCCAAATCGACTGTGCATCCCACGAGCCCGATCGAGGAAGCCATGCCTACTACGCAAATCAACAGACGCCACCGACCAATTTCTCCTGCCATTCGCGACACGGTAACCGAGACGCGTCCACTACTACCGCGAAATCACCAGCCCTGGAGTCGTTGCGATGAACTCGAGCTGTTCGATCGTCAAAGGCGACGCCGATGTGGAGCCAGCCGATGTCACGAACTGGGTCACCACTACTGTTTCGCCGGAGGGGTGAACAACCCGGACCGTGTCATCGCCCGAGCCATCGGGATCGACCAGGCGAGTCACCGTGGTGGCGTTGGGCAACGTCAGGATCGCGCCTGGTTCCGGGACGGCCGTACCAATCGATATCTCGACATCACCGCGGCCGTCCGATGTCGAGACGACGATTTGTTCGCACGCCCCTCCCCGTCCGTAGTCATCCGGAACCAGCGAACCGAGCGAGCGTTCCAAAGTGACCTCTTCTGCGCCGAGATCCTTCCAACGTGCATCGAGCAACTGATTCAGTCGGTCGATATCCATGCGCGTCGCAGGTGGACCGGCATTCATGGAATCGGTGTAGCAGGATGCCATCGGTGGCGGCGTCGAGTCTGGGACCGGCTCAGTCACAGCGAGCCCGGGCGCTGTCGCGACCGCGATCAGTTCGTCCATCGTCAAAAGCGGACCAGTATCCGTCGAAGTCCCGGTCGATGTGTCGATGCTCGCAACAACTCTGGATCCGTCACCGAGATAAGCGACTACACCGCGCTCGCCCCCGACTTCCGAACCGTCTTTGTCTTCGAAATCTGCTCTGTCCTCGAAATCTGAGATATCGAGCACTGTTCCGTTCGCGAGATACTCCCGCCGATCCACCAGCCCCTCCAGGCACGGTGGCACCGGCTGATCCCATGCACGAACCTGAACCGAGATATCCGCAGTCCGCCCGACGCGAGTCAAGGTTCCCTTCGCCGACGTCGAACCGCTGAACTCGATCGGGTCGACCCCGTCGGGAAACGAAACGCCCCGGTAATTCTGGATCGGCGCAAACTCGAGCGATTTCGATGGACTCGCAAATGCAACGTCGACATCGGAAGGCAACGATTCGAGTAGTGCGTCGCTCATGGCGGTGGCCTTCGGTCCCGAGAACCATGGATAGTCCGGGTCGTCATAACCGGGCTCACCGGTAAAACCGTAGTTGATACGCACCGGCGGACCCGGCGATGCCACCGAATCGCAGCCAGGAATCGACGTGCCCGTGTCTTCGTTCGTCACCGCCGCGACAACAGTTCCCAATGCGACGATTGAGACGATCACCAGCCCGTCGCGCCAGGTCCATTGCTCGCGGCGACGGTTCGACTCGTGTGCGGTGCGCCCAGACATTTCTCGATCATTGCCTATGACAACAACTACGTCGCTATCCGACATACCCGCTGAGGTCGTAGATCGTAGAATTTCCCACCGTTGTCGACGTGAAATTCGCTTCGACCCATTCCTGAATAGCATTCGACGTACTCTCCCCGCCTTGGCTAGCTCTCGGGCTTCCGCCCTGGCCACTGGCGATGTAGTAGTGGACCTCGCCGTCTGCCACGTACTCGATGAACTGGTCCAGCGTCGGTGCGGGATCAGAACTCCAACCGCCGATCGCCATCACCGCAGTATCGCTGGCCAACTCGTAGGTTGCTGCGCTTTGCGATCCGTTGGTCGCGGCCGACCACGTGGTGCCCGCATTGACCAACATTGCCGTCAACTCGGAAGTACTTTCGCTACCACTGCTTGTTCCTGGCCCACTCGTTGTTCCTGGCCCACTCGCCGTCGGATTACTGCTCGCGTCATCAGAGTTCGGCAGAGCCCCACCGTCTCCCTGCCCTTGGCCCCCACCCATGCCTCCTCCCCCACCCATTCCGGAGTCGGACACGGCGCCGGTTGGTCCTGCCGTCGGGATGGACCCACCATGCGCTGTTGCGGCAGTGGCAATCGCGTAAGACGCCGAACCGGTTATCCCTGCCAACGAACCGATGATCAATCCAGCGGCAGCGAGCTTGCGAAATCGACCCTTGGCTCCCACCAGAACCAGGATCGCGCCGACGACATTGCCCGCCAACAGAATCCACTTCAGCATCGGCAGCCATTCGGCATTGCGGTGCAACAACACCCAGCTCCAAATTCCTGCGGACAGCATCATCGCCGCCAAGCCGCAGCGTCCGATCCAGCGGGCACGCACCAACCACAGGGCGTATCCACCGACGCCGATCATCCCCGCAACAGCAGGCGCCAGCGCAACTGTGTAATAGGGGTGGATCGTTCCGGACATGTAGCTGAAGATCAGGCCGGTAGCGAGAAACCAACCACCCCACAGGATCAACGACGCACGGAGAAGATCTGTGCGCGGTGCACGCCCACGGGCGAGGAGTCCGAACACCAACGCGATCAGTGCCGCAGGAATCAGCCAGGAAATCTGGATACCCATCTCGCTGCCGAACAGCCGATCGAGTCCGGCACTTCCCCCAAAGCTGGAACCTGCACTGCCACCGGCCATTCCACTACTACCACCGGACATTCCGCCACCGGTGCTCCCGAAAAGTCGACCCAATCCGTTGTATCCCAGCACCAAGTCCATGACGCTGTTGTTGATCGATCCGCCGATGTACGGGCGAGAATCAGCGGGCCACAGCCACACTGCCAACACCCACCACCCAGCCGATATGACAACGGACGCAGCACCGATCACCAGGTGGAACAGGCGAGTCCGCAAGCGCACCTGTCCGGCAATCAAATACGCGGCACCAAATGCAGGCAACACCATCAGCCCTTGCAACATCTTGGTGAGAAAAGCGAAGCCCAGCGCGACTCCTGCGAGCGCCACCCACATTGCGGCTCGTCGACCCACCGCCGTGCACATGGCGCGAATCACGAAGTAGCCGGCGAGAGTCATGAGCAGAACAAGCAATGCATCGGGATTGTCGAACTTGAACATCAGGGCGGCAGCGGGCGTAGCTGCCAACACAGCTCCCGCCACAAGACCCGCAGCCGGCGTCGCCACTCGTTTGACGGCCGCATACACGAGCGCAACCGATCCGACGCCCATCAACGCCTGCGGAACAAGAAGGCTGGCACTCGAAAATCCGAAGATTCGTCCGGACAGACCCATGACCCACAATGAAGCGGGCGGTTTGTCGACAGTGATGAAATTCGAGGTATCGAGGGAGCCGAAGAACCACGCTTTCCAATTCTGGGAGCCGGCCTGCGCCGCCGCAGCGTAGAAGGTATTGGCGTAGCCACTCGCGGTCAGATTCCACAAATACAAGACCGCCGTTGCTGCCAACAGAATCGTCAGCGCCAATCCTGTACGACGAGTGCGGAACCACGACGGCGAGGGCTCGGCTCGATGGGCAGTTGGTGTCGGCCGCTGAGGCGGGGCCGGATGCAGAACGGCGGTCATCAGGAAGTCCCTTCGCGAGTTACTGTCCTGCCAACGATCGCGCGTTCAACCCCGGCGGCACTGGGAGCCGGCTGGAAAGTTGCTGTGAATGAATCAGGTCAGGGAACGCTCGAACAGCACGACGCTGAACCAACCGTTGTCGACAACATCTCCGAAGTCACGACGCCCTACCTCGGCGAAACCCGCGTCTCGGTAATAGCGGCGCAACCGCACGTTCGTTTCGACACAATCGAGCCGCAAGTACTGCGCGCCCTCCTCCGCGGACCGTCGATGGGCCCAGACGAGTAAGCGTTCGCCCAACGAGGTGCCCGAGAATTCTCGATCGATAACCAATCCGTGCACGTAGCCGGCAGGCTCGTTCGAATCGGGCCAGACCACGGGGTCTGACCAGATCAACCGCAGGGCGCCGACAATCCTCGACTGCGCCCGATCTCGCGCAACAAAGAACTCCCCTCTCGAAATCTGCTGCCCGACCTGCTCGACAGACACTTCACGTGGGCGCCACTGGATGATTCCGCGTTCTGCCAACCAGTCTTCTGCCGCGTGCCGCAGCGCCAGAATCTCCGGCCCATCGCTCTCGACCGCTTGCACAACGTCCACAACCATATGACCTCCCCCATATCTGCAGCCGTTCACAACACACGGCCTCCAGGCCCCAACCCGGGTGTATCTACGAGTTGAAGCCTATCGACGTGAAGTTGTGTATCTGAACGGGTCTCACCGCTCAGTCAGGTTTTGAAGGTGGTGTTGGCCGGTCGCGGGTGCTGCTGCGGGTCGATCGAGGGCGGTGGGATGAACCACGGTTTGTTGTCGACCCCGATCCGGATTTCCCATTTCCCGACGAACCCCGTTTTTCGGTGCATCAATCGATGATGTGAACGGCACAGCAGGACAAGGTTGTTCATCACCGTCGGGCCGCCGTTGGCCCAGTGCCGGATGTGGTGCGCATCGGTCCAGGCGGGCACGCATGTGCAGCCCGGGAATGCGCAGCCTTTGTCTCGGGCGATCAGCGCCACTCGCTGCTCCGCGGACACTAATCGTTTCCCGGGTTTCGCATCGAGCGGCGCCCCGTGATCATCGAGCAGAACAGTCGACAGGAAACAGTCGCAGCCGAGAAGCCTGGTCTGCGAGACCGACAGTGGCCCGAGCCACGGCATATGCCCGACATCAAGATCCGACACAGCCACAGCACCACCATCGGGCGAGGGTGCGGCGGCGCAGTCCCGATGCTCCGCCAGATCACGGGCGTTGATGTGCACATTCACATGCGGACGCTGACCACCGTCCGTGCCAGTCTTGGCGCAGTCCAGGTAGCGGCGAATCAGTTCGGTGAACCCGTCCGCGGTCCGCTTCGCCGCCGACCGAGAATCCGGGGTTCCATCGGGTGCCGGGGTGGGCATCGTCAGATTCGACAACGCCGACAACAACATTTCACCGGTGAGAGCATCGAAATCACCGCGCACCACCACCCGACCGTTCAACGTCGACGCGATCCGCAACTCGTTCCGATCCACATCTTCGGCGGGTGGAATCTCATCCGATTCGAAAATGCGCTCCAAGGTCGCGATGACGTTCCGTACCTTCGTGGTCGTGGCCTCCACTCCGGAAGCGGCAGCCAGCAACAAGTCGATACAGCGAGGGAGCGCTTCGTCCGGCATGCCCTTCGGTGGTGATTCGCAGAACGCCACGATCAACACGGCATGATCGAAGGAGCAATCCCCGACATCGAACCGAGCAGCCACCGCCGGAAACGGCCGAAGCGCCGCACCCAACGCGGCGATCTTCTTCCCATCCCGAACCTGCAGCATCGTGTTCGCCGCCAACCAGCAACCCACCCCGCGGCTCGCAATCACCTGATCATCCGGCCGCAACGACAACTCGTCCACCACCGCCACACGAACAGCCTCGAGACGAAGAATCTCCGCACTCGCCTCGATAGCAGCAGCACGCAACTCAGAAGCAGACAACCGCCACAGTCGTCCGCGCAACCCCACCGCAGAACCCGAAACCACATCCGACAGATAGACACTCATTGAATCCCCCGATCCCCACCCCCAACAATACTCGAACACCCGTTCGAGTCAAGAGTGGTAGACCTCGAGCGCCCGCGCTACCGATTCGTCACTCGCAGGTAGCAACGGCAGTCGCACATGGGGAGTCGGAATCTGCCCCAAGGCATGCAACACTCCCTTGATGACAGTCGGGTTCGATTCGGAAAAGAGAGCTCCTGACAGCGTCGACAACCGTCGCCCAAGATCGCGAACACTGTCCACATCTCCACTGTCCCAAGCCTTCACCAGGCGCACGAACTCGGCGGTCGAGAGATGAGCGGACGCCAAGATTCCGCCTGACGCACCCAAGGCCAGAAGCGGCGCGAGAAACAGATCATCCCCCGCCAGTACGGCGAAGTCGTCCGGAAGATCCGCGAAGAGTTCGACGGCAGCTACGTCGATACCGCCCGCGGCATACTTCACACCAACAACCCCGGGCAAAGCACCCAGCTCCCGCAAAGTGCCGCTGTCCAGATCGCACGCAGTTCGGTACGGCACGTGATAGACGATCAGCGGCACGCGGCTCGACGACTGCAGATGCGCGAAATGCGCCACCACACCGGCTTTCGACGGCCTCGTGAAGGAGGGAACCGGCACCAAGGCCGCCGAGACGTCAGGCCACCGAGTCAGCCTCCCGAGCGCCTGCGCACTGCCCGCCGTGTCGTTGCTACCCGCGCCCACGATCAACGTCGCACCTCTCGCACGGCACACGCTCGCACAGATATCCAGAACGGTCACTCTCTCTTGCTCGGTGAGGGTTGCGGTTTCCGCTGTAGTCCCCAGTGCAACGAGTCCGACCGCACCTTCGGAGAGGACCTGGTGCGCAAGCTGTTCGAGTGCGTCGGTTGCAACACGACCGTCGCTCTCGAAGGGCGTGATCAGTGGTGCATGGATTCCGGCCAGGTCAACTCGAGTCGTAGTCATAGAACTCAGCCTCACCGAACAGACCTTGTAGGTCTAGTTCGCATTTCCATCGTCGAGCGTAAGCTGAGCTGATGCTCGATGTTCGTCGACTGAAGCTATTGCGCGAACTAGCGCTGCGCGGAACCATCGTTGCCGTTGCCGAGGCGCTGTCGTTCAGTCCCTCCGCGGTGTCGCAGCAATTGGCCGTCCTCGAACGTGAAGCCGGCGTGCCGCTGCTGGAACGAACAGGCCGTCGCGTCCGCCTCACACCGGCCGGTGAGAACCTCGCACGTCATGCCGAAGTCATCCTGCAACGCCTGGAGCAGGCGTCGGGTGAATTGGTCGACGCGCGTCGTGGACTGGCGGGGCCGCTGCGCATCGGAACGTTCCCGACCGCCGCACGGGCGATCCTCCCGCCGGCATTGATCGCCCTCTCTCGCGAGCATCCCGGGTTGGAACCGATGGTTTCGGAGATCGACCCAGCGGACGTCGCCGACGCCCTACGAGCTGGGAATCTGGACTTGGCGTTGATTCACGACTACGACTTCGTCCCTCGTCCCAGCGAACCGGGCCTGACAGCGTTGCCTCTGTGCAGCGAATCGGTCTATCTGGCGTCGAACGACACCGCTACAGATCCCGACAGCACCATTACCGCGCTGACCGACTGCGTGGAGCAGCACTGGATTACTGCGATCCCCGGAACTGCTTGTCATGCAATGACCATTCGCGCGTGCCAAGCGGCCGGGTTCACCCCGAAAGTGCGACACCACATCGACGAGTTCGCCACCGTTCTCGCCCTCGTCGCTGCAGGGCAGGGCGTTTCGCTGGTCCCGGAACTCGGAGCAATCCATCCGCCACTCGGAGTGCGCCTGACGCCGATGCCCATTCGACGAAGGACCAAGATCGCACACCGAGCCGGCTCCGACGCTCACCCGGCGGTCGCAACCGTGACAAGCGCGCTTCGCTCGGCCGTCCCGCAAATGCTGGACGCCGAGCAATAGCGGCACCTACATGTCGAGCCCGAGGTCGAGCACTGTCACCGAGTGCGTCAAGGCACCTACAGCGAGGTAGTCGACGCCGGTTCGGGCGTACTCTGCGGCAACGTCGATGGTGAGACCACCGGATGACTCGAGCTTGGTTTCGGGGGCAACAGCGTCTCGGCGTTGGACCGCGATCTGCGTCTGCCACAGCGGGAAGTTGTCCAGCAGAATAAGTTCCACGTTCTCCGCCAGCACCTGGTCGAGCTGAGTGAGGTTGTCGACCTCGACTTCGCACTCGATGTCCGGCGCGAGCTCACGGACCGCACGAAGTGCTGCGACCACCGAACCGGCAGCGGCAACGTGGTTGTCCTTGATCAACGCCGCGTCACCCAATCCCATACGGTGGTTGACGCCTCCGCCCACGTGGACTGCATATTTCTGCAGAGAACGTAGTCCGGGCAGTGTCTTTCGGCTGTCCCGCACTTTGGCATGAGTGCCGGCGATGGCGTCGACCCACTGCGACGTCGCCGTGGCGATTCCCGAGAGATGGCAGACGAGGTTGAGCATCGTCCGCTCTGCGGTAAGAAGGCCGCGGGTGGGCGCGACGACGGTGAGCACCGATTGACCTGGCGCAACCCGAGTTCCATCGGCCACCCGATCAACGACCTCGTAGTTACCCGCGCCGATCACCTCGTCGAGAACAAGCAGTCCGACGTCGATGCCGGCGACAGTACCCGAGGAGCGTGATGCGACCGAGGCCTTCGCGACTGCATCGGCGGGAACCGTTGCGGTAGAAGTGATATCGGGGCCATAGCGCAGATCCTCGTCCAGAGCGAGCCTGACCAACGTGAGCAGTTCGTCACGGTCGAGCGGCGCGGGCAGGATCTTCTGCTCGGTCATCAATGAACTCCTGTCAACAACATGTCTGGTATTTCGAGCGCTCCATCGGCACTCATCTTGATCCGAGTGCTGCGACGCTGATTCGGATCTGTTTCAGGATAGTCGGTGCGGGTGTGACAGCCTCGGCTCTCGGTTCGTGCCACGGCTACATCGACCAACGCTGTCGCGGTCAGTGTGAGCGCCGCGTCTTCGAGGTCCCCAGCAGCCACCGCCACTGTCTGATCGGCGTCGGCAAGCGCGGCTCGCGCAGTCTGGAGACCGCCTCCGTCGCGAACCACCGACGCGTGTGCTGTCATGACGGACTGCACAGTCTCTCGTGGGAGGATCGGCATCGGCTTGCGCACCACGTTGACCACTTCGGCATGAACCTCGCGACGCTCGGCAGCTGCGATTCCGGCACGCTCCCCGACCACCAAACCCTCGAGAAGGCTGTTGGACGCAAGACGATTCGCGCCGTGCAATCCCGTGCGAGCCACTTCGCCCGCTGCGTAGAGTCCAGGCACTCCCGTTCGTCCATGGACGTCGGTGGCGACTCCACCGCACGAGTAGTGCGCGGCCGGAGCGACGGGAATGAGTTGGGTGCGTGGATCGATGCCCGCTTCGAGACAGGATGCGGTGATGGTCGGGAACCGCGAATCGAAGCCGTCGAGCTTGCGGGCGTCCAGGTAGACGTGATCGGTGCCGAGATCTCGTAGGCGTGCTGCGATTGCGCGCGAGACCACGTCACGCGGGGCGAGATCACCCAGCGGATGAACACCTGCGGTGACCGAATCGCCGTTGGCGTCGACAAGAATCGCACCTTCGCCGCGGACCGCCTCACTGATCAAGGGCCGGCGACCTACTCCACCCGGAGTGAAGAGGACCGTCGGATGGAACTGAACGAATTCCAGATCCGCAATTGCCGCACCTGCTTCGAGCGCCAACGCGATTCCGTCGGCAGTTGCACCGGGCGGATTTGTACTGCAGGCATACAGCTGACCGAGTCCACCGGTAGCGAGCAGTACCGCGGGCGCATGGATCACTCCGAGCCCTTCCGGCGAGGAGACAATGAGTCCACACACCCCGCGCCGGTTGGTCACCACCTGGACTGCCGCTGCACCGAACAGAACGGGGAGGCCGGCAGCGTTGAGAGCCCGCTGCACTTCCGCACCCGTGGCGTCGCCGCCCGCATGGATGATCCGACGCGTGCTGTGCCCACCCTCGCGGGTGCGCGACACCTCGCCGTCTCGCCCGCGATCGAAGACCGCGCCCAACGCGGCCAGCGCCGCAACTGCGTCGTGACCAGCTTCGACGATGGAATAGACGGCTTCCTCGTCGCACAAGCCGACGCCGGCCTCACACGTATCCGCAACGTGCGACTCGACGGAATCCGTATTCAGATCGTCGACGACTGCGATGCCGCCCTGCGCGTACTGAGTCGAGGTGTCCGTCGGACCACCCTTGCTGACCGTGAGTACTTTCAGCCCCCGCAGAGAAGCGGTGCGCGCAGCGGTGAGGCCCGCGACACCGCCTCCCACGACGACCAGGTCGGCATGAGCCTCCCAGGCGAAACGCCCGGCAGGGCTGCTCACTCGCCGCCGCCCGGATTACCGATCTCGATCATGCGCTGCACCGATTTCTGCGCACGCTTGGCCATCTCGAGATCGACGTGGACCTCGTCCTTGCCCTCGAGAAGGCAGCGAAGCAACGCGGCAGGCGTGATCATCTTCATGTACGGGCACGACGCGCGGTCGTTGACGGCCTGGAAATCGACGTCGGGCGCTGCCTTGCGCAACTGGTGCAGCATCCCGATCTCGGTGGCGACCAGAACCTGCTTGCTCTTGGTGACGCGGGCAGCGTCGAGCATTCCGCCGGTGGAGAGGATCTTGACCTTGTCCGCGGGGACCGCGCCTTCACCGGCGAGGTACAGAGCCGAAGTAGCGCAACCACATTCAGGGTGCACAAAAAGCTCGGCATCGGGGTGAGCCTTGGACTTCGCCGACAACTCGTCACCGTTGATACCCGCGTGGACGTGGCATTCACCGGCCCAGATCTGCATGTTGGTGCGGCCTGTGACGCGCTTGACGTGAGCTCCGAGGAACTGGTCCGGGAGGAAGAGAACTTCCCGGTCGGGATCAATCGAGTTGACCACGTCGACGGCATTGGACGACGTGCAGCAGATGTCGGTGAGACCCTTGACCTCGGCCGTGGTGTTGACATAGGACACGACGAGGGCGTTCGGGTTGTCGGCCTTCCACTCACGAAGCTGCTCGGCATTGATCGAGTCGGCCAGAGAGCAGCCGGCACGCTCGTCCGGGATCAGCACCGTCTTGGACGGCGACAGGATCTTCGCGGTCTCGGCCATGAAGTGCACACCGCAGAAGACAATCGTGTCCTCGGGCGCCTCGGCAGCGATTCGCGAAAGCGCCAGGGAGTCGCCGACATGATCGGCGACGTCCTGAATCGCAGGCAGCTGGTAGTTGTGCGCAAGAATCGTCGCGCCGCGTTCGCGAGCCAGACGTTTGATCTCAGCGGCCCACTCGGGGGTCGCTTCGACTCCGTTGTATCCGCCGGGGCCGTCGTGAATCTGCGAGGCCGATCCCTCCCATAACGTCGTGGTCGTCATGGCGTTCTCCTTCACCGTGAACCCGGGCTCGTCACCCAGTTCAAATCCGGACGGGCTGGCCCGGATTTCCGTATTCGAGGTTTTCGACTTAGGATCGAAAACGTGCCCAATAGTAACACCACCCACGAAGTGCTTGCAGCGGTGTTCCAAGTTCGCACCTTCCCCGCAAGCATCGCCGCAGGTGACGGCGATCACTGCCCACAAGGGCGCGAAGAGTTGGCCGTGCTGCTGTGGCAGCGCGCACTCAACCCACAGAAAGGCACATGGTCCCTGCCCGGGGGCACTTTGCGCGACGACGAGGACCTGACGACCTCCGCTCGACGACTCCTCGCCGAGAAGGTCGACCTACGAAAGGTCGCCCACCTCGAGCAACTCTCCGTCTTCAGTGATCCACAACGAGTGCCGGGCCCGCGCCGCATCGCGTCGACCTTCCTCGGACTCGTTCCCCTCAGCGCCGACCCACAACTTCCGCCCGACACGGCCTGGCACCCTGTTTCGAAGTTGCCGGAGATGTCGTTCGACCACGGAACCGTCGTACGGCACGCGCGTAATCGACTGGCTGCAAAACTCTCCTACACCAACATCGCATTCGGGCTGGCTCCCGAAGAGTTCGCGATGTCGATACTGCGCGAAATCTACTGCGCCGCACTCGGTTACCAAGTCGACGCAACCAACTTGCAACGCGTACTGGGTCGCCGAGGCGTACTGACTCCCACCGGCAACACCGCACCGTCCGGCAAGTCGGGCGGACGCCCACCGGCCCTGTACCGCTTCACCGACTCCACCTTGCGAGTCACCGACGAGTTCGCGGCACTGCGTCCCCCGAGCTGACGTCGATCAGGTTCTCAGGCAACGGCTTCGAAACTTCCGCGTTGCAGCCACGCCGAGTTCACCGCGCCGGCCGGATCGATGACCCGATTGATTGCGCCGAACCGCGTCGTCACCCGATCGAGAATCCGATCGGCCTGCCAACGATCCGTCGGATCAGCGACTATCGCAAAGAAGCGATGGGTCGGTTTTCCCGCCATGATGCGCACCAATTCTGTCACCGTCCGCGCGGTGACCGCCACGCTCCAACCGGCGTCGAGAAACTCGGCGGCGATACGCGCACCGTGCTCGAATCCGATGTCCGTGACAAGTACAACTCCCCTGTTCGGGGCGATCTCAGAAACGCTCATTGCGAAACCTCCACTCGGAATCAAACTTCTTGACTCCCATGTAAGTCCGCAATCTTGTGGCTCCCTTGTGTTGGTTCTGTGAGAACTCTGGGGATTCCGCGCCCCACACATCAGGCAGATCGAGACAGCCCCGCCCAGAAGACCGTCGAGGCCGCGTTCACGACATCGCCGACCGGCACGTCGCCCAACATTCCGCCCGCGGCCAGCGTCGCGACGCCATGGAACGTCGCAAAGGCAACCAGCGCAATACTTTCCGGATCGCCGGCGGCAATGTCACCCGCAGCCTGCGCTTCCGATACGAGCCGAACGGTCAGGTCCATCGTCGCGTGCCCTGCGTTCACGACAGTCTCGGCCGCACCGGGTGCATGCTTGTTGCTGTACATCAGAGACAACAGGCCCGGATGCTCGAGCGCAAAATCCACATAGGCGTTGGCGAGCGAGGAGAACCGGGCTCTCGCGGTCGGCGGCGCCTCCGAAACTGCTCGCTCGAGTGCACCGGTCATCCGATGGAATCCGCTTTCAGCCAAGGCGTCGAGCAAAGCCTGACGGTCGCGAAAATGCTTGCCAGGGGCCGCGTGACTCACGCCCGCCTCGCGCGCAAGCTGCCGCAGCGACAACTTGTCGACGCCATCTCGCTCGAGGGTCGCTTCAGCCGACGCCAGGAGTTCCTGTCGCAGGCTGCCGTGGTGGTACGGCTGTTCGTGGGCGGGCATGGTGGCACCATATCAAAATGTTGCCATTGACAACTATGGTGTCAGTGCCTACATTTGGGATCACCCGAACCGAAGGAGCCACCATGGCCATCGACGTAGCCGGAACCACCGTCCTCATCACCGGAGCCAGCGCTGGGCTCGGAGTGGAATTCGCTCACCGCTTCGCCGCTCGCGGTGCAAATCTGGTTCTCGTCGCCAGGCGGGCAGATCGCCTCGAAGCCCTCGCTACCGAACTCCGCGTCGCCCACGGCATCACAGTCACAGTTCTGCCTGCCGACCTGGCGGCGCCCGGCGTCGGCGCAACACTGCACCAGGAGCTGACAAACCGTGGCATCACCGTCACCTCGCTGATCAACAACGCCGGTTTCGGAACACACGGAGCATTCGTGGACGAAGATCTCGAGCGCGTCACGTCCGAAATTCAGCTCAACATCGCCACACTGGTCGAACTGACGCACACCTTCCTGCCTGATCTCCTGGGCGGACGCGGAGCGCTCGTCAACATCGCGAGCACGGCGTCGTTCCAGCCGACCCCTGGCATGGCCGTCTACGGCGCGTCCAAGGCTTTTGTACTCAACTTCACCGAAGCACTCTGGGCAGAAGCTCGCGGCAGCGGATTGACCGTATTGGCGGTGTGCCCCGGCCCGACACGAACCGAGTTCTTCGACGTCGTCGGCTCCGAAGATGCTGCGGTCGGGCGCATGCAGACGGCAACTCAGGTGGTGGATACAGCTTTCCGGGCACTGGATCGACGCAACGCACCGCCGACAGTCGTATCAGGTTTGCCGAATTGGGTGTCCTCGATCAGCACTCGGTTCGCAACCCGCCGGTTGGGAGCGTTGATTTCGGGTCGACTGTTGGGTGACGTGCGAATGAAGTCCGCAGCGAACCGCCCGTCGACGTCGGCGGTATAGAGAAGCGTCGGCTGTATAGAAGCAACGGCTGTATAGAAGCAACGGCTACGGGAGTTTCGGCTGGACCTCGTCGTCGGTCTGTTCGGCCTCGGTGGCCGGATCCCCGGATTCCCGATCCCCAGATTCCGGGTGGTCCCCCACACCGAGGTCGTCGTACGGATTGAGCACTGCCAGAACCAAAGTCACGACGCACGCCGCGAGCGGCTGAAACAGAAGCACAAGCAAGGTGCCGATGTTCGGTGCACGCGCGATGATCTCCCCGACCGCCGGATTGTCGGCGGTGGGGAAACGCAGTTTTGTCACGCCCGAACCCACGAGTGCCATCAGTCCGGCACCTGCCGCCGAGCCGACTATCAACCCGCCCAGGGCATACGGGCCTCGACTCAGATGCGCCAACCACGCCGCTACTGCCGACAGCACACCGACGATCAGTGCCAGCCAGATGAACACAGCACTCGCGTCGAACTGATGGAGGCTCTCACCCGTCAACGCGACGCCGCGCCCCTCGGACACCACTAACAGATGCTCGGCCGGAGCCAAGAACGCCCACACCACACCGACGAGCACGCTCACGCCCGCAGTGGTTGCGGCGATCACGATCGCGGTGCGCAGACGAGTCTGCCGAAGAGAGATCACACAGAGTGACGCTACCTGCGGGCGGCGTCGATCGAGTCGACGACACCGTGTCGGGAGCATTTCGCCCACCATCCGTCAGGGCTGACCTGAACGATCATGCGGCGCCCGCACTGCTCGCAGAAGCGAGGCGGCTCTAGCCCCATCGACGCCGCAGTCGGCGTCGGATCGTCGACACCGTCGACGATCCGACGCCCGGTGAACGGGTTGTACCGCTCCTCGGTCACCGGAGTGCTCACAGAGTGTCGTTCAGTGCTTTGATCGGCATCTGCAGATCCACCAACAAATCCAGATCCTTCTCGGCGGGACGCCCGAGGGTGGTCAGGTAGTTGCCGACGATGACGGCGTTGATTCCGCCGAGGATGCCCTGCTTGGCACCCAGATCGCCGAGAGTGATCTCGCGTCCACCCGCGAAGCGCAGGATCGTGCGGGGCAGCGCGAGACGGAATGCCGCCACGGACTTGAGCGCCTCGCTGGCGGGCAGCACATCCAGATCCCCGAAGGGGGTGCCGGGACGCGGATTGAGGAAGTTGAGCGGGACCTCGTCCGGCTCGAGTTCAGCCAAGTTCGCGGCAAATTCTGCACGCTGCTCCAATGATTCACCCATACCGAGGATTCCGCCGCAGCACACTTCCATGCCTGCTTCGCGAACCATCCGAAGCGTGTTCCACCGCTCTTCCCACGAGTGTGTGGTCACGACGTTCGGGAAGTGCGACTTCGAGGTCTCCAAGTTGTGGTTGTACCGGTGCACACCCATGGCGGCCAGTTGGTCGACCTGTTCCTGGGTCAGCATGCCGAGCGAGCAGGCGATCTGGATGTCGACCTCATTGCGGATCGCCTCGATACCTGCGGCCACCTGAGCGAGCAACCGTGCGTCAGGTCCGCGGACGGCGGCCACGATGCAGAACTCGGTGGCGCCCGACTTCGCAGTCTGCTTGGCAGCTTCCACCAGGCTCGGGATGTCCAACCAGGCCGCGCGAACCGGCGACTGGAAGAGTCCGGACTGCGAGCAGAAATGGCAGTCCTCGGGGCAACCGCCCGTCTTGAGGCTGATGATGCCCTCGACCTCGACCTCCGGTCCACACCATTTCATACGCACATCGTGGGCGAGAGCCAGCAGGTCTTCGAGCCTGTCGTCGTCGAGTCGGAGTACGTCGAGCACCTGGCTTTCGGTCAGGCCAACTCCTCTTTCGAGAACTTGCTCGCGCGCCTGGTCGAGGATGTCGACCGTCGCAGGGGCCGTGCTAATCGGGGGCGGGGTCACAGACGTCTCCTTCGAAACCAGCAAAATTGAACACCGTACAAGTTGAACGGTGTTCACGTTAGAGACGTGGTGGAATACTGTCAAAGGCGGGTCCGATCGACATCCGATCGCGAGCGGTCCACAGCGGGACGAAACGAGGGGAACAACAAGTGCAGTTGCGACGCGGCGACGTGCTGGACGGCGCCATGGCGATACTCGACGAGTTCGGACTTGCCGACCTCACGATGCGCAGGCTCGCAACGTCACTGGGTGTCCAACCCGGCGCCCTGTACTGGCACTTCCCGAACAAGCAGACCTTGCTCGGTGCGGTCGTCGACAAGATCCTCGAAGACCTCGACACTCCCGTAGACGCAGAGACATGGCAAGACGCGTATTCCGAACTGGCACACAGACTTCGGTCTGCCCTGCTGGCGCACCGCGACGGCGCCGAGTTGGTCAGTGCCACCTTCGCCTCGCGGATGACAAGCAGCAAGGTGCGCGAGCACTTCGTACACGCCGGCGAAGAATCCGGGCTATCACGCGAGCATGCCCAACTCGCGGCGTACGCCCTGCTGTACTACGTGCTCGGCCACACCGTCGACGAGCAGTCCCGAGCGCAGATGGAAGAAATGGGGGCACTTACCCGAGCACCCATTTCCCCCGACTCCCCCGAGGTGATCGGCGGCGGTTCCGACGAGGACCTCCTCGACGGCGATCCGACAGTGCGCTTCCAGTTCGGCCTGGACCTGTTCATCGACGGCATCCGCACTCGCCTGAATTCGACCACACATTCAACGCGCACAGAATCGGCTCTACGACACTCCTGACAGCCGTAGTAGTGCAGTAGTGCCGGCCGCGACAATCACCACTAGTGCCAATGGCGCCTTGAACCAGGCGCAGATGCCTCCAGCCACCACGCCAAGCATCCGCGCCGGCCCCGCAACGTCATGCCCGGTGAAGATCGTCGATGTCGCAACCACTGCAAGCAGCAGCACCACGACAGCACGATCGAGGGTTTTCTCGGCAAAGCTCGAAAGCTTCACCCGAGAGCGGAGCAGAACGCCACTTGCCCGCAAAGCGTAAGAGCCGCAAGCGAACACGACAATACCGATCCAGACCGACGCGGCATTCATCGAACCTTCTCCCGGAACGGTATCGTCACCGCGATACTCAGCAGCGCTACGAGCGGCGCGGTACCGGGCGGCAGGAACGGCGACGTGGCCACCGCGACTGCTGCACCGATCAGGGCGGCAAGCAGCGTCACCTTTTCCTTCAGCGCAGGCAGGACAAGGGCCAGAATGACAGCCGGAAACGCGGCATCCAATCCCAACGCGCCGGGGTCTCGGACGACGCTGCCGAGCAACCCGCCCAGCAGCGCTCCGATCGGCCACGACACCGCGATCCCGATTCCACAGAACCAGAAAGCCGCACGCTTGCGCTCCACCGATTCCTGCGCCATGGCGACCGCGACGCTTTCGTCGTTGACCAGGTGCGCGCCGACCATACTGCGCCAGCCTGAATCTTTGTAGCGACCCCTGCCGAGAAATGATCCTGCCGACATCCCGTAGGCGAAGTTACGTGAGTTGATCAACAAGCCCGCCACAACAGCAGCGGTGGTACTGCCTCCGGCTGCGATGATTCCGATGAACAAGAACTCCGAAGACGCTCCCAGAACGAGTACAGCCAACGCCGAAAGCTGCCACAACGAGAATCCAGCCGATCCTGCCGTCACACCGTAGGACACACCGACGATGGCCACGGAGAGCCAGATCAGCACGCTCACCCGAACCGTGTCTCGATCAACTGTTCGCCATAAAGAACGCATGTATTCTATGTTGAACGAAGTGACACCGTTCGTCAAGTAGAACGACCGATCGGAGAATCGAACGATGACCAGTAATGAAACGGATACAGCGGAGACTCCTCAGAAACTGGTCGCCGTCGCACTCAAACGCGAACGTGCCCGAGCAGGCTTGAGCCTCTCGGAGGTGGCGCGGCGCGCCGACATCGCCAAATCCACACTCTCCCAACTCGAATCCGGCCTCGGGAACCCGAGCCTCGAAACACTGTGGGCACTCGGCAACGCGTTGGGTGTGCCGTTCTCACAACTCGTCGACTCGCAGGCACAGACCGTTCAATTGATTCGAGCCGGAGAAGGTCCCGCAATTGCTTCGGCAAACGCGTCGTACATCGCGACGCTCTTGGCGCCGAGCCCACCGAACGCACGACGCGATCTGTATCGCATAGTCGCCGAACCGGGCGAGCCGCGTATTTCGACTCCGCATGCGCGCGGCACCACCGAACACGTTGTGATCGGCACCGGGCGAGCGGAGGTCGGGCCCACCGCAGATCCGATCGAGCTCGGCCCGGGCGACTATCTCGCTTATCCCGGCGACGAGGAGCATATCTTTCGGGCGCTCGAACCAGGGACGACGGCGATCATGGTGTCGGAACACAGCTGAGCCGCGATGAGTTTCGCCGCTGCGGGAAGTCTGTATCTGGGAGGTGATGTGGCCAGAGCCTCGATTGCCGACGACAGTAACGACCGACAGCAGGAGGACCCATGTCCGGATCCAGCATCAGCAGCATTTTGCTCTCGAGCACCAACCCCGAACGATTGCGCGACTGGTACGCCGAGGCGTTCGCCCCGAAGGTCGACCGGACTCCCGGTGAACCTGGCTACGACGTCCTCGACTTCAACGGTTTCTACGTAATGCTCGACAGACGCGACGACGTCGGTGAGACCAACCCCCAGCCGGGTCGCATGTTCCTCAACGTCGAGACCGACGACGCCCGGTCGATCGCACAGCGCATCGACGCACTCGGCGGAAACTGGCACGCTCCGCTCGAAGTCCGCGGGGGCAGTTTGTTCGCCACCGCGATCGACCCCGACGGAAACTACGTTCAGATCATCGAGTTCAGCGAGGAGGCCAGGGCCGACATGGAATCCGGAATGACGGATTCCCAACCCACCTAGTCCGACAACAGCTAGGAACGGAGATAGCCATGCTTGCGGACACCAAAGCATTCAGCGGATTTTCGGTGACAGACATCGATGCTGCACAGAAGTTCTACGGCGAAATACTCGGGCTGAAAGTGACCGATGAAGACATGGGGCTGATTCGGCTACATCTTGCCGGCGGAACCGAAATCCTCGTCTATCCCAAACCGAATCACGAAGCGGCGACGTACACGATTCTCAACTTCGTCGTCGACGACATCGACACAACCGTCGATCAACTGACCGCACGTGGCGTGGAGTTTCTGAAATACGACGGATTCCCCCAGGATGCGCGAGGCATCATGCGTGGCAACGGCCCCGACATCGCGTGGTTCACCGATCCAGCCGGCAATGTTCTGTCGGTAATCAAGGAGTCCTGACGCGCTTAACCGCTGAACAGCTGTGACTGCCGCTGTTCAGCGGTGTCGGTGTTCGAGCGTTCTGCTGCCGCAGTTTCACGCTCGGCCGCCAGTTGCTCGGCGCTTTTTGCGTCGACAACGGGCTCCGACGCGCTGAGGTCGGAAAACAAGCCATTGCTCGATTCGTTCACATGCCACCCTTTTGCCTGGTCATCGTTGCCGCGCGCAGATAAACCTGCGTTAGAGATCGGTCGATGGCTACTTGATTACTGCCGCCCGTACGGCGCCGACAAGGCGCCGATGACCCAGCAGTTCTTGACCCAGTGTTGCACGCCTGTGTTTTCCACGAGAAATTCGGTCCAGACGGGTTGTCATCGCCCGCACGGCGGAGCAATGTGAAAGATGAGCGCGGAGCAGGTCGGCAGCACTTTCGTCGGACACCTGGCCCCTCAATTCACCGCACAATTTTTGGAGGAATCATGTTGGGAATTGCTTTGGGCCTCGGCAGCGCTGCTGTCGGAATCGGCCTCGGACTACTGGGCGCGGGAGCGGGAATTCTGCTGAGCGACAAGACCGTCAAAACTGCGCGACGTGACCTCACCGCCTGACGAGGGCGAGCGCACTGACTATTTGGGCACTCGGGTCAACGCGGCGATGCGCCACCCAGCGCAGTGGGTGCTCTCGCACGCCACACGTCGCCGCGGCGTGGACACAGACGCAGCCGTTCCCACCAGCGCCCAGGACGTGCTCGACCGGTTGACGGCTCTCCGAATCAGCACGTGGAGTTACGGTTTCGACCACAAGTCGATCCGTCATCTCGGACCGATGGCACAGGATTTTGCCGCAGTCTTCGGCCTGGGATCCAACACCCGTCGGATCTCGGCCGTCGATGCAAACGGCGTCTGCATGGCGAGCATCCAAGCATTGAACCGCAAAGTTCTCGCCCTCGAGACAAAGGTCAGCGCGCTCGAGAAGGACATGGACAGACTGCACGAAGAACTGGGAGGCACGGGCACGGATCGAAATGCATTAAAGGTCAACAACAGTCACACACCCCCGCCGCTCGACGAGTTCGGTAGGTCCGCAGGTCTGTAGTTTGTTCGGTGTGACCGCCCCTGATTCAGACTCCGACTCAGAACCCAACGAGATTGCCGCGCTGTTCGACGTGACGTCCGACTCCGTCGGTGACGAACATGTCGAACAGGTACTTTCCGAATTCGGCCTCGGCGCAACGGAGATCACGCAGACCGCGGCCCGCATCCGGGCCAGTCGGTCGGAATTTCGCCGACTACGCCGTCGCGAGAACGAATTGGCGGTCCTCTACTCGAGTGCGCGTGAACTCGCGCAAGTTCGCGACGTGGACACTCTGCTCCAGCGACTCGTCAACCGAGCACACGACATCATGGGCACCGACGTCACGTACCTCTCCGAGTTCGATGTGGTCACCCGAGATCTGAATGTTCGAAAGACAGCAGGCGCCGTCTCGCCGGAACTACAGCATCTACAGGTTCCCGCCGGCGCGGGACTGGTCAGTGCGATTGCCGAATCTCGAGCAGCCCAATGGGTTCAGAACTACAGCGACTACACGCAGTCGCGTCACGACGAGGTGGTCGACGCCGCGATAGTCGCCGAAGGTCTGGTAGCGATTCTCGGCGTGCCGATGCTCTCGGACGGCCAGATCCTCGGAGTCCTGTTTGCCGCCGACCGCCGGGAACGACGATTTACTGCCGATCAGATAGCCCTGCTCTCGGCGCTGGCGGATCATGCCTCGGTGGTCCTGCAAACCGCGCGGGCGCTCGATCGCGCCGAGGAATCCGCCGCCGAGACCGGGCGAGCACTCGACGAACTGCGGGAGCACGTGTCCGCGCGCGACAAATCGAACATCGTCCACCAGGATCTGATCCACGCCGTTCTCCGCGGCGGTGGCTATGCCCAGGTTGCACGAACCCTCAGCAACTCTCTCGATCGCGGCACCGTCGTGGTCGACAGTGAGCTACGCCCTCTGGTCAAATCCTCGGGCGAGCAGATCACGACGGTGCCGTTGTCTCTACCTCGCGCCGTGTCCGAGGCCATCGACCAGAGTCGCCGAAGCGGCCGATGCACGTTTGTCGCCGATGACGGTGAAACCGTGATCCAACTCGTCAGCGCCATCACCGCCGGCGAATCATTCCTCGGGGCCATCTTGCTGAATCGTTCGGACGCGCCGATCGGACCTGTCGAACTCAGGACCGTGGAACGGGCCGCTCAGGTTACTGCGATCCTCGTGTTGCAACACACGGCGGCGGCAGCAGCGGATCGGCGCGCACGTGACGAACTGGTCGCCGATCTGTTGAGCACTGCGCCCGAGCGCAGGCGCGATCTCGAACGTCGGACCCGCAACCTCGGCATCTCCCTCGGCGAACTCGATACCGTCCTCGTGGTGTCGGTTGCTCCGGAACTCCGCACCGCTGCGCTCCGCGCAATCGGCCAGAGTTTGCCGGTCGGGGCTTTGGCGTCGCAGCACGCCGGATTGATCGCGGTGGTCTCGCGCTCGGGGAACCCGGCAGCCGCGGCAACCGTCGTTCACCGCCAGATCACCGGTTCGGTGGGACCTCACGCCGTGGTGATTGCGCCGGCAACGGCGGAGCGTCCCGAAGACCTCCCGGCGCGCTTCACCTCTGCCCTGCGTACTGCTCGCCTGCTCTCGGCGTTGGGCAAGACCGACGGCGCGGTCACGACGGCGTCGTATCTGCCGTACACCGTTCTGTTCGGCGAAAATCCGGAATCACTTCATCAGTTCATCGATGACGTGATCGGCCCGGTACTCGCCTACGATCGCGACAAGGACACCGATCTCACTGCGACCCTGCGCGCCCTCGTGCGCAACGAAGGAAGCCCGACCAAGGCTGCCCGCGCCCTCAACTATCACCCGAACACCGTCATTCAGCGTCTCGAGCGCATCCGCACGCTCCTCGGTCACTCGTGGCGTGAAGACGAGAACTTCTTTCGGGTGTCCATGGCGACGAGGCTCGACGAGCTTCGGCAAGTGGGCGCCGAAGAGGCCGGGGGTGAGACCGTCGACAAAGACGGTGGTGCATGACACTACAATTTCGACCAATCGATGTGCCCTGAGCACGTGGCCTGGCAGCCATCACCCTCCCTACTGTGAAGCGGAGCACAGAATCACTTCAGGAGGACCACCCCCGTGTCAATCAACAGCCGGTCTATCAATAGCCGTATCGCCAATTTCCGGTCCTACGATGTCGCCGCACGGCGCGCCGAGATCGTCCGCCAGACGGACCTGACCGAAGCAGACATCGCGGTCTACGACGCTGCCGACGGTCTCACCATCGATCAGGCCGATCGCATGGTCGAGAACGTAGTCGGCGTCATCGGCATCCCGGTCGGCGTCGCCACCAACTTCACGATCAACGGCACGGACTACCTGATCCCTCTCGCCACCGAGGAGCCGTCGGTAGTCGCAGCCGCGAGTAACGCTGCCCGCATCGCACGCGGACTCGGCGGCTTTCACGTCTCGAGCACCCCGCCGATCATGCAGGCCCAGATACAACTCGTCGACGTCGTGGATCCGGCGGCCGCCCGAATCCGACTCCTCGAGGCTCGCGAGGAAATCATTGCACTCGCCAACGAGCAGGACCCGAAGTTGGTCAGCGTCGGCGGTGGTGTGAAGGACATTTCGGTTCGCATCGTCCCTTCGGACAAGGCCACCTACGTGGTCCTCCATCTTCATGTCGACGTACGAGATGCCATGGGCGCCAACGCCGTCAACACGATGGCCGAGGCAATCGCGGATCGAGTCGCCGAGATCGGCGGCGGACACGTCGTCCTGCGCATTCTCACCAACAAGGCCGATCTGCGGCTGACGCGCGTTCGCGCCGTGTTCGACGCCGAATTGATCGGCGGCGCAGAGGTTGTGGACAACCTGATCCATGCCGCGCGCTTGGCCGAGCTGGATCCCTACCGCGCCGCGACGCACAATAAGGGCATCATGAACGGCATCAGCGCCGTAGTGCTGGCTACCGGAAATGACACGCGCGCAGTCGAAGCCGGATGCCACTCCCATGCAGTCAACGCCGACGGAATCTACTCCTCGCTCTCGCATTTCGAGAAGAATGCCGACGGAAACATCGTCGGCACCCTCGAGCTGCCCATGCCGGTCGGCCTCGTCGGCGGGGCCACCAAAGTGCACCCCGTAGCGCAGGCCGCAATCAAGATGCTCGGCGTCGAGAGCGCCGAGGAACTCGCCGGCATCATCCTGGCAGTCGGTCTGGCGCAGAACCTGGCCGCTGTCCGCGTTCTGGCCAGTGAAGGTGTCCAACGCGGACACATGGGACTGCACGCCCGCAACATCGCTGCCACCGCCGGAGCGCAGAAGAGCGAGATCGACGCCGTGGTCGCACGCCTGATCGCGGACAAGAGCATTCGCGTCGAACATGCCGAGAAGGTTCTCGCCGAGATCCGCGGCGGAAACTGACGACAATGACCGAAACAGTTGCAGGATCACCAGTGTGGAAGCCGGCGCCTCATCGAGTGCCGGCGCCGGGACTACCGACCTCGGTCCGGATCTACGAAGTCGGGCCACGCGACGGACTTCAAGCAGAGACGGCGGTGATCCCGACCGAGACGAAAGCCCAGTTCATCGAACGCCTCGTCGCGGCCGGTTCCCGCACTGTCGAATTGACGAGCTTCGTCTCACCTCGATGGATCCCGCAACTCGCGGACGCGGAAGAATTGATGGATCGGCTGCACCTGCCGGACTCGGTACGTACGGTCGTTCTTGTCCCGAACCGCAAGGGTCTCGAGCGGGCCGTTGCCGCCGGAGCGCGCGAAGTTGCAGTATTCGTCAGCGCTACAGAGGAATTCGCTAAACGAAACCTCAACTCGACGGTAGACGGCGCTATAGCCGCGGCCACCGAGGTCACTGCCGCCGCAAGAGCTCTGGGACTTCCCGTCCGCGGCTACATCTCGATGTGCTTCGGCGACCCTTGGGAAGGCACTGTGCCCGTCGAACGTGTCGCCGACATCGCGAAGACCCTGGTCGACAGCGGTGTCACGTCACTCTCACTCGGCGACACCATCGGCGTCGGCACACCTGGCCATGTGCTCGCCTTACTCGACGCCCTCCGAGAACGCGGCATCCCCACATCGCAGATCGCCATGCACTTTCACGACACCTACGGCCAGGCGCTGTCGAACGTCTATGCGTCATTGACCGCTGGAGTATCCGAATTCGACAGTTCAGCAGGTGGTCTCGGACGGTGCCCGTACGCCAAGGGCGCGACCGGGAATCTCGCCACCGAGGACCTGGTGTGGATGCTCCACGGCCTCGGGATCGACACCGGCATCGACCTGGATTCCCTTACCGACACAAGTAGTTGGATGGCCGAACAGATCGGACACTCGAGTCCGTCCCGAGTCGTCACCGCCCTCCGCGCAGCACGTACCTGACACTCGCAAGCAAGCCCCTCCCTGTACGACCCCCTGCCATGCATGACACTGGAGAAGACTGATGTCACCACCGCAGTCGGCAACGACGCCGACCACCACAACCGCGCCGACCGATCAGCAGACATACCTCGAAGTCTGGGGCGACACTGTCAACGGTCGACACCTCGCGATCTCCGTCGCAGTCGGCAGTGTCGTGGGCGCCTCGGCTCTGCTTGCGGCCCAGTCTCTGTTCGAACGGGTCGTCAACGAACCGTCGTTGGCCCAGGCGTACAGCCTGCTGGTCGGTATCGCTGCCTGCCTGCTCGCCGGCGTCGTCTGCGGAATCTTCATCAAGCCGAAGCGGATAGTCGCCTTGGCCGCCGCCGACGCGGAGTCGATCGACGGTGTCATCACGACGATGAGTGAGCAGCGTCAGGGTCTGGGCACTCTCGCCGACATTCCGGAGCAGAGCCGACAGGAACTTCGCGAACTCGGTCTGTACGACCACTTCGCCGCTGCCGAGGCCGAGCACGCACAGGCCTCGAAGACATCGCCCTCGAACCCGCCGAAGGGCGGTGGGCGCGCATGAGTTCGGTTCTGACCAACGAAATTCTCATCGCCGTTCTCTTCGGCATCATCGGTGCTGTCGCGTTCACGTTCATCGGATTGATCTCCGGCACAGACGAGACCGCCACCATCGCACCGCTGACTCTGCTCGTGATTCTGCTCGGCGCTCCCCCGGCGGCAGTCTTCACGTTCTTCCTCTCCGGTGCGATCGCCAAACACATGACGCATGCGGTGCCGACGATGCTGCTGGGCATTCCCGGCGACACGATGGCGATTCCGCTCTTGCCGGAAGCGCAGATGATGCGCTCACTCGGCATCCCGCACATCGCACTCCGCAAGGCGATCTCGGGAGCAGTGATCTCGGCGTTCGTCGCCGTGCCGGTTGCCGTTCTGTTCGCGACCATCCTCGCGCCGTTCGCCGACACCGTTCAGTCGATCGCACCGTGGCTGTTCCTGGTCGCCGCCATCGGCATCGCCTACGCCTCACCAGGCCGCTGGGCCGGGGTGGTCGCCCTCGTTCCGTTTGTCATCTTGATCCTCGGTGCCCGCGCGTTGACGTCGAATTACGACGTGTCGCTGAACATCAGCTACTTCCTGGCCATTGCGGTCGGGCCGCTGATCGCCGACCTCGCGCTGACCCTGGGGCCGTCGAGCCGCAAGGACATGGAACGCAGCGAACCCAAGACCGTGGCACTGGCCCCGGACATCAAAGGATGGAAGGGATACTTCCCCAATCCTCTGAAGGTCCTCGATCGCAAGCAGATCGGTTACACCGCAGCCGCTTCCACGGTGTCGAGCGCAACGTTCGTTTTCAGCCCCGTCGCCATGACAGTTCTGATGGGTGAGCTGGTAGGTGCGCGGATCAAGAACGGCTATCACCGACTGACCACCATGGTCTCGGCAAAGAACGGTACGACGGAATCCACCTACATCGCGGAAACCCTCATCCCTCTCGTGGCCTTCGGCCTTCCGCTCAGCCCGCTGGCAGCAGGTCCCGCGGCCCCTCTGTTCAACGCTCCGCCGGTCTTCGAGACCAATCAAGAAACCGGAGTGATCAACAATCTCTCCACGTACCTGACGCAGTGGGAGTTCCTGCTCTACGGACTGCTCGCAGTGGTCACGGCAACGGTCATCGCGTACCCGTTTGCCATGAACTACGCCTACCGCGCTGCGTCAGCGGTGGTCAAGCACATCAGTCACGAAGCTGTGATCGCGGTGTTCACGGGACTGGTTGTGGTCATCAGTATCTGGGAGGGCGGCATCCTCGGGCTTCTGATCACCGTGACGGTCGGCCTGGTCGGTGGCCTTCTCGGGCGCCTGTTCAAGATTCACGGCGGTGTTCTGTTCATGGGTTACTACGTGGCGCTGTTCAGCGTTCCTGCCCTGATCAATCTGTTCTGAATCGCTGGATTCCACCAACACGTGCGGACCCGCAAGAATGCGGGTCCGCACGTGTTTCTTCAGCTACCGACCGTGAGCGCCACGGTTCGATTCCGGTCCAGCTTCTTCGCTCGGTACAACGCCTCGTCAGCGCAATCGACCAATTGCGTCAGGTCTGCGTCGCCGTGGGGTGAACATGCGACGCCGATGCTGACCGTCGGCCCGAGTTCACCCAATACCGCCGACGAATTCTCCGCTTGTGCGCGTCGAATCATCTCGGCCGTTTCGGTCGCACCCTCGAGATCGACGCCGGCCATCAGTACGACGAACTCCTCGCCGCCCAATCGGGCGAAGAGATGCTTGTCATCGAGGTTCCGCCGCACCTGATCGGCAAAACTCACCAACGCGGTATCACCGGCGCGATGGCCGACGTTGTCGTTCACCATCTTGAAGTGATCCAGATCCATCATCAGGACGCTCACCGGACGACCAGAGTGGCGCCGCGGATCGGGCGCACCCGTCACGCTGCCGCCTCGCCGCAGGAACTCGTCCCGGCGCAACGCACCGGTGAGATCGTCGTGGGTGACGGCCTGTGTGAGTGCCTCGAGCGCGCGGCGGCGCTCGAGGATCACACACGCCACCGCGATCGGCGCTACCGCCAGCAACGACAATCCGATCTGGACGGACGCACTGACGGGCGAGACGCCTTCGCTGGACAATCCGAGATGCCCGTCGGCCGTCAGTACCAACGTCCAGGCAGTTGATGCGGCGGTGAGCACCGACGTGACAAAGACATTGGTGAGCAAAGCGGCAGTCACCAGCGCCGGCATGGCAAACGCGATCGCTCCGGCGCCGCCGATCACCCACTCCAAGATGATGCAGATGGCCAGCAGCGCTGTCGGAACAACTGATCGACGCAGAAGTGTGGCAACAGCTTTCGGGTCTCGATCCACCCGCCGAAGCGAAGGGAAAGTCAGCACCAACGGGACGATGGTCATGTAGTTGACGAACTCACTCGAGAACCAGAGCAACCAGCCGTCCCACCACTGCCCGCCGAACAGCACGCGGTTCGCGATTCCGCCCACGAGCGCCGCCATCGACGCGGCCACGACAGTCATCGACACGAGATAGCCGACGGACTGAATACTGGTCAGTCGACGATCGTCGCCGCCCACCCAGCGGAAGGCGTAAAAGCCACTCGCAACCCCGACGATGTTGGCCGCGTTGAGCCACACCGTGGACTCCCACGCCCCGCCCGTGATGAGGTCGGCTCCAACGTAGCCGGCTGCAGCGCAGATCCAGGTGAGCGGTGTGGCCGAGCGCGGCGATCGAAAGAGAATCCCGAGAAGCAGCGCATTGGCCGGCCAGAAGACAGCAAGCGTGCCCGGTAGGCGGCTCAGAATTCCGACCAGGCACGAGACGAAGACGACTACGCCGATAAGCAGTGCGCGACGTACGGCCGATGACGCCAACGACTTTTCGACCGTGCTCACCACCTACATTCGGCTGACCTACTCACAATTCGCCCTACTGTGCCTTGGCTATCGATGCAGACAAATCGGATGTTACGGCGTCAGTTGGCCAAAGGAGATTTACCGAGCGCGCCCAAAGCGGTCTGAGCAAACTCTTGGACACTCTCGCTGCCACTTCCCGCAGGCATCAACCCGAGAAGGGGAACACCACTGACCGAGACAAGATCCTCGCGATTGCATCTCTCGGCGAGGTCCGGTTCCTGCGGCCACGAACCGATCACCAACCCGGCGCATTCCACACTGGATGCACCCAGCGCTTCCACGGTCAGAGCGGTGTGATTTAGCGTGCCCAGGCCGGACGCAACCACCAGCACTACCGGTGCTGCCAGAGCTGCGGCGAGATCGCGCGCGGTGAACCCGTCCACCCCCAACCGAACCAACAAGCCGCCGGCACCTTCGATCAGGGTCAAGTCGTGGGTGGTGTCCAGGTCGCGAGCGACTCGGACTACGTCGTCGAGCGCCAACAACGGGAGACCACTTCGACGGGCAGCAGTATCCGGCGCCAAAGGTTCGGGATACCGCGCCAACTCGACCAGCGTCACGCCGCCACCGGTCAGACGCTCGATCTCGGCCAGATCACCCGCACCGTCCACGTCGACGCCGGTCTGGGCCGGTTTGAGCACTGCAACCGACTTGCCCGACTGCAAGGCCACCGATGCCAATGCGGCTGTCACCACTGTTTTTCCGACGTCCGTCGACGTTCCGGTCACCAGGAAAATGCTCATGCTCGGGCACCGGCCAAGACGTCGCGCAGTACGAGAGCGATCTGCTCCATCTCGGATGCGGACAGCGTCGCTCGTGCGGTCAGACGCAGCCGTGACGTTCCTTCCGGAACCGACGGCGGGCGGAAGCAACCGACATGCAACCCCTGATCCCGGCACGCCGACGCGGCATCGAACGCCCGTTGCGGATCGCCGAGAACGACCGAGACGACAGCAGATTCAGGCGACGGTGCACCGGTGACGTCGGCGAGTTCGGATGCCCGGGCCAGGACGTCGAGCGCTCGCGTCGGCTCGCGCTGGAGTACGGCGAGTGCAGCTCTGGCCGCGCCGACAGCGGCGGGAGCGAGACCGGTGTCGAAGATGAACGTTCTTGCCGCGTCGATGAGATGCGCGCGAATCTTGTTGTCGCCGAGTACAACTCCGCCCTGACTGGCGAGCGACTTGGACAGCGTTGCCGTCACGACGACGTCAGGTTCACCCGCCAGGCCCGACTCGTGGACGAGTCCACGTCCACCGGCACCGCGCACACCGATGCCATGCGCCTCGTCGACCAGCAGGATCGCCCCGTACTCGCGGCACACCTGATGCATCTCCCGCAGCGGCGCGAGGTCTCCGTCGGCGCTGAAGACCGAATCCGTGACGACCAGCGCTCTCTCTTCCACTCTGCTGCGCAACGTGTCGGCGAGAAAGCTCACGTCCGAATGCGGAGCTACCGCAACCCGGGCACGTGACAGGCGGCAGGCATCCACGAGTGAGGCATGCGATCCCGCATCGGAGACGATCAACGATCCGGGACCCGAGAGCGCCGTCACCGCGCCGAGATTGGCTGTGTAGCCGGAAGAGAAGACCAGTCCGGAGTCCGCCCCGACGAACTCGGCCAGTTCGACTTCGAGCAGTTCGTGTTCGGTGGTGGTGCCGGTGACCAGACGCGAACCCGTGGCGCCCGCGCCCCAACGGCGCAGAGCCGCCGTTGCACCCTCGATCACGTCGGGGTGCCGCACGAGTCCGAGGTAATCGTTCGACGCCAGGTCGATCAACGGGGAGTCGACCGTGCGAGGACGGAGTTCGCGGCGCAGTCCAGCGGCCCTACGGTCCGCTTCGACGGCAGTGAGCCAATTCAGCGAGGTGTTCACTTTTCCGACCATACTTGAACACCGTTCAACTCAATGGTTAGGGTGCATCCGTGCTCACAACTGGACTTGATCCCCATGACGTCTCCGCCATCGATGCCGATGTCCTCTGGCATCCGTACGGATCATTTCCCGCGTCGACTCGTCCGCTGATCGTCGACTCTGCCCAGGGGGCTACCCTCACGCTCTCCGACGGCCGCCGATTGGTCGACGGAATGAGCTCGTGGTGGGCCGCCATTCACGGCTACCGCAATCCCGTGCTCGACACTGCTGCTGCACGGCAGCTGGGCAAGATGAGTCATGTCATGTTTGGCGGACTGACGCACGAACCCGCCGCTCGCCTCGGGCGACTGCTCGTCGACATCACACCACCTCACCTCGACAAGGTGTTCCTCTCCGACTCCGGTTCGGTGGCCGTCGAAGTAGCAGTCAAGATGTGCCTGCAGTACTGGCGGAGCCTCGGAAAACCGTCGAAGAATCGTTTGATGACCTGGCGCGGTGGATATCACGGCGACACATTCACCCCCATGAGCGTCTGCGACCCCGACGGCGGCATGCACTCTCTCTGGACCGACGTCCTTCGCCCTCAGGTCTTCGCGCAGACTCCCCCGGCGGACTATCTCCCCGAATACGTGCAGGAGTTGGAAACGCTGCTGGCCGAGCATCACGAGGACCTCGCCGCGGTGATCGTCGAACCCGTAGTCCAAGGCGCCGGCGGAATGCGTTTCCACGACCCCGCGTACCTGATCGACCTACGTAACCTCTGCGACAAATACCAAGTCCTCCTGGTCTTCGACGAGATCGCGACCGGATTCGGACGCACCGGTGAACTGTTCGCCGCCGATCATGCCGGCGTCAGTCCCGACGTCATGTGCGTCGGCAAGGCACTGACCGGCGGGTACATGAGTCTGGCGGCAACGCTGTGCACCACGGAGATCGCAGAGACCATCACTGCCGGCGAGGGCGGCGGACTGATGCACGGCCCCACCTTCATGGGCAATCCACTCGCGTGCGCTGTCGCGGTCGCGTCGACCGAACTTCTGCTCGCAATGGACTGGCGGCGTGACGTCGCAACCCTCGAACGTGGCCTCACTCGCGGCCTCGCCGAAGCCGTCACAATTCCCGGGGTGGTGGACGTTCGAGTCAAAGGCGGAATCGGGGTGATCGAACTCGAGCAGCCGGTCGAGATGCAGAGCGCCACCGATGCGGCCGTCGACGCCGGGGTCTGGCTTCGACCGTTCCGCAACCTCGTGTACGCGATGCCTCCGTACCTGTGTTCGGACGCGGAGGTGGAACAGATCACAGCCGGAATGCTTGCAACCGCCCGCAGCCAGGCGAAACGGTGATCAGCGGCGTAGACAGTCGACAAGATTCGATCGGCTGCACCCGATAGGGTCTGATTCATGGATCAACCGCCGAGCGCGCCCTCAGCCACTCCCATCCCGGTATGGCCTGGCAGTGCGTACCCACTCGGTGCCACCTACGACGGCGCGGGGACCAATTTCTCGCTCTTCTCCGAGGTCGCCGAAGCCGTCGAACTGTGCCTGATCGCCAAGGACGGCACCGAAACCCGCATTCGGATGGACGAGGTCGACGGTTACGTCTGGCATGCGTACCTTCCGTCCGTGTCCCCCGGCCAGCGATACGGCTACCGCGTGCACGGGCCGTACGATCCGGCTGCAGGTCTGCGCTGCGATCCGAGCAAACTCCTGCTGGACCCGTACGGAAAAGCGTTCGACGGAGACTTCGACGGAGACCGTTCACTGTTCTCGTACGACGTCGAGTCGGCGGCGGACCCCGAACCTGCTGGAGACGACGAAACTCCTGCCGTGGAGCCGGAAGAAGCCACCGACGAAACGAGTTCGGAAGCCGAATCGGGCGAGGTGGGCCTCGAAGACGAGTCACCCACGGACGATCAGGAATCGGACGAGAGCCTCGACCCAGAACCCTTCGATCCCGAACCGCTCGTCGACGAACCCGCTACCATCCCTTTCCCCCAACATGATTCGCTCGGTCACACGATGTCGACCGTCGTCATCAATCCGTTCTTCGACTGGGCATCCGACCGCTCGCCGAAGCGTCCGTACCACGAGACGGTCATCTACGAAGCGCACGTCAAGGGTATGACCGCGACGCACCCCGGAGTTCCGGAGGAATTGCGCGGCACTTACGCCGGACTCGCGCATCCGGTGATCATCGAGCACCTCACCAATCTGGGTGTCACGGCGATCGAACTGATGCCGGTCCATCAGTTCATGCACGACCAGGTGCTGCTCGATCAGGGACTGCGAAACTACTGGGGCTACAACACCTTCGGCTTTCTTGCTCCGCACACCGACTACTCCTCGGCCGCCAAACCCGATGCGGCCGTGGCGGAATTCAAGGCAATGGTGCGCAGTTTCCACCAGGCGGGTATCGAGGTGATCCTCGACGTGGTCTACAACCACACCGCCGAGGGCAACCACATGGGGCCGACCATCAGCTTCCGCGGAATCGACAACGCCGCCTACTACCGACTGGTAGACGGCGACGAAGCGCACTACATGGACTACACCGGAACGGGCAACAGCCTCAATGCCCGTCATCCGCACACCCTGCAATTGATCATGGACTCGCTGCGGTACTGGGTCACCGAAATGCATGTCGACGGTTTCCGCTTCGACCTGGCCTCGACACTCGCCCGTGAACTGCACGACGTGGACCGCCTTTCCGCCTTCTTCGATCTGGTGCAACAGGATCCGATCGTCAGTCAGGTGAAACTGATCGCCGAACCGTGGGACGTCGGCGAAGGCGGTTACCAGGTCGGCAACTTCCCAGGCCTGTGGACCGAATGGAACGGCAAGTACCGCGATACCGTCCGCGACTACTGGCGTGGTGAGCCGGCAACGCTGGGCGAGTTCGCTTCCCGCCTCACCGGATCCTCGGATCTCTACGAGGCGACCGGACGTCGCCCCGGCGCGAGCATCAATTTTGTCATCGCTCACGACGGTTTCACCCTGCACGACCTCGTCTCGTACAACGAGAAGCACAACGAAGCCAACGGCGAGAACAACAACGACGGCGAATCGCACAACCGATCCTGGAACTGCGGCGTCGAAGGCCCCACAGACGACCCCGAAATCCTCGAACTGCGTGGACGTCAGAGCCGAAACATCCTGGCTACGCTGATGCTCAGCCAGGGCACCCCGATGCTTGCTCACGGCGACGAGATGGGCCGAACTCAGCAGGGTAACAACAACGTTTACTGCCAGGATTCGGAACTGTCATGGATGGATTGGACTCTCGCGGAAACCAATGCGGACCTCGTCGAGTTCACCAAGCGCGCAATTGCCTTGCGCGCCAAGAACCCGGTCTTCCGGCGTCGTCGATTCTTCGAGGGCCGACCCATTCGAAGTGGCGATCAGGGCCGAGACATCGCCTGGCTCACGCCGTCGGGCGAGGAGATGACTCCGGCCGACTGGGACAGCGGTTTCGGTAAGTCGTTGGCCGTCTTTCTCAACGGCGACGCGATCCCGGAACCGAACTACCGCGGCGAGCGTGTCACGGGAGATTCGTTCCTCCTGTGTTTCAACGCTCACTACGAAGATCTCGAATTCTCCACCCCCAACGCGGACTACGCGTCGGAGTGGACCGTCGTACTCGACACCTCGGTCCCCACTGGTGAGAGCGATACCGTGATCAAGGCCGGAACAACATTGGATGTAAAAGCGCGAGCATTGACGGTACTTCGCAGAACCGCCTGAGGGAGACGTGCACATGGCCCCGATAACCAGCACCTACCGACTGCAGTTGCGACCGGATGCATTCACTCTTCGTGATGCGGCCGCACAGGTGGACTACTTCGAGGCATTGGGGGTCTCACATCTTTATCTCTCCCCCATCCTCACTGCGACGTCCGGGTCGACGCACGGCTACGACGTCACCGATCCGACGACCGTGTCCGAAGGACTTGGTGGCCGCGAGGCTTTGGTGGAGCTATCGCGCGCGGTTCGATCACGTGGGATGGGCCTGATCGTCGATCTGGTCCCCAACCATGTCGGTGTCGCCAAACCTCGCGAAAATGCTTGGTGGTGGGACGTTCTCACGCACGGGCAGTCGTCGGAGTACGCGGACTTCTTCGACATCGACTGGGCAGACGACAACGGGGCCAACGGCAAACTCTCGCTCCCGGTGCTGGGCAGCCAGGACGATCTCGACGCACTGACTGTCGAGAAGGATGGTGAGGAAACACTTCTCGCGTTCTACGAGCACCGCTTCCCTGTCGCCTCCGGCACCGAATTCGGATCTCCACAGGAGGTCCACTCCAGGCAGTCGTACCGACTCGTACCGTGGAACGCCGGAATCATCAACTACCGACGGTTCTTTGCCGTCAACGAACTCGCTGCACTGCGCCAAGAGGACCCCAAAGTCTTCGAACTCTGCCATCGGCAATTGAAGTCGTGGGTCGACGAAGGACTGATCGACGGCGTTCGCATCGATCACCCGGACGGACTCGCCGATCCGGCGGAGTACCTTTGTCGCCTGCGGGAACTGATCGGACCAGATCAGTGGCTCGTGATCGAAAAGATCCTCGGCCATACGGAACCACTCGATCCGCTGCTCCCGATCGACGGCACTACCGGATACGACGCACTCAATCAACTGGGCGGCATTTTCGTCGATCCCGCCGCCGAACTCGAATTGACCGAACTCTCGGCAGATCTGACCGGCGACGACGGGGACAGTACGTGGTTGCATCACACCGAACGTCAGTTCAAACGCGACACCGGGCGCGGTGACCTTGCACCCGAGGTTCGCAGACTCGTGCGCGCAATCCGACGCGAAACCGGAAGTCGTTGCAGCGAGACCGAACTGAACGACGCAGTCGTCGTCGCGATCGCTCGGATGCCGGTCTATCGATCCGACTACAGTCCCCTCGCCGGTTTGGCCGCTCGCATCGTCGGCGACATGCACGAATTGGCGCCCGGGCATGAAGCGGCGTTCAACGTGCTGGCGCAATCCTTGGTGAACGGCTGTGAAGCGGCGGTTCGCTTCCAGCAGGTGTGCGGCGCCGTCATGGCTAAGTCCGTCGAAGATCGACTCTTCTATCGGACGGCGCGACTGGTCTCACGTCAGGAAGTCGGCGGCAACCCGGCATCACTTGCCGTCTCCGTCGCCGAATTCCATCTCCACAACGCGGACCGAGCGAAGCGGTGGCCGCGGGCGATGACGAGTCTGTCCACTCACGACACCAAACGCGGCGAGGACGTGCGGGCACGGATCGGTGTTGTGTCTCAGGTGCCGACCCTGTGGTCCCGGCTGATTCGCGAGTGGGAAAACGTGTGCCCCAGCCCTGATCCGCTTACCGGATTGTTCCTGTGGCAGAACATCATCGGTGTGTGGCCGGCGGACAGCCGCTCGGCAGCCTCGGTTCCAGAGCTGCGCGAGCGTTTACACGCCTATGCGGAGAAAGCCGTCCGCGAGTCCGGCGCCAGGACTTCCTGGAACGATCCGGACGTCGGCTTCGAGTCGGCAGTGCACCGCTGGATCGACGAGGTGTTCGACGGACCTGTCGCTGATTCGGTCAGCGAATTCGTCGGCCGGATCGCGCGTCACGGCTGGGCGGACTCTCTGGGCCAAAAGCTGCTCCAACTCCTCGGGCCCGGAGTTCCCGACGTCTACCAGGGCACGGAGCTGTGGGAGGACTCGCTGGTCGACCCGGACAACCGGCGCGTTGTCGACTACGGAACGAGGCGATCACTGCTCGAATCCGGCGCCGCGCCGATCGACGCGACAGGAACCGCAAAGTTGCACCTCGTTCGCACGGCACTGACACTGCGGCGGGAGAACCCCTCGTGGTTCGATCACGGTGAGTACCGGCCCATCTTCGCTTCAGGTTCCGGATCCGGTCATCTGGTCGGCTTCTCGCGCGGCCCGGCAGGTGATCCGCCCATGGTCGTTGCTCTGGCGACGCGACATTCGCTCGGACTCTCGTCGCACGGCTGGCGAGACACACGAATCGACCTTCCCGAAGGCGAATGGCTCGACGCACTGAGCGGACAACCCGTCACGTCCGCAGATGCGCGCGATGTCTTCGCCGACGGACCATGTGCCCTGTTGACCAGGGTGTGCTGAGCGGTTTCCGCTGACTGGACATTCACCCCCGAAAAGAACTTCGTCGCGCTAACTTCCGAAGAGCAGATCGTCACCACTATTCGGAGGTTTGAGCATGACTGCCAATCGATACACCGGAAAAGTTGCCTTCATCACCGGAGCAGCCCGCGGTCAGGGGCGGGCGGAAGCTGTCCGGCTGGCAGAAGAGGGCGCAGACATCATCGCCGTCGACGCGTGTGTTCAATTCGAATCCACGTCTTACGCCGGCGCCACCGAAGACGACCTGGCCGAGACAGTCGAACTGGTCAAGGCTCTGGACCGACGAATTGTCGCTACCAAGACCGACGTCCGCGACTTCTCTGCGCTGACCGCGGCGCTCGATGCCGGCATCGACGAACTGGGGCGCCTCGACGTCGTCGTCGCGAACGCCGGAATCTGTTCTGCCAACATGTCCTGGGAAATCACGCCCGAGCAGTGGCAGGAAACGCTCGACGTCAACCTGACCGGCGTCTTTCACACCGCCAAGGCAGCGATCCCGCACCTGATCAAGCAAGGCACCGGTGGCTCGATCATCTTCACCAGCTCCGTCGCCGGCCTGCGTGGGCTCCCCTTCCTCGGCCACTACGTCGCGAGCAAACACGGCATCACCGGTCTGGCCAAGACGATGGCCTCGGAATTGGGGCAGTACAACATTCGGGTCAACACCATCCACCCGCACGGCGTGGAAACCGGAATGCAGATGACGGACATGCGGCCGCTCATCGACGCCAACGCTCACACCCTCGGTCCGATCTTCATGCAGACCTTGCCAGACCCGGTCAGCCAGCCGGAGGACATCGCCGCAGCCGTCGCGTTCCTCGGTTCCGACGAGGCCCATCACATCACCGGCATCGCGATGCCGCTCGATCTGGGCACCCTGATCCGCTGATCGAATCTTCTCGAGTTTTTCCCGTCCTCGGGGAATATCGCTTCCCCGAGGACGGTTGCGCGAGACATGACCAAAACTGTTGTAGCGCAGACGTACGGCACGCCCGAGGTCCTGGAGCTGGTGGACATCGATTTACCGGCACCGAAATCAGGCGAAGTCCTGGTCGACGTGAAGGCGATCGGCGTCAATCCCTTCGACTTCAAGCTCTACAGCGGTGCTTTCGGCACTGATCCCGAGAAACTTCCGATCCGCCTCGGCGGCGAGGCAGCGGGCGTCGTCTCGGCGGTCGGCGACGGCGTTACCGGTGTTGCAGTCGGCGACGAAGTGATCGTCAGCCCCGGCAACGGTCTTTACGCCGAACAGGTAGTCGTGCCGGTCTCCTCGATCACCGCGAAGCCCGCCGGCATCAGCTGGGAACAGGCGGCCGGACTCCTTCTCGTCGGCGGAACTGCAGTCGACGCCCTCGACACTATTCGCGTCGGCTCCGGGGACACCGTCCTCATCCACGGCGCGTCCGGTGGCGTCGGCGCTATTGCGGTTCAGCTCGCCGCAGCACGCGGTGCCACCGTGATCGGCACTGCGGGAGCATCGAATCAGGACTACGTGCGCTCGCTCGGCGCCACGCCGGTGCTCTACGGCGAGGGCCTCGAAGCCCGCGTTCGTGAACTCGCACCGAACGGTGTCGACGCCGCTTTCGACACCGCCGGAACTGACGAAGCCGTCGATACATCTCTGGCGTTGGTCACCGACAAGAGCCGTATCGTCACCATCGTCGCGTTCGGACGCGCCCAGACCGACGGCTTCGAGTCTGTCGGCGGAGGCAATCCGGCAAGTGCCGAAGCACGTTTGAAGGCTCGCTCCGAACTGGTCGAACAAGCCGGGTCCGGACACCTCACCGTGAAGATCGCCAAGACCTTCCCGCTCGCAGACGTCGCACTCGCTCACACCGAGTTGCAGAGTTCTCATCCCGCCGGGAAGTTCATCCTCATTCCCTGAGGTTCCCTAAGCCTGAACGGCGAGTGGAACCAAGAGGGTAGTGCCGAACGCGACGAGCACGGATTCGCCTTCGCGTTCGGCATGTACCTCGGCAGTGACGAACACCTGCTTGCGCCCAGCCTTGACCGAGCGTGCCGTGGCGACGAATGCCGTTCCGACTCCCGGGCTCACGAAATTGACCGCGCAGTTGGACGCCGCCACGACACCTACCTGTGTAAAGGCAGCAAATCCGCACGCAGTGTCGATAAGTCCCGCCACAAGCGCAGCGTGCAAGTGTCCCGAGTACTGGCCGAGATCCTCACGCCATTCGAGCCGCAGGCAGACACGTCCTGGTTCGGCCTCCGTCACTTCGAATCCGGCCCACCGGTTGAAGGCCGCCGAGGCGTTGACTGCGCGCAACTGTTCCAGCATTTCCGAATTTTCCATGTAGACCAGTCTACATAGATTGTGGTGGATCGCTGGGGTGTTTAAGCTCCAACTCGTGGCGACTCCCCCGAAACACCGCGAAGCACTGGTACGAGCTGCAGCCGATCTGTTTCGCCGCCAGGGGTATGCGGCTACGGGGCTCAACGAGATCCTCAAGTCGAGTGGCGCCCCGAAAGGTTCGCTCTACCACTACTTTCCCGGCGGCAAAGAGCAGATCGGTGAAGAGGTCGTCCGCGTCGGCGGGCAGTTGGTCACCGACACTCTGACCGAACTCGCCGACAACCACCCGGACGCCGGAGCACTGCTGCGCGAGTATGCGCGGCTGCTCGCTGGATGGGTGAGCGATTCGGACTTCCACGAAGGCTCGCCGATCACGACGGTGTTGTTGGAACTTGCCCCCGATTCGGAGAGCGTGACAGCCGCAGGACAGGCGGTCTACCGACAGTGGACTTCGCTACTGCGCGACTCACTGATCGAGTCCGGTGTCGCACGCACTCGAGCGGAACGGCTTGCCGTCCTGGCAGTGTCCGCACTCGAGGGTTCGCTGGTGCGGGCTCGCGTCGAACGATCAGGTCAACCGATCCTCGATTCCCTCGGCGAGGTCGCCGACGTGTTCGCCGGAGCAATCGCTGCGGCAGCCGTGCACTGAGCTGACATGCCCTGAGCGAACGGCACTCTCGGTCTCATGAAGGCGCCGAAAGGTACGTTCGCTCGGAATCGGAGGGTGGGCCTGCCGGCTTCCCGCCACCACCCCGAGTGCCACCGCGGGCCGCGCCGATCCCCGCGACGACGACGCACGCGATACCTGCCACCGCCAGCAAACTCGGAACCTGTTGCAGCACAACAAGACCGATGAGCTGCGCGAAAGCGGGCTCGAGACTCATCAGCGTGCCGAATGCTGCCGTCGACAGCCGCCGCAGTGAGACCATCTCCAGAACGAACGGCACGACGGGCAGCAAGATCGCAAGTCCGAGGCCCACGAGAACCAGGTGCGGGGTCAGCCGCCCAATGGCCGAGTGGCCCACGGCAATTGTCGCGGCCAACCCGGCAACCGCCATCGACACCGCCAGCCCGTTGATACCGGCAACCTCGTCGCCGACCCGCTGGGTGAGCAGTATGTACATCGCCCAGCAGAGCGCCGCGCCAAGTGCGTACGCCACACCGACCAGATCGACTGTCCCTGCCCACGGTTCAGTGAGAAGGACTACGCCCACGCCTGCCAGAACCGGCCACAGAACGCGGCCACGCCCCCGGAGCAAAGCAACCGTAAGCGGACCCAAGAACTCCAGCGCGCTTGCCGTTCCCAGAGGAAGACGCTCGACGGCCGCCATGAACAACAGCGTCATGCCGGCGGTGACCACACCCAGGACCACGCAGGCCAGAAACGCTTTGCGAGTGAACGCGGAGGGACGGGGCCTGACGATGATCAGAAGAATGATGCCCGCCCAGGCGAGACGTATCCACGCTGCTCCGTCTGCTCCGAGCTGATCGATCAGACCCACCGACACGGCGAGCCCGAGCTGCACGCACAACATCGCCAGAACAGCCAGGCCCACTCCGGCCCGCGCTTTCGTATCCATAGCTGAATTGAACGGGACGCCAACCGTTCGTGTCCACGCGATTTTGACCTACATTATGTTCACGATTAGTGAATGATCGAACGATGGAAACCCGTCGACTCCATCTCCTCCTCGAACTCTCCCGCTTGGGTTCCATGCGCGCGGTCGCCGAAGCTCACAACCTCACGACATCGACAGTGTCCCAACAGCTCGCGGCTTTGACCGCGGAAACCGGTACTGCATTGATCGAACCGGAAGGCCGACGCGTTCGCCTCACACCTGCCGGTCAACGACTCGCCGATCATGCCGTCACCATCCTGGCAGCCGTGGATGCAGCTCGCCTGGACCTCGATCCGACCGCCGAACCGGAGGGGACATTGAGAGTCGGCGGATTCGCTACTGCCGTCAGAACCGCGATGCTCCCCGTCGCCCTGAGCCTGCAACACAGCCATCCACAGGTAGACGTGGTGATCTGCGAGTACGAACCGGCCGAGGCTTTTGCCCTACTCGAACGAGATGACCTGGACCTCGCGCTGACGTACGACTACAACCTCGCCCCCGCATCCCCGAGCTCGTTACTCGAAGCACTACCGCTCTGGTCGACGCCGTGGGGATTATGCGTTCCCGACAACGCCCGCACACCCGACGAGTCCACGAAATCCGGGATCGATCTCCGCGCCTTCGCAGACACACCATGGATAGTGAACTCACGAAACACAGCCGACGAGCGCGCTGTGCGAACCCTCGCGTCACTGGCTGGATTCACCCCTCGGATCACTCACCAGATCGACAGTCTCGACTTGGTCGAACTCTTGATCCTCAGTGGTTACGGCGTGGGGCTGATGCCACTCGAACGCACGACCCGCGAAGGCGTACGCGTCGTGCCGCTGACCGATCCGCCTGTCATCCTCACCGCCCATGCGGTGACGCGTCGCGGCCGATCGTCGTGGCCGCCGCTTCGGCTCGTGCTGGACCGTCTCACGGCCTACCGATAACTCAAATCCGATCAGCGTCGCCGTCGCGGCGCTGCTGCTTTGCAATTCGACGCTGCTCTTCCGCCCGCTCGCGGCACTGACGCAAGAATGCTTCGTCCGCCGCCGGATCCTGCGCAACGGCGCGTCCCGGACGCTCGTATTCGCCGTAACCGGTTGGACCGACGTAACCGCGGGGCGCGTTCTGTCCGCGCCCGACCACCAGCCACAGAACGGACCCCAAGGTGGGAAGGAAGATGATGATCAGAATCCAGACGACCTTGGGTAGGTACTGGATGTAGGCGTCATCTCTCGTGATGGCGTCGACGATGCAGAAAATCCACAGCAACATCGTGATGAGGCCGAACAAGGCATAGGGCACGCTGGCGATTCCTCCCGAGAATAAAAAACCCTCGCCATGCTAACGAAAACAGACCGATTAGTACATTAGATTCTGGCGAATGTTGAACTCGAGCCATCCTCGGTATGCATCGACATCCCATCCACTGACCCGACGCAATTGCTGATGAAGCTGAGGCGAGACGAAAGCGGCAAGTATGCCCGCGGCTTTCTCGAGCGAAATCTCGGGCCTCAACAATCCGTGCTCGGACAGACCCTCGGCTATCGACATCGCATTGACGGCCGACTGATCCGACGATTCCTCGGACAGTCGCCGCATGTCGGCATCCGCACCTGACGATTCGACCGCGACCATCATCAGAGCGCCGGCACGTTCGAGTAGTCCGATGCCCTGTGCCACGATCTGGGAGACGATCCGGCGAACGTCATCGGGGTCCGAGGCCAGGTTCGGCGCGCCGAGTGGAACCTCGTCGGCATCGAGCGCCGCGGCGAGGGCCGCTTCGAAGATCTCGAGCTTCCCGCCCGGGAAGGCTGTGAACACCGTCCGATTGGCGACGCCGGCCGAGTCGGCAATCTGTTTGACGGTGGCACTGACGTATCCGTCTCGGACAAACAAGGTCGTCGCCGCATCACGAATGAGTTCACGCGTTCGCTGTGCGGAAGCTTCACGCACGCGGGAGTGGTACTGGCGTCTGCCCTCCATTGCGCACACTTTAGCCGCATTCGATGCAACGGCCATGCATGGAAAGAATCGTGCAGTTCAAGAGCCTTTTCCGGGGTGATCTATCCAGCCGTCGCTACCGGGAAACACCAACGCCTCGTGCCCGTTGTCGTACCTGACCAGATAGGGCGGCCCTCCGTCCTCCCCGTGGACTTCGAGGACCTCGGCAGTTACCTCCGCCTGCCCAACCACGCGCCCCTGGACATGGAGACGGTCACCCACTTCGGCATGCATCACTCCTCCTCGCTGCCCGCTCGCGCGGGCGCAGACCAACCACTGACGTTGTTCCCGCGATACCGACTTGGAAACCCTGGACGGGTTGCCGTCGTGAGGAATCGCATATTCACCGAAGGTGACAGCGAGGGGTGAACAGTGGTTCACTCATGGGTGAATTCCCGTTCACCACCGCCGCGTGAAGGACCGTCTCTTGGCATTGCACTCGTCTCCGACCACTCGCCGTTCAAGTCGGCTCATCACCGCAATTCTCTGTCTTTCCGGCACCGTGGTCGCGCTGCAGCAAACGATGGTCATTCCGTTGTTGCCAGATTTCCCGAAAATCCTCGGCGTCAGCGCTGACGACGCCTCCTGGCTCGTCACCGTCACACTCCTCACGAGCGCCGTCGCCACTCCGATCGTCTCCCGCCTGGCAGACATGTTCGGAAAACGACGCATGATGCTGATCTCGATGACGATGATCGTGGTCGGATCACTGGTCGCGGCGATCGGCGGCAACTTTGTCGCCCTGCTGATCGGACGTGGCCTCCAGGGCTTCGCGATCTCGATGATCCCCGTCGGAATCAGCATCATGCGCGACGAACTGCCCAAGGAGAAGGTGGCGTCGGCAACAGCCTTGATGAGTGCCACTCTCGGAATCGGCAGCGCACTCGGGCTCCCCCTGTCCGGGTTGATCTTCGAGCATCTAGGCTGGCCCGCCATCTTCTGGCTCTCGGCAATCGTGGGCGTCCTGTTGATCATCGCGGTAGCCGCCGTCGTCCCGGAATCGAGTGTTCGCACCCGCGGCAAATTCGACTTCCTCGGCGCGGTCATGCTCTCGACAGCACTCACGGCGATCCTCCTCGCCATCTCCAAGGGCGCCCGTTGGGGATGGACGAGCGAACTGACATTGCTCATGTTCGTCATCGGAATCGTGACGCTCGCACTGTGGTTCCCGTACGAACTTCGCGTCACCCAGCCGATGGTCGACTTGCGAACGTCGGCCAAGCGGCCCGTTCTCCTGACCAACGTCGCCTCGATCCTCGTCGGCTTCTCGATGTATGCGAACAACCTCTCCACCACTCAACAACTCCAGATGCCGAAGATCTCCGGCTACGGCTTCGAACTGGGAGTGATGGCGGCCGGACTGTGCATGATTCCGGCAGGCCTCGCGATGGTCTTCTTCGCTCCCGTCTCCGCGAACATCACGAAACGATTCGGAGCCAAGATCACCCTGATCGTCGGCGGCACTGTGCTCGCGCTCGCCTACATCGCGCGCGTGTTCCTGACCGGCTCGATAGCACTGATCATCATCAGCGCGGCGGTGGTCAGCATCGGAACTGCAATCGCCTACTCCGCGATGCCGATGCTGATCATGCGATCGGTTCCGATCACCGAAACCGCGTCGGCAAACGGCCTCAATTCGCTGCTCCGCTCAGTCGGTACGTCCACATCCAGTGCAGTGGTTGCCGCCATGCTCACCTCGATGGTCATCCCGTCCGGGCCGGGCGAGGGCCTTCCGTCGATCGACGCCTTCAAGAACATCTTCTGGCTGGCCGCCCTCGCCGCCGTGGCTGCTGCCGCTGCCGCTGCGTTCATTCCTCGCCGCGGCGCAAAACCGGAAACGGCGCTTCGCCCGGTGACCCCGGAAGGGTTCGAGCTTCCCGATGCCGCCGTGTCCGAAACGGAAATTGTGGTTGCCGGTCGTGTGGTCCGAGCCGACAGCCGACCGATCCGGCAGGCTGTTGTCACCGTGATGGATATGGAGGGGCGACCGATCGACTGGAGTCGCGCCGACAACGAGGGCAACTTCTCCCTCGCACTACCCCGGCCCGGACGGTATTTGGTAGTGACGAGTGCCGACGGCTGGTCCCCTCGGTCGCAGGTGATCGCTTTCGACAGCGCGCAATCGACGCACACCGTCGAACTCGGTGACCGCCTCACCATCTCCGGCAAGGTCGGAGTCGACGGCCGAACAACCTCGGGAACCGTCGTCACACTCACGAAACCGACCGGCGAATTCGTCGCATCCACCGTCACCGACGGAACCGGGCACTACGGAATCGCACTCCCGACATCCGGCCGGTACATCCTGACCGCGCTGACCGAGAGTGGACACGGCACATTGGCTCGTCAGATAGCGGTCATCGCGCAGTCCACCGTCGTCGACTTCGACGTACCCGTCGATGCCGAGCCGTTGACGACAGTATGAGCAACCAAACGCATGGCGATCGGGTACCGAGGCGAGCGGCATGAGCAGCGGTGAAGCCAGCATCCTCACAGCAGCAAAAGCCTTGTTCGCGGAACGAGGTTACGCATCGACGACCATCAAGGACATCGCGGTCGCGGCCGGTTACTCCCCTGCCCTGGTCATGAAGATCTACGGCAGCAAAGCTCGGTTGTATTCGGCTGCGATCCCGTCCGCACCTCCGATGGACGAGGATCCGAATGCCGACGCCACCGGAAACATCGGCTGTCAACTGGTCGAGAAACTTGTCGCTCGTAGAGAATCCGACGAAACCGATCCGTGGGCAATGCTCGCAGTACACGTTCACGAGGCGCCAGATCCGGACGCCGCCCGGGCAGAGATCAAGGAACGATACGTTCACGGGATCGCGCGACGCATCGGCGACACCGAGCCCGGTTTGGTTCGCAGTCAGGTCGTCGTCTCACTGTTGCTCGGACTTGCCACCGGCATGCGGACGCTCGAACTCCTCGGTGAGGATTCGTTGTCGTCGAAGGACCTGATCCGGCGCTACGGAAGTCTGATTCAAACAGTCGTCGACGAAATCGAACCGGTATCCGAGCACGAATCGGACATCAGTGGCACGGTGGAGGAATGACTACCTACCGATACCTCGACGCCGATCGAAACCTCCTCGAAGAGAAAGATTTCGAAACCGAGCAGGACGCACAGGAATACCGACTCTCGGTCCTCGGTGCCGAACACATCGAGCCCGCGGGCGAATGATCCTCTCGATTCCCCGATCGGTCAGGGAGACTTCGCGGCAGTGGTGAGTTCAGCGATCAAGGCTTGAACGCGACGCTCGATTTCGTCACGGATCGGGCGAACCGCTTCGAGGCCCTGTCCCGCCGGATCGTCGAGAACCCAGTCTCGGTAGCTCTTGCCGGGGAAGATCGGGCACGTGTCGCCGCAGCCCATGGTGATGACGACATCCGAATCCTGGACGGCGTCAACGGTGAGGATCTTCGGAGACTGAGCTGAGATATCGATACCGTGCTCTGCCATCGCCTCGACCGCTGCCGAATTGACGGTCTCGGCGGGTGCGGATCCGGCGGAACGGACCTCGATGGCGTCGCCTGCGAGATGGCTCAGGAATCCCGCGGCCATCTGAGATCGGCCGGCATTGTGGACGCAGACGAACAACACCGATGGTTTGCTCATGACCTCGCTCTTTCTCGACTGGATGAAACCTCTTTGACTGCAAAGCGTTTGCGTAGAGCAAGGGAGACATAGACCAGCCCGACGAGCACCGGTACCTCGATCAGCGGGCCGACAACACCGGCAAGAGCTTGCCCCGAGGTGGCGCCGTAGGTGGCGATGGCTACGGCGATCGCGAGTTCGAAGTTGTTGCCCGCTGCGGTGAACGCCAGGGTCGTCGTGCGTTCATAGCCCAATCCGATTGCGGCGCCGAGGATGTAGCCTCCGCCCCACATGAGCGCGAAGTACGCGAGCAAGGGCAGCGCGATCCGGACGACATCCCAAGGCTGGGAGGTGATCTGTTCGCCCTGCATCGAGAAGAGCACGACGATGGTGAACAGCAGACCGTAGAGCGCCCAGGGGCTGATCTTGGGGATGAACTTGTTGTCGTACCAGTCGCGGCCTTTGGCGCGTTCACCGAAGAAGCGGGACAGAAAACCTGCCAGCAGCGGGATACCGAGGAAGATCAGGACCGATTTCGCGATCTGCCAGGGCGAGGTGTCGATGGTGGTCTGTTCGAGGCCGAGCCACCCGGGCAGGACCGAGAGGTAGAACCAACCGAGCACGGCGAACATGATCACCTGGAACACCGAATTGATGGCGACCAGCACCGCGGCGGCTTCGCGGTCTCCGCAGGCCAGGTCGTTCCAGATGATCACCATCGCGATGCAGCGAGCGAGACCGACGATGATCAAACCGGTTCGGTATTCCGGCAGGTCAGGCAGAAACAGCCAGGCGAGGGCGAACATCAGCGCCGGGCCGAGAACCCAGTTCAGGAACAGGGAGCCTGCGAGGAGTTTCTTGTCCCCGGTGACAGTGTCGAGGCGGTCGTAGCGGACCTTCGCCAGGACCGGGTACATCATGATCAGCAGGCCGAGGGCGATCGGCAACGAGATGCCGTCGATCTGCACCTTGTCCAGGGCAGTGTTCACACCGGGGATCCAGCGTCCAACCAGCAGGCCGACGACCATGGCCACGCCGATCCAGACCGCAAGATAGCGGTCGAGGGTGGAGAGTTTTCCGACGACTTCGGGGTGTTCGGTGGTGGCAGCGGTGTTGCTCATGCGGTGACCTCTGCGCACGCGTCCGCGACACTCACGCTCGTACCTTCAACCAGTAGAACGGCGGAAAGCTGTTGCAGTGCAGTAGGAATCACCCAGTAGTACACCCAGGTCCCGCGACGTTCACAGTCGAGCAGCCCGGCCTGGCGCAACACCTTGAGATGATGCGAGATCGTCGGCTGAGACAGATCGAACGAGTCGGAGATGTCGCAGACGCAGGCTTCACCACCCTCGTGACTTGCCACCAAGCTCAGCAAGCGGAGACGAACCGGATCGCCGAGGGCTTTGAACATCCGCGACAAATCGCCGGCCCAATCCTCGGTCAGCGGTTCACGGACGAGCGGGGTGCAGCAAGGCTCGGACTCCGGTGACTCTTGATTCGACATTCTTCGATATTGACAGATATCGAATCAACGCGCAATCGAGTGCCCGGTCGGCCGGATCCCGGACTCACCCCTCGGCGGTCACCGCACGTCGTTCGAGCAGAACGGTGTCACGCCACACACCGTCAAGCTCGGCAATCCTCTCGCGGAGACCGATAGTTCTGAACCCGGCCGAATGATGCAGCGAGATGGAGGCGCGATTCTCGGGAAATATCGACGTCTGCAGTGTCCAGAGGTCGTCGACATCAGCGGCCATGACTTGCTTGCGCAACAACGCCTTTCCGACACCCCGACCACGCATTCCGCCCGCGACGTACACGGAGTTTTCCGCCACCCCGCGGTAGCAGTCACGCTCGGAAACTGGACTCAACGCAGCCCAACCGACAACAACACCCTCGATAGTCGCGACCCACCGATGCTTCGACAGCCACCGTTCGTGGAGATGCTCACGCGAGGGGACCTCAGTAGCAAAGGTGGCATTTCGGGTGTCGATACCCTCGCCGTAAATACGGCGAACCGCATCCCAGTCGTCGTCGATCATGGCCCGGACAGAGACATCGTCGGGCAGATCACTCGGGCAGCAAGGACGCGGAGCGAGGACTCCCATCACCACGTCCGCCGCCTGCGGCAAGGCAACGCAACACGTCGGATTCACCGCGACGACCGTGCTCGTCCCCTCCTTACGCATGGTCACAAAACCCACATCGGCGAGCTTGCGCAGGTGGTGCGACACCGTCGGTTGTCCGATCCCCAACGCTTCCGCGAGCGCTCCGACGGTAATACCACCGACCGCGCTCGCCACCCGGTGAAGCAATCGGACGCGCATCGGCTCGGCAAGGCAGGCGAACCACTGCGCGTAGGTATCGGCATCGCCCTGCGCGAGGACGGAAGAACCAATCTGATCCGGGTCCGAATCACCGACGCGCACCGTCGGAGTCTGCAGCGATGTCATCTCTCCACTATATCGACAGCTGTCGATGGTTGCCTACATTGATGATTGTCGATACAGTTCCACTAAGATCGATAATCGTCGATGAAAGGTACGAGATGAACCCCCTACCCGTTGTCGTGATCGGGGCCGGCCCGATCGGCCTGGCAGCCGCAGCAGAACTGCGCGAACGCGGACTCACACCCCTTGTCTTCGAGCGCGGAAGCACAGCCGGTGCTGCGATCTCCGAGTGGAATCACGTTCGACTGTTCTCCCGGTGGTCCGAACTCGTCTCCCCCGCCGCGCAGCGACTCCTCGAGCAGAATGGATGGCGCTCTCCCGACGCTGAGACGTACCCGACCGGCCGGCAATGGCGCGACCTCTACCTCGGGCCACTCGCCTCAACACTCGGCGACGCCAACCAGTTCGACACCGAAGTGATCGGCGTAGCCCGACGCGGACGTGACCTGGTCGTCGACGCCGGCCGCGATACCGAACCCCTCTCGATTCATCTGCGCCGCCGTGACGGAACCGAGGACCGCGTGTTCGCCCAGGCGGTTGTCGACGCATCCGGCACCTGGGGTACTCCCAACCCGCTCGGCGGTGAAGGTCTTCCCGCCCTCGGCGAGGGCGCTGTGGGCACTGCGATCAGGTACCGGGTTCCTGATCTCGACGATCCGGCGGTGCGTGCACAGTTTGCCGGAAAACACACGGTCATCGCGGGGAGCGGCCACTCTGCGCTGACGGCGATCGTTGCGCTGTCGGGGTTGGCGGAGCAGGCTACGAGCACCCGCATCATCTGGGCGGTCCGCCGAGGAAACGTCGGCTCAGCGTTCGGTGGCGGCGAAGCTGACGAACTGCCCGCGCGCGGCGCCCTGGGACTGCGCGCAAAGAAGGCCGTCGAGGACGGACTACTGAGAGTGGTCACCGGCTTCCGCACCGCAGAGGTGACAACAACCCCTTCGGGACAACTCGTACTTGCCTCCGATGCCGGTGATCGCATCGAGAACGTGGACAACGTCATAACGCTGACCGGATTCCGCCCCGATCTTTCCTGGCTTTCGGAAATTCGACTCGGCCTCGACCCGGTCTTACAAGCACCGGTCGAGTTGGCTCCACTGATCGACCCGAACGTCCACTCGTGCGGCACGGTGTACCCGCATGGCGCGAAGGAGCTTCGCCATCCGGAGCCAGGCGTGTACTTGGCAGGAATGAAAAGCTACGGCCGGGCACCCACCTTCCTGGCGATGACCGGCTACGAGCAGGTTCGCAGCATCGCCGCCGAACTCGCCGGCGATCACGAAGCGGCAGCCCGGGTCGAGTTGATCCTTCCGGAGACCGGAGTCTGCGGCGGTGCAGGTGTTTTCGACGAAGCTGACGCAGCGGAAGCCGAAGGCGGGGAAGCCGAGGGCGGATGCTGCGGCGCACCCACTCCGGAACTGATCACGTTGTCCGCTCCGTCTGGCAACACCCGCGGCTAGAAACAGTCCATGACGACGGATCCACCCCGCCGGGCTGCCACATCCGACCGAACAAGGCATGCTGATCGTGTGCATACTTTCGAGGTCTGGGCGCCAACGCCGGAATCGGTCCGGGTCGAAGTCGATGGCATCACGCACGACATGGAGCGGACCGACGACGGGTGGTGGCGAGGCGAGGTCGACTGCGACAACGAAGCTCGCTACGGCTTTGTCGTCGACGGTCAAATACTCCCGGATCCGCGGTCACCACGCCAGCCCGAAGGCGTGCATCTCCGCTCCCAACTGCACCAACTCGACGAGTCCTCCTGGACCGACTCTCAGTGGACCGGACGGCAACTCCCAGGATCGTCGGTCTACGAACTGCACATCGGAACGTTCACCCCCGAAGGAACTTTCGACGCCGCGATCGAGCGTCTCGATCACCTCGTCGACCTCGGTGTCGGGTTCGTCGAGATCATGCCGGTCAACGGTTTCAACGGAACTCACAACTGGGGCTACGACGGTGTGCTCTGGTACACGGTCCACGAGATCTACGGTGGCCCGGACGGGTTACAGCGCTTGGTGAATGCAGCCCACGAACGTGGACTCGGCGTGATCCTGGACGTGGTCTACAACCACCTGGGCCCGTCGGGCAACTACCTCGAAAAGTTCGGCCCCTACATTGCCGATGGCGCGAACACCTGGGGCCGAACGATCAACATCGGAGGCCCGCAGTCGGGCGAGGTTCGCGAATACATCATCGGGAATGCCCTGCGATGGATGCGTGATTTCCACATCGACGGCCTACGCCTCGACGCCGTCCACGCGTTGGTCGATCACACCGGAACGCACATCCTCGAGGAACTCGCCGTCCGAACGGAAACACTGTCGGCCCATCTGGGCCGACCGCTCACGTTGATTGCCGAAAGTGATCTCAACGACGCCACTCTGATCACGCCACGAGCGGCCGGCGGGTTCGGCTTGGACGCGCAGTGGGACGACGACATCCACCACACCATTCACACAGCCGTCTCCGGCGAACGTCAGGGTTATTACGCCGACTTCGGATCCTTGGAATCCCTTGCAAGTACATTGCGGCGCGGGTTCTTCCACGCCGGAACGTATTCCTCGTTCCGTGGGCGGGTTCACGGCCGGCCGATCGACATCACGCATCAGCCCGCCAGTGCTCTGCTCGCATACACGTGCACCCACGATCAGATCGGCAACCGAGCGATCGGCGACCGCCCGAGCGCCTATCTGACGCCAGGACAATTGGCGATCAAGGCAGCACTGGTCCTGCTCTCGCCGTACACGCCGATGCTGTTCATGGGCGAAGAATGGGGAGCCACCACTCCGTTCCAGTTCTTCACCTCGCATCCGGAACGGGAACTCGGCGAGGCCACCGCCAAGGGCCGTAAGGCGGAGTTCGCGGTACACGGCTGGAACAGCGACGACATTCCGGATCCGCAAGATCCACAGACATTTCTGCGATCGAAACTGGACTGGGACGAGCGAACCGACCAGACACATGCTCGCGTCCTGGCGTGCTATCGCGATCTCCTTGCCCTGCGCAAGAAGCGAATCGAGATCACCGACCCCTGGCTGGGGCACCTGCACGTCGACTACGACGAGGACGACCAGTGGATCACCCTGCGCCGCGGCGCATTACAGATCGTGTGCAATCTGGGAACGGACGCGGCCTCGGTCCCAGCCGGCGGAACCCCCATCCTCTGGTGGGATCCGCCGACACAGGACGAGACCGCGTCCGCAACAGTCGTGCCTGGGCACTCGTTCGTCGTACTCGAAAGCTGACTACCCGGATTCTGCAGGAGCTAGCGCTTCGCGTTCTACTGTTACACGCATCAACGCTTCGCGTTCTCTGGTGTACTCCGCAGCATCCGCAATACCAATGCGGCACTGACGAACAGAACCAAAGCGGTTGCGCCGGCGGCAACGTGCATACCGTCGACAAACGCCGCCTTCGCGGAATCGGCAAGCACCGAACCGAGTTCACCAGGTAGGTACGTCGCTTCCTGCAGCGCACCGCCGAGGGTGCCCTGCGCAGCGTGCGCCTGATCTGCTTCGAGCATGGACGTGTCGATTCCCTTGCGGAAGATCGCCATCACCACGCTGCCCAGGATCGCCACACCGAGCGCGATACCGAGTTCGTACGCAGTCTCCGACACCGCGGACGCAGCGCCGGCACGCTCGGGTTCCACCGAACTGACCACAAGATCCGACGTCAGGGTCAGTGCGACACCGACACCTGCACCGGCCAGACCGAAGCCGATCACGAACATCAACGGGCCGCTGTCCACCCCGAGGGCGAGCAGCATCGCAGCACCGATACCGGCAACCGCGAGGCCTGCGCTGAGCACGTGAGACACCGACCACCGGCGAATCAACCAGGCCGCCGCAACCGCGGTGAATGCGCTGAGCAACATACCCGGGAGCATCAGCAGGCCGGCGTCGAGCGCCGAGTTACCCAGCACCAACTGCAGGTACTGCGAGCCGAAGAACAGGACACCGGCGAGTGCGAAGATCGAGAGCAGGTTGGTGATGACGGCGGTGGAAAACGACGCATTGGCAAACAGTTTCAGATCCAACATCGGATCCTTCAGCATCCGCTGACGACGCACGAACACGTAGCCGGCGGCGAGACCCACAAGGCCGATCACCAGCAACGTGATGCTGACGCCGTGCACCACGGATTCCTTGACCGCGTACACCAACGGCAACATGGTCGCCATCGACAGACCAGCGCTGATGAGGTCGAATCGCCCCGGGTTGGGGTCTTTCGACTCCGGGATAAGGATCGGGCCGAGTACTACCAGCGCGATCATGACCGGGATGTTGATCAAGAAGACCGAACCCCACCAGAAGTGCTCGAGCAACCAACCACCGACCAAAGGGCCTGCCGCTGTACCGCCACCGGCCATCGCGCCCCAGACACCGATTGCCTCGGTGCGCTGACGCGGGTTGACGAAGATCGTGCGGATCAGACCGAGGGTGGCCGGCATCAGCGTTGCACCGGAAATACCCTGCAGCACGCGGGCGGCAATGAGCATCTCGGGACTGACAGCAAGAGCGGCGATGATCGAGGCGAGACCGAAGCCGACTGCGCCGATCAGGAGCAGTTTTCGCCTACCGATCCGGTCACCGAGCGTACCCATGGTGATGAGCAGACCGGCGAGCACGAACGAATAGACGTCGATGATCCACAGCAACTGCGTGCTGCTCGGCTCGAGATCGGCGCTGATGAACGGAAGCGCAAGATCGAGCACCGTGCCGTCGACTGCGATGAGCAACACAGCAAAGGCAAGGACTATCAAGCCCGCCCAGTCACGCTTTGTCGCCCGAACCTCGTCGGGATTGATTGCAGACGTCTGATCTGCCGACACTGACATTGCTCCCCTGCGACTTTCTCTGAGTTCTTTCGAAAAAATTTCACTGAACCGTCCAGCCGGTACAGTAGGTCTACGGTAACAGTGAACCGTCCAAGCGGTAAAGTTATTTCCGGGTAGGGTCACATCACATGGCTGCCGACACTCGCGATCGAATTCTCGACGCACTGGAGAAGCTGCTGCTGGTCAGCGGCGTTGCCCAAGTCACGCTCGAAGGCGTTGCCGCCGAAGCCGGGGTTTCCAAGGGCGGACTTCTCTATCACTTCCCCAGCAAGGAAGCACTCCTCGCGGCGATGGTCCGCAGACTCGGAGAACGCTCGGATCAACAACTCGAAGACGCCGTAGCAGGCGGTACGACGGTCACCGAGTTCTATCTGCAGATCCCCGATGCGAACGAAAGCGAAGAACTCTCACTCTTCCGGTCGATCATCGCGGCACTGAGAACAGTCGACGGACAACACGACGAGATCCAGAAAGCCGTTACCCACGTGATGCGCAGCTGGGACAAGGGCCTTCAGACCGAGATCGCCGATCCCATACAAGCCGAGATCATCCGACTCGTCGGCGACGGTCTATACCTGGCGGCCATGCTCGGGCTCCCCCAGCCAGATCCCGAATTGCATCGACAGGTGGTCGAGCGACTGCGGCCCTGACCGGGGGCGTCCCTTACGTCAGATAGCGGTACGCCGGGCTTCCCGGCTCGAGCCTCTCGGACTGCATCGGCGCGCGCTCCATCCGCTCGAGCAACGCCGCCAACCCGTCGGCGGAACCGAGTTCGATACCCACCAACGCGGCACCCGTCTCGCGATTGTTTCGCTTGACGTACTCGAACAGCGCGATGTCGTCGTCCGGCCCGAGCACGTCCGAGAGGAAGCGACGGAGCGCTCCCGGTTCCTGCGGAAAGTCCACCAGGAAGTAGTGCTTGAGCCCGAGGTGAACGAGCGAGCGCTCGAGGATTTCGCCGTAACGGGAGACGTCGTTGTTGCCACCGGAAATCAGGCACACGACGGTCGAACCCGGCTCGAACGTCAAATTCTGAAGTGCCGCAACGGAAAGCGCTCCCGCGGGTTCGGCGATGATGCCCTCGCTCTGATACAGCTCGAGCATCGCCGTGCAGATAGCGCCCTCGTCGATCTGATTGACGACAAACGATCCCGAACCGGACCGTGTCTGAAGTTGACGAGCCACGAGCGGCAACGACGCGTGCGACACCACGGCGGCACCCAGACGTGAGACGACCTCGTAGGGAACATCGCCGATCCTCTTGACCGCTGCCCCGTCGACAAATGGATCGACGTCGGGAAGAGTCACCGGGCCCCCGGCAACGAGAGCGGCCGTCATGGACGCCGCGCCGGACGGCTCGATCCCGACGATCGACGTCTTGGGCGATCGCTCGTGCAGATAGGTGGCTATGCCCGCGATGCAACCGCCGCCGCCGACCGGCACGACGATCGTGTCGAGAGGTGCGTCCAGTTGCGTGAGAATCTCCGCTGCGATGGTTCCTTGCCCCGCAGCGGTGCGCACGTCGTCGAACGGGGGAACCATGGTTGCGCCGGTTTCGGCTACGTCCTCCGCGGCCGCAGCAGCGGCGGCGTCATAGGTCTCACCGATCATGAACAGTTCGACAAACGCTCCACCGTGGGCGCGGATGCGATCACGCTTCTGCTTGGGGGTATTTGCCGGAACGTAGATCCGACCCTTGATCTGCATCGTTCGGCACGCGAAGGCAACACCCTGCGCATGGTTACCGGCACTGGCAGTCACCACGCCGGCCGCGCGTTCGGCCTCGTTGAGCTGAGCGATCAGGTTGTACGCGCCACGAATCTTGTACGAACGAACGCCCTGGAGGTCCTCGCGCTTGAGGTACACGTGCGCGCCGGTCAACGCCGAAAGACGGTCGCTGTACTGCAGGGGTGTCGCCGCAATGACGTGCTGAATTCGCTCGATGGCCGCGTCGATCTCCTGCGCGTCGAGCGCGGGGACGGTGGACTTCGTTACTACGACATCGGGCGAGTTAGACACTCCGCCATTTTCGCACGTCGGGGATCAACCTTCCCACCACCCCGCCCCACATGGTCTGCGAGGCAGGGCGGCGGGTAGGTCAGCCGCGAGGATCCAACTGTGAGGGACGTGGCACGTTCCGCAGATTCGACTTGGCCATCTGCACAGCCTCGCCGACGCCGCCGTTCATCACCATCTTCGACATCGCCAAAGCGAAGCCCTTCATCTGACCACCGGTGATGGTGGGCGGCAACGACAATGCCAGCGGATCGGTCACCAGATCAACCAAGGCCGGACCGTCGTGATCGAGCGCGGCGCGTAGGCCCGCTTCGATGTCCGCGGGATTCTCGATTCGGCGCGAGAAGATACCGAGCGCAGCAGCAACCGCCGCGTAGTCGACCGCGGGCACGTCGACCCCGAAATCCGGAAGGCCGTCGACCAGCATCTCGAGCTTGACCATTCCGAGCGTCGAGTTGTTGAACACCACGATCTTGACCGGCAACTTGTACATCGCGACGGTGACCAACTCACCGAGCAGCATCGACAATCCACCGTCGCCCGACACCGAGATGACCTGACGCCCCGGACTCGACCATGCCGCACCCATCGCATGTGGGAGCGCATTGGACATGGATCCGTGCAGCGCCGAGGAGATGAAGCGTCTCGATCCGTTCGGATTGAGATAGCGCGCCGTCCACACGTTGCACATCCCGGTGTCGGCGGTGAAGATCGCGTCGTCGGCCGCCAGATCGTCGAGGATCGAGGCCGCATACTCGGGATGAATGGGTGTGCGCTGCTTGACCGGATCCGTGTACGCACCAACCACTTTGGTCATCAGAGTGTTGTGCTTTGCGAGCGTATCCTCCAGGAACCCGCGGTCGGTCTTTCGATCGAGTTGCGGAATCAGTGCGCTCAAGGTGCTCGCGACGTCACCGTGCACCGCCAGGTCCAGGCTGGTTCGACGCCCCAACCGCTCGGCCGCGATGTCGATCTGAGCGGTACGAACGTCATCGGGCAAGAACTGGTCGTAAGGAAAGTCCGTACCGATGAGGAGCAGAAGATCGGCGCCGTGGATACCGTCGTGCGCCGCACCGTAACCGAGCAATCCCGTCATCCCGACGTCGTACGGGTTGTCGTACTGGATCCATTCCTTGCCGCGCAGCGAATGCCCGATGGGAGCCCCGACGGTTTCGGCCAGCGCCAACACCTCGGCGCGTGCGTCTCGCACGCCTGCGCCGGCGAAGATCGCAACCTTACGCGAGCCGTTGATCACATCTGCCAACGCCTTGACGTCACCGGCATCCGGAACGACTGTCGGCCTTCGGGTTTCGACGAGCGTCGGCGGGGTGCCTTCTGCCGGACAATCGGCGATGTCCCCGGGAAGCACGATCACCGAGACGCCGTTTCGAGCCACCGAATGCTGAATCGCCGACTGCACCACGCGAGGTGATTGGACTGCCGTGCTGACGAGTTCGGTGTAACTCGAACATTCGATGAAGATCCGCTCGGGATGCGTTTCCTGAAAGTAGCCCATTCCGATCTGGGCGCTGGGGATGTGTGAGGCGATCGCGAGGACCGGCGCGCCCGAACGATGAGCGTCGTACAGGCCGTTGATCAGGTGAAGGTTTCCGGGACCGCAGGATCCGGCACACACTGCGAGTTTTCCGGTGATCTGGGCATCCGCTGCGGCCGCAAACGCAGCTGCTTCCTCATGACGGACGTGTATCCAGTCGATTCCGCCCTTTTCGGAACCACCGGTGCGACGTACCGCATCGACGATGGGATTGAGACTGTCACCGACAATTCCGTAGATCCGACTGACACCCGCGTCAACGAGCTGCTGAACCAATTGATCTGCAACGGTTTTCGGACTCATCAGACCTCCATGACACACTCACGGGAGTCGGGATCGCCGACCCCCGCGAGTGACGATTTGCTTGTGGTTTATGCAGTGCTTCTTGTGGACTGCCGTTTCGTGAGGACTGCAGTGCGTTACTTGGGTTCGAGCACGAACACCGGGATCTCACGATCGGTCTTCGTCTGATAATCGGCGTAGTCGGGGTACGCAGCGACAGCGCGCTCCCACCAGATCGCCTTCTCGTCTCCGGTGACTTCACGAGCAACCAGGTCGAAGACCTGCGTCGCGTCACGCAGCGTGACGTGCGGATCGGCCTTGACGTTGTAGTACCAAACCGGATTCTTCGGAGCGCCACCAAGCGAAGCCACAACGGCATACGAGCCGTCGTGCTCGACGCGCATCAGCGGCGTCTTCCTGACCTTGCCGGACTTTGCCCCGACGGTCGTGAGAACGACGACGGGCATGCCGTTCATGTCGTTTCCCTCGGTGCCACCGGAGTTCTCGATGCGTGCGACCTGATCGGCGGCCCACGACGCTGGACTGGGTTCGTACTCACCTGTGATTGGCATGTGTACCAGTGAACACCCACTCGAGCACCTTGGCCACCGAACCACACCGACCAGGACCGTCGTCGGCACACTCCCCTGGTTGATCGATTAAGTGAGCTGCCGATCAATAAAGTTCGCTTGCCCGAACTCTCATCTCTGGCTACTCTGAAACCACAGCTTCGAACAGCCGTATCGCTAGCCAAGCCGCATCGAGAACAGACTGCACCGAGAAGGGGACGAGATGACTACCGCAGATATCTCCACTCGCGAATCACGCCCCTCGTCCGACCATTTCGTCGATCTGGCCGGGACTCAGTGGCCGCTGTACAAGATCGAAGCTCTCGCGGTCGGTTTTGTGTTGTTCGTGGTCGCCGGAGCTGTCACCCAGTCGATGCAGGTAGCCGTACTGACTGCCGCAACAGCAGCCGTGGTCACCTGGTGGGCGCGTCGCGTGTACTACTCACGCACCACCTGATCACCCCACTCCCCGATCTCCCGCGAACCACGAAGGGACCTTGCTGCTGATGCAGCAAGGTCCCTTCGTTCTGTTCAGATCCGCTCGATCGGCGGTCAGACCGTCAGACAGCTCGGCCCGAGTAATGCCTTCAGGTCGCCCATCAAAGCCGAGGATGGTTCGACCCGAAGGACGTCGTCGACCTTCCACAAGCTGATCTCGGTTCCACCGATCAGCCGAACGTGAACGTCGGATGTTCCGGGGTGCCTCGTCAGCACCTGCTTGAGAGCACTGAGCTTGTCCTTGGTGCATTGCCGAAGCGGCAGCGAGACCGACAGGGGGCGCGCGACCCCGATCGCCGAAATATCAGGCACCGCAAGGTCGTTGCCGATCAGCGACATCCGATCGTCTCGGATCGAAACGCGAGCCTTGACCAACACGATGGCATCCTCGGCGATGTCCATCCCGTACACGGCGTAGGCCTGCGGGAAGAACAGCACCTCGATTCCACCCACGAGGTCTTCGAGCTGCACGATGCACCAGGTCAGACCGTTCTTGTTGACCCGACGGTCCACCGAGGCAATGATTCCGCCGAGAGTTACCTGGGCACCGTCCTGAACGCCGCCTTCGAGTATCGCAGCGATGGACGTGTCGGACTGCTGGCGAAGAATGTGCTCGACTCCGTTGAGCGGATGGCCGGAGACATACAGCCCCAACATTTCTCGTTCGAGTGCCAGGCGATGCTTGGAGTCCCACTCTTCGTCAGGAATCTTGACGTCGAACACCGAGGTGATCGACTCGTCCGCCTCGGCACCGCCGAAGAGGTCGAACTGTCCGATCGCCTCTGCCTTCTTGGTGCTCATCACGGAATCGATGGCGTCGGCATGAACCAACATCAGGCCCTTGCGCGGGTGACCCAACGAGTCGAAGGCACCGGCCTTGATGAGAGATTCGGTGACCTTCTTGTTGCATGCCATCGCGTCGATCTTGCCGAGATAGTCGGAGAAATCGGTGAACTTCGATTTCTCGGTGCGCGCCTTGATGATCGAGGCAACGACGTTGGCGCCGACGTTGCGCACCGACCCCATACCGAAACGGATGTCGTCGCCGACCGTCGCGAAGTCGACGCGTGACTCGTTGACGTCCGGTGGGAGAACTGTGATGCCCAACTTGCGGCAGTCTGCGAGGTAGATCGCGGACTTGTCCTTGTCGTCACCGACGGAGGTCAGCAGACCTGCCATGTACTCGGCCGGGTAGTTCGCCTTGAGGTACGCAGTCCAGTACGACACGAGTCCGTAGCCGGCGGAGTGCGACTTGTTGAACGCGTACCCGGCGAAGGGAAGGACCGTGTCCCACAGCGCCTTGATGGCGGCTTCGCTGAAGTTGTTGTCCAACATGCCCTGCCGGAAGCCGGCGTAGGCCTTTTCCAGCTCGGACAGCTTCTTCTTACCCATGGCGCGACGCAGCAAGTCGGCCTGACCCAGGGTGTAACCGGCCACCTTCTGCGCCAGTTGCATGATCTGCTCCTGGTAGATGATCAGGCCGTACGTCTCCGAGAGGATCTCCGCGAGCGGCTCCTCCAGCTCGGGGTGAATCGGCTTGACGTCTTCCAAGGCGTTCTTGCGCTTGGCGTACGAGATGTGGGCGTCCACACCCATCGGTCCCGGTCGATACAGCGCCAATGCGGCGACGATGTCGCCGAATCCGGTGGGCTGCATCAGTTTCAGCAACTCGCGCATACCGCCGCCGTCGAGCTGGAACACACCAAGAGTGTCGCCGCGGGCGAGCAGTTCGTATGTTGCCGCATCGTCCATCGGCAACGTGTCGAGGTCGAGGTCGATGCCGCGGTTGGCTTTGATGTTCTCGAGCGTATCGCCGATAACCGTGAGGTTTCGCAGACCGAGGAAGTCCATCTTGAGCAGGCCGATAGCTTCACACGATGGGTAGTCCCAACCGGTGATGATGGCGCCGTCCTGGGCGCGCTTCCAGACCGGGATTGCGTCGGTGAGCGGTTCGGACGACATGATGACCGCGCAGGCGTGCACACCGGCGTTACGGATCAGCCCTTCCAGACCCACCGCGGTCTTGTAGATCTTCGCGACGTCCGGGCTGGAGTCGATGAGCGCTCGAACCTCGACTGCCTCCTTGTACCGCTCGTGCTTCGGGTCGGTGATACCGGAAACCGAGATGTCCTTGGCCATGATGGGCGGCGGGAGCGCCTTGGTGATCTGATCGGCGATGGCAAAGCCCGGCTTGCCGAACTGGACGCGAGCCGAGTCCTTGATGGCAGCCTTGGTCTTAATGGTGCCGAAGGTGATGACCTGGGCGACCTTGTCGTTGCCCCACTTGTCCGTCGCGTAGCGAACCATCTCGCCGCGACGGCGATCATCGAAGTCGATATCGATATCTGGCATGGACACACGCTCGGGGTTGAGGAATCGCTCGAACAGCAACCCGTACGGGATGGGGTCGATGTTGGTGATACCCATCGCGTAGGCCACCAACGAACCGGCAGCCGATCCACGGCCGGGCCCGACGCGGATTCCGACGTCCTTGGCGTGGTTGATCAGGTCGCCGACCACCAGGAAGTAGGCCGGGAAGCCCATTTCGTTGATGACGCCGATCTCGTAGTCGGCGCGGGCGAGGTACTCCTGCGGAGGTCCGCTCGGGAAGCGGCGATCGAGTCCGCGCATCACCTCGGCGCGCAGGAAGGTCTGCTGCGTGTGACCCTCCGGGACCGGGAAGATCGGCATGCGGTCGTGGAACGCCCACACGTCCTCGTACGACTGCACACGCTCGCCGATGGCCACGGTGTTGTCGCACGCCCCCGGTACTTCGTTGTCCCAGATGGCGCGCATCTCGGCAGCGGACTTGAGGTAGTAGCCGTCGCCGTCGAACTTGAAGCGAGTGGGGTCGGACAGCGTCTTGCCGGTCTGGATGCAGAGCAGCGCCTCGTGGTTCTCGGCGGCGTCCTTGGTGACGTAGTGGCAGTCGTTGGTGGCAAGTGGCGGAATACCGAGTTGCTTGCCGATGTCGAGCAGACCCTCGCGCACCCGGCGCTCGATCGAGAGACCGTGATCCATCAGTTCGAGGAAGAAGTTGTCCGGTCCCCAGATCTCCTGCCACTTCGCGGCAGCTTCGAGAGCCTCGCGATCGTGGCCGAGACGAAGGCGCGTCTGGATCTCACCGGACGGGCAGCCCGTGGTGGCGATGATGCCCTCGGCGTGCGCCGCGATGAGTTCCTCGTCCATGCGAGGCCACTTGCCGAGCTGTCCCTCGATTGACGCGAGAGAAGACAGCTTGAAGAGGTTTCGGAGCCCCGTGGCGTTCTCGGCCACCATCGTCATGTGCGTGTACGCACCGCTACCGGAGACGTCGTCGGACTTCTGGCTGCGATCTCCCCAGAGAACTCGTTTGGTGTTGAAGCGAGACTCGGGTGCGATGTACGCCTCGATGCCGATGATCGGCTTGATGCCGGCACTCTTGGCCTCGTTGTAGAACTGGCTGGCGCCGTACATGTTTCCGTGGTCGGTCATGCCGACAGCGGTCATTTCGAGACGAGCGGCCTCCTCGAACATGGCGCCGACCTTGGCCGCACCGTCGAGCATCGAGTACTCGGTGTGATTGTGAAGATGTACGAACGAGTCAGCCACGTGCGCCTCTCTGAAGGTCTGGGAGCGAGATCGAGTGTATGCCGCGTTGCCGACACGTTCGGCGACCGCCATCGAGGAGTCGCAGTGTGCCGCCTCCGATCACGTGACCGGAACCTCAGGTTCGGCGCTCGACCTCATCGAACGCCGCGAACGTCGACTGGCGACGAAGGTATCTGTCGTGAAGATCACCAGCGCAGCCCAGATCAGAACGAAGCCGATCCAGCGTGAGGCCGGCATGTCCTCGTGCATGACGGCCACACCCCACGCCATCTGCAGCGCCGGGGTGAGGTACTGCAGCATGCCCATCGTCGCCAAGGGAACTCGCTGAGCGGCAACGCCGAACAGGAGCAGGGGCAGTGCAGTGACCGGGCCGGCGGCAAGCAGCAACAGGCTGTGTCCGGCGCCGCTGCTGATGAAGGCACCGGCCCCGGTCAGGCCGAGAAACACGAGGTAGCCGACCGCGAAGGGTGCGGCGACGACTCCCTCGGCAGTCAAACTGGTTCGGGGATCGAGCGGAACCACCTTCTTGACCAGCCCGTAGGTGGCAAACGAACCGGCGAGCACCAATGCGACGATCGGCGGTTTACCGAAGTCGACCGTGATCACGACAACTGCCGTTGCAGCGAGGACGAGGGCAGCGATCTGAGCGCGGCGCAATCGTTCGCGGAAGATCACGACGCCGAGCAGAACAGTGACCAGCGGGTTGATGAAGTACCCGAGGGCCGCCTCCACGACGCGGCCTGACACCACGGCATAGATGTACGTTCCCCAGTTCACCGCGATCGCCGCTGATGCCGCGGTCACCAGCAGCCAGGTGCGTGCGCTGATTCCGCGAAGCGATCCGAGGCGGCCGGCAAAGGCCAACACGATCAGCATTAACAGAAGGGTCCACACCACCCGGTGCGCAAGGATCTCGACCGGATCGGCGAAGTCGAGTAGTCCGAAGAATGCCGGGAACGTTCCCCACAACAGGAAAGCCGCCACACCGTAGAAGATCCCCGAGGACGAACCGGACCTAGCGCGTTCGTCCTTGTTCACAGAACCGGAGTTCACGGAACCGGAGTTCACGGGACCGGGCCGTCGTCGGGGCCGGGAGCAACGACGTCCACGTACTCCGGCAGCAATGGACGGACGGCCGCCAACCACGTCGAGGCGTCGGACGGCAATGCTTCCACTGCACGGACGTTCGAGTCATGTTCGATCGCTTCGAGTCCTTCGGGAGTAGCTCGCACCAGCACGCCCACCGCGCAGGCGCACCCGGCGGACAATTGCTTCGCCGACGCGAGCGCCACCTGTTGCTGACGATCGGTGTCGCCGCCGAGCGAGATCAGTCGCGTGGCTGCAACACCGGGCGATCTGCGCACTGCTTCGTCGTTGTCGGGAACGGGCACGGACATGAGCGGCGTCTGGACGCGCTCGATCGGAACTCGGAACATGACCCTGGAAACGCGAACGCCCGAGACCTCAGCGCCCGGCACCTGCACACTGCTGGTCGACGTGATGACCTCGTCGACGGTGAGTGCCTTCGTGAACGAGACCAACGCCCACACCGGCCCGTCGACCGACGCGACCGAATCTCGCGCTCGGTCGAGGTAGTCCGGCACAGCTTCCCCACTGTCCGGACCGAGAGTGTCCGTCGTGATCGGCGGGGTCGGCACGGGATTCGCGAACCCCACGCCCACCACCGCCGCCACACCGACCACCACTGCGACGACGGCCAGCGCGGGGGTAAGCCCGCGCGGTGTCATGAGGACCGGAGAACTTCGAGTGCGTGTTCGAGATCCTTCGGGTGCTTACTCTTGATCTCGACCCAACGACCGTCCGCCGGGTGGGCGAAGCCGAGCGAGACTGCGTGCAGCCACTGGCGTTCGAGACCGAGCCTCTCGGCAAGTCGGGGGTCCGCGCCGTAGGTCAGGTCGCCGCAGCACGGATGGCGCAACGCCGAGAAGTGGACACGGATCTGGTGTGTGCGACCGGTTTCGAGGTGCACGTCCAGCAGACTCGCTGCCTGGAACGCCTCGATGGTGTCGTAGTGCGTGACGCTGGGCTTGCCGTCGGCCGTGACCGTGAACCGCCAGTCGTTCCCGTGGTGGCGTCCGATCGGGGCGTCGATGGTTCCGCTGCTCGGGTCGGGGTGTCCCTGCACGAGTGCGTGGTAGCGCTTGTCGATGGTCCGCTGCTTGAAAGCGCGCTTGAGCAAGGTGTATGCGCGCTCGGAGGTGGCAACCACCATGACACCCGACGTTCCGACGTCCAGACGGTGAACGATGCCCTGACGCTCGTGGGCACCGGACGTCGAGATACGGAAACCGGCCGCGGCAAGTCCGCCGATGACGGTCGGTCCCGTCCACCCGACGCTGGCGTGCGCGGCAACTCCGACGGGCTTGTCGACTGCAACGACGTCGTCGTCGGCGTAGAGGATCTCCATCCCCTCGACCGGTGTCGCCTCGATGGTCAGGGGCCGCGGCGGTTCGGGCAGGACAACCTCGAGCCACGACCCTGCGGTCAGACGATCGGACTTGCCGACCGCCACACCGTCGACGAGTACCGAACCCTCTTCCGCGAGTGTCGCGACCACGGTGCGCGAGAGTCCGAGAAGGCGCGCGAGGCCGGCATCGACCCGCATGGCGTCGAGGCCGTCGGGCACGGGCATCGAACGGGATTCCCTCACTTGGTTTCTCCCTCGGCTGCGGCCTTCGATTCGGTGAGCTTCTTGTCGTCCGCCTTGTGATCACGCAGGCGTTCGCCGTTGGGTTCGAAGCCGAAAAGAGTCAGTAGGACAAGCAGGATCGCGCCACAGACGATCGCGGCATCCGCGATGTTGAACACGGGCCACCAACCGACGGAGACGAAGTCCACCACATGTCCGCGCATGATTCCGGGAGAGCGGAAGAATCGGTCGACGAGGTTACCCAGCGCGCCGCCGAGAACGAGGCCGAGACCGAGCGCCCACCACGGTGATCGGAGCGTGCGACCGATCTTGATCACACCGATGACGACACCGATGGCGACGAGGGTGAGGATCCACGTCATCGACGTCGCCATCGAGAACGCTGCACCGGGATTGCGCACCATCGTGAATGTGACCACGTCACCGATGATTTCGATCGGCTGCCCCGGCTTGACCGCGGCGACTGCCCACACCTTCGTGAGAATGTCCGAGAGCAGGATGACAGCGGCGATGGCAATGAGCATGGTCAGCCGGCGGGGCTTTGCGACCGGCGCAACCGCCAGGTCACCGTCTTCCGATTTCACGGCTTCCGGTTTCACGGTTTCGGGCTCGTCGGCCTTCGAGATTTCGGTAATCGGCTGATCCTCCGCGTTGACATCTCGGTCTGGGTGGTCTGTACTCACGCAACCATCATCCCTCATGTTCACCGCACCGGGTCACGCACTCTGCAACTGCGGCTAGCCTGGAGCGCGTGCCACTGCTGTCCACGACCGGCCGACGAGTTCCGTTCGCCCTCGCTGCCCTCGCTCTCACCACCGTTCTCACCGCTTGCGGCGACTCGGATCAACCTCCCACCACACCTACCTCGTCGCCGAGCGAAGTCACTGTTCCGGTGACCGCCGCCACCGTCGAGGTACTCGATGCGGGAAGCGAACCGCGCGAGGTACTGCGCATGAACTTGCCTGTCGGCACCACGCAGACGGCGACGCTCGTCACCCAGGCGGTCGTGAGTCAGCAGATCGATCAACAGCCGGCACAAGATTTCTCTTCGCCGGAGATCACGATCCCGCTCTCGGCAAACGTGACCGCTGACGATCCCACCGCTGTCGTAGACCTGACGCTGTCGTCGATGACCTCGCCGGACGCAACGCTGCAGGCAGCGCTGAGCGGGGCAGACGGATCTGCGGCCGGATTGTCGGTCACGGATTCGGGCGCCATCACCGCCCTACGGTTGAAGCCGTCCGCCAACTCGGCCAATGCTGCCCGCGCTGCAATCGAACAGGCGCTCGGCCAAGCGGTCTACCGGACCGTTGCACTCCCCGACGCTCCGGTCGGTGTCGGCGCACGTTGGGTGGTTCGACAACAAGTCAGCAGTGAAATCCTGCTCGATCAGACAACCACCGTCACGCTCACCGCGCGGGAGGGCAATCGGCTTTCGCTCGCGGTGGACGTATCGCAGACCCCGCAGAGCCCGGTCTGGAACCTGGCCGGTGACGCCGGAACGCTGAACATCGATCAGTACGTCATGGCCGGCTCCGGAAACCTCACCGTCGACCTCTCACTCCCCTTGCCGATCGCCGGACAGATGACCGTCGGCGGCGACCAGGCGTACGGCGATCCGGACAGCTCCTCGGTGATCCGGCAGACGATCTCCAACAGCATTCGGTGGGAATCGTGACACGCCGGTCGCTCGCACTGGGCCTGACAACAACGGCGGCACTGTTCGTCGTCACCGGTTGCGGCTCGGACGACTCTCCTAGTGCTGACACAACTACGCAGGTTTCCGCCCCACAGGTCGGCTTGGCGCCGTTCACAGCTGCTCCGGCCGCACCGCTGAGCGGGGCACCTCTCGACCGTGATGCGCTGCAACGAGCCGCGCTCACCCTCTCCGAACTACCTGCGGACTTCGACATAGTTCCCGACCCGGTCGACGACCTCGGCCTCGCACCGGCGCCGGAGAGTTCGGAGGCGGACAAGTCGAGCACCGACCCCGCCGTCTGCGCTCAGGTTCTGGCACCGATAGCCACCCAGGCTCCCGGATCGGTCGCCGACCTCTCCGACATGTTCACCGGCCCCGATTTCACGAGCATCGATCAGGACTCTGCTTCGTACGCCGACGGCGCAGCGGCAGCAGCAGCTTTCGAGAAACTTCAGACCACGCTGGCCGGGTGCGCGGAATATTCGGGAACCGATGCCGACGGAACGACAATCACCTATCGCGTCGGCGGAGCGTCGGACCCGAACGTCGGCGACGCGTCTTTCGCTTTCCGAATCATCACGGAGAGTGGCGGTTTCACCTTGGTCGCCGATGCGATCGTGGCCGCAGTCGGGACCACGTTGACCCAGGTGTCCGCAACTGCGCCGAGTCCGATCGCCCCCGACGTGCTGCACTCGATGGCATCGGCCGCCGCCGATCGCCTGCGCGCACAAACGCCCTGACAACGAGCGGATTAGTCCCGTCTCGGCCTTACGCGAATGATTCGGGACCACAGACCCTTTGACAACTGCCCGTCCACACTGAACGGTGAGAGTAGGTACGAAACAGACCAACGCGACACACTGATGTGAGGAGCCAGAGTTCATGCCGGAACCCAGAAGGTCAGATCACACCGATTACGTAGCCGTCAATCCGATCTTCTCGAGGCCTGGCGAGGATTCGGTTGCATCGAAGTACACACTCGAACCCGACGGCATGCTTCCCGAGACCGCGTATCAGATCGTCCACGACGAAACGATGCTCGACGGCAATGCGCGGCTCAATCTCGCGACGTTCGTCAGCACGTGGATGGACGATCACGCCACCAAACTGTATGCCGAGTCGTTCGACAAGAACATGATCGACAAGGACGAGTATCCACAGACCGCCGCGATCGAAACCTATTGCTGGCGCATCCTTGCCGACCTCTGGCACTCGCCCTCCCCCAAGGACGCAATCGGTACCTCAACGATCGGTTCGTCCGAGGCGTGCATGCTCGGTGGCCTGGCGATGAAACGACGCTGGCAGCACGCACGAAAAGCCGCGGGGAAGTCCACCGAAAAACCAAATCTCATCATGAGTTCCGCCGTCCAGGTGTGCTGGGAGAAATTCTGCAACTACTGGGACGTCGAGGCGCGCTACGTGCCGATCAGCGAGGAACACCGGACCCTCGACGGTCACGATCTGGACAAGTACGTCGACGAGAACACCATCGGCGTAATCGCGATCATGGGTGTCACGTACACCGGGATGTACGAGCCGGTCCTGGAAATCTCGAAGGCACTCGACGCGATCCAGGAAAAGACGGGACTCGACGTTCCCATCCACGTCGACGGCGCTTCCGGCGCAATGATCGCCCCGTTCCTACAGCCGGAACTCGAATGGGATTTCCGGCTCCCGCGCGTGCACTCCATCAACACCTCGGCGCACAAGTACGGACTCGTCTACCCCGGCCTCGGCTGGGTGGTCTGGCGATCGCAGGATCTACTTCCCGACGACCTCGTGTTCAAGGTGAGCTACCTCGGCGGCAGTATGCCGACCTTCGCGCTGAACTTCTCGCGGCCCGGCGCTCAGGTGATCCTGCAGTTCTACTTGTTCCTGCGTCTCGGCCACGACGGCTATCGCGCGATCCAGCAGTCCTCACAGGACGTGGCGAAATTCCTCGCCGAAGGAATCGGGAAGCTCGACGCCTTCGAATTGTGGAACGACGGTTCCGACATCCCGGTCTTCGCGTGGCGCCTCGCCGAGGGCCACACGTCCAACTGGACGCTGTACGACCTGTCGGACCGACTGCGGGGCAAGGGCTGGTTGGTGCCGGCCTATCCCATGCCGGACGATCTCTCGGATCTGACAGTGCAGCGCATCGTGGTTCGTAACGGACTGAGCATGGACCTGGCAGCCAATCTGCTGCGCATCATCGAAGAGGAAACCGCGTTCCTCGACGAACTCGACAGCCCGATGCCGCGGCCACGCGTCACCGAGGGATTCCATCACTGACGACGATCACTGCATGAAGAGCGGCCGCCGACTCCCTTTCGGGGGTCGACGGCCACTCTGGTGTTTCAGGTGTTGCGCAGAGATCAAGCAGCGCAAGCAGGCGAGGTCAGACCTGCAACGCCGACGATCTGGCAAGCGGTGGTCTTCGAGAGCTTCCAGACGCCGTCCTCGTAGACGAACGAAGCCTGCAGACCCTGCTGCAGCGGCTGGCCGTTGACGACGATGTTCAGCGAAGCTGCGGCCGTCTCGCTACCCGTGTCGGTGACCGGGTCGAGGATCTCGACCTGCGCGCCGGCAGCCTTGGCGGCAGCGGCGACCTGGTTGATCAGCTCGGGATCCTGCTCGGCGCCCTGGACGAGGTTGACCTTGTCTGCGGCCGGAACGGTCTCGTCGAGTGCCTGGGCGACCTTGCCGTTGAGCTCAGCAGACGTCGGGAGCTCGGGAGCTGCAACGTCCGTGGTGCTGGTGGTGGCCGTCGCACTCTTGGACGTCGTGGTGGGTGAGTCGGTCTTGTCATCCGAGCCACAAGCGGTCATCGTCAGGGCTGCTGCGATCGCCACGGCTGCAACGGTCATCTTCTGAAGCTTCAACTTCTCAGTCCTATCCATTCGGGTGTTCACATTCGAGCGTCAGTCGAACATCGTGCTTGCTCGAGGATCGTCGACAACATTACCCAACGGTAAGCGGAAAAAGTCTAAGGACATCCTCAGAGAAGGCTGTCGACCGCATCTGCTACCTCGAGCACCTCATCCGATTCGGCGAAGGTTTTGGCTATTCCCGTTCCGCTGGAACGGGTTTCGAAGCGAACTGTCACCACTCCGTGCCCGGCGCCTTGCACCCAACCGTGTCCGTATTCTGGATGCTTCACGTCCAAACCAGGGTGCCAGTAGCGCTGAGGGACGCGTGCGGCCACCGGAACGTCGAGTTCGGCCTCATCGAGGGCGCCCGTGAGAGTCTCGACCGGATAGCCGGGAACATCCTGATCCAACTCGGGAAAAAGTGATCCTTGCCGAACGGTGGACAAACCGGCGAATCCCACACCGACGAGGCGAATCGGCCCCAATTCCTGCGGGTCGATGACCTGTTTCTGCGCAGTCGCGACAAGGATTTGGCGGTCGATGGTGGCAAACGGCAACGTCACGGATCGCGTCAGAATGCTCATATCGGACTTCTTGAGCTTCAGTACGACGGTGCGAGCTGCTCTTCCGTCCTTCTCCAGCCTGGAAAATGCTGCGCGACCACTACTTTCGACGGCCGCGCGCAATTGTGCCATCGTGACGATGTCTGCGGCGAACGTGGATTCCGCGCTGATCTGCTTGGATTCGGCACGCTCGGCGACCGGCCGATCGTCGATCCCCTGCGCGAGCCGATGCAACCCCGGTCCGACAGTGGTTCCGAGTATCGACGCCACCTCCGCTATGGGAGTGCGGGCAAACCCTCCGATGGTTTCGATTCCGAGACGCTTGAGCTTTTCCTCGGCAACAGGACCGATCCCCCACAGCTTTCGCACCGGAAGAGGATCGAGCAACTCGTGCTGCATCCCGGGAGGAATCACTGCGACGCCGTCGGGCTTTGCCAGTCCCGACGCGATCTTGGCGACCTGCTTACCTGCGCCGGCACCGATCGAGGCGACCAACCCGGTCTCGGCCTTGATCAACGCCCGCAGGTCCTCGCAAAACGCGCGGACCTCGTCGGCCCCGACTCCGGCCAACTCCACCGGTTCACCGAAGGCCTCGTCCACCGACAATTGCTCGAGGATCGGCATACGAAGGCGCAACGCGTCGAAGGTGCGTTTACTCAGAACCGAATACAACGACATCCGCGGTGGCAATACCACCGCTCCGCCACCGACCATCCGGCGTGCTTGGTGCATCGGCATTGCCGAACGCGCACCGAAAACTCTCGCTTCGTAACTTGCCCCGGCCACCACTCCGCGCCCACCCAAGCCGCCGACCAGCACCGGGCGACCTCGCAGCGTGGGACGGGTCAACTGCTCGGCAGAGGCGAAAAACGCATCCATGTCGAGATGCAGCACCCACCTGCGACTTCGTGTGGGATCACCTTGATTCATCGGGCGTTACGGTTCTCTCAAAAGTAGGTGCAGAATTTACGTCCGCGCCTTCTTCTTGGGCGACTTCTTCTTCGGCAGGGGTAGTACGTCGGCAGTCCGTTGAATGAAGGCGTGCAGGTGATCGAGGTCCTGCAGCCTTTCCTCCGTCACCCGGTAGTAATCCTTCGCTCCCGGGTACGGCGGAGCCAGATCGGCCTCTGATCCGAATTCGGTACTGACCTCGGTGGGTTTGACGAACAGAACGTCTCCGCAGATCAAGCCCACGATCTTCTCGTCGCAATACAATCCGTACTCGCCGAACATCGCCCTTGCCCGCACGTCGAGCGGTTCCAACTGCTCGAGAATGCGCGCCACGGTTTCCTTGCTCGTACTCATGAGAGCAAACTACTCCGGCACCCCGACATACAGACATTCATCGGGGAGCCGGAGTAGTTTCGGCGGTATTAGACCTTCGTGATCGCGGCGCGGATACCGTCACCGAGATCGACGGCGTCGTCTCCCGCTTCACCCACCGAGAACGAGGTGGCCAGAACCTCACCGGCGATCAATTCGCGATGACGCTCCGCCCACTCCTTGCAGTCCTGCGGAACCTCGAGTACGACGTTGATCCGGTCCGAGACGTCCAAACCGGCGGCACGACGCGCATCCTGCAACTGACGGATACGGTCCTTCGCCCAGCCCTCGGCTTCGAGTTCCTCCGTCACGACGGAATCGAGTACGACGAGTCCCGCACCGTCTGGCAATGCAGCCGTCGAATCAGGCTCGGCTGCAACCAGTTTCTGCGTGTACTCCTCGGGCAGCAGTTCGATGCCCGCCGCAACTACGACGCCGTCCGCGTTCTCGGTCCAGTCGCCCGCCTTGACCGCCTTGATGACAGTCTGAACGGATTTGCCCAGACGCGGTCCTGCAGCACGCGCGTTGACCGCGATCTCGAAGCGCCCGTGCACGTCGACGTCATCGGTCAGATCGACCTTCTTGACGTTGACCTCGTCGGCGATCAGTCCGAGGAACGGACGCAGACGCTCGGCATCCGGCGCCGCAACCGTGACCTCGGGCAGCGGAAGACGAACTCGCAGATTCTGTGCCTTGCGCAGGCTCAGCACCGTGGAGCACACGGTCCGGACGTCGTCCATCGCCGCTACCAGCTCGGGGTTCGCGGGGAGCTCCGACGCCTCCGGCCAATCAGCCAGGTGAACCGAGCGCTCCCCGGTCAACCCGCGCCAGATCACCTCGGACACCAGCGGCAACAGCGGCGCAGCGAGACGCGTCACGACCTCGAGCACGGTGTGCAGGGTGTCGATCGCGTCGCGATCCTCGTCCCAGAACCGCGAACGAGACCGTCGCACATACCAGTTGGTGAGCGCGTCGCAGAACAACCGAAGCTCGTCGCACGCGCCGGCGATGTCGTTGACCTCGAGGGCCTCGGTGATCACGTCGCGGGTGGTAGCGAGCTTGGCCAGGATGTACTGATCGAGGATGTTCTCCGAATCGGTACGCCACACACCGGATTCCGGCGCGTACAACTGCAGGAAGCTCCAGGCGTTCCACAGCGGGAGCAACGCCTGACGTACGCCTTCGCGGATGCCCTGCTCGGTCACGATGAGGTTTCCGCCGCGCAAGATCGGCGAAGACATCAGGAACCATCGCATGGCATCGCTGCCGTCGCGGTTGAACACCTCCTTCACGTCCGGGTAGTTGCCCTTGGACTTGCTCATCTTCAGTCCGTCGTCACCGAGCACGATGCCGTGCGCAGCAACGGTTTTGAACGCCGGACGATCGAAGAGTGCGGTTGCCAGCACGTGCAGCGTGTAGAACCAGCCGCGAGTCTGCCCGTTGTACTCGACGATGAAATCGCCCGGGAAATGGCCCTCGAACCATTCACGGTTCTCGAATGGGTAGTGCACCTGCGCGTACGGCATCGAACCGGATTCGAACCAGCAGTCGAGCACCTCGGGAACGCGACGCATCATCGACTTCCCGGTCGGGTCGTCGGGGTTCGGACGGACCAGGTCGTCGATCATCGGGCGATGCAGGTCGGTCGGACGCACACCGAAGTCTGCCTCCAACTGATCGAGCGAGCCGTACACGTCCGTACGCGGGTACTGCGGATCGTCCGACACCCACACCGGGATCGGGCTGCCCCAGTAACGGTTTCGGCTGATGTTCCAGTCTCGTGCACCTTCGAGCCACTTGCCGAACTGGCCGTCACGGATGTGCTCGGGCACCCACGTGATGTCCTTGTTCAGCTCGACCATGCGATCTCGGAACTTGGTGACCGCGACGAACCACGAGGGAACCGCCATGTAGATCAGCGGCTGCCCACTGCGCCAACTGTGTGGGTACGAGTGCTCGATCGTCTCGTGCCGCAGCAGCTTTCCGGCAGCCTTGAGGTCCTTGATGATGACCGGGTTGGCGTCGAACACCATCAGGCCCTCGTACGGCGGAACCATCGAGGTGAACTTTCCACCCGGATCGAGCGGCTGTACGACCTCGATACCGTTGGCCGTGGCCACGTCCATATCCTCTTCACCGAAAGCCGGTGCGAGGTGGACGATTCCGGTTCCGGAGTCGGTTGTCACGTAGTCCGCCGAGAGCACGACGTGCGCATTCGGATGTCCGAGGAAGAAGTCGAACGGCGGTGTGTACGACAGTCCGACCAGCTCGGCGCCCTTGTGACGGGAAACGACCTCGGGGTCCTCCCCCAGCTCACGTGCGTAATGAGCTACCCGTGCTTCTGCGAGCACGTACCGCTTTCCGTCCTCGCCGAGCACCTGGACGTAGTCGACCTCGGGATGAACCGCAGTGGCCAAGTTGGACGGCAGTGTCCACGGAGTCGTGGTCCAGATGATCGCGTTTGCGCCGTCGAGGGGTGAACCCGGAGCGACCAACGGCATGTCGACCGTGACTGCAGGATCCTGACGCATCTTGTACGCGTCGTCGAGACGAGTCTCCTGATTGGACAGCGGAGTCTGCTCGTACCAGCTGTAGGGCAGCACACGGAAGCCCTGATAGATCAGGCCCTTGTCGTGCAGCTCCTTGAAGGCCCACATGACGGACTCCATGAAGTCGACGTCCAGGGTCTTGTAGTCGTTGTCGAAATCGACCCAGCGCGCCTGGCGGGTGACGTAGTCACGCCACTCGTCGGTGTACTTGAGCACCGAGGCCTTGCAGTACTCGTTGAACTTGGCCAGACCCATGACTTCGATCTCGGCCTTGTCCTTGATGCCGAGCTGCTTCTCCGCTTCGAGCTCTGCCGGAAGGCCGTGGCAATCCCAGCCGAAGCGTCGTTCGACCTTGCGTCCACGCATTGTCTGGAAGCGCGGCACCAGGTCCTTGACGTACCCCGTCAGCAGGTGGCCATAGTGCGGCAAACCGTTTGCGAATGGCGGTCCGTCGTAGAAAACGAACTCTTCGTTACCGTCCCGATTGGAAACCGACGCACGGAAGGTGTCGTCGTCGTCCCACTGTTTCAGGACTTTCTGTTCCAGTTCGGGGAACTTGACTCCGGTGTCGGCGGGGACACCGTAGTCGACTTTGGGATACCCGTTACTCGCCATGGCGATCTCCTCGTGCCAGTCGGACTCGGCACGGGGACGACGTGACGCTTGTGCGCCGACACCGCGGTACCACCCCGTTTGCACCCCGCAGATCCGTGCTTTCACACCGGATCTCGAGCTGCCACTCGATCGAGCTGTGACGGGCTCACCCGTTCGGTTCTACTGGGTCCTCGACACGTACGAAAGCGTCGACAACCGTTCTTCCGAAAGCTCCCCGGTGATTGCCGGATCACAGCCTGGTATTCGTGTTGGACAGTCTAATACTCGTCCTGGACCTTGTCGGAACTCGCCCTAGGACTTGTCGGGGGCACCCGGCGACCCGCCGTGGTTTCCCTGATTGTCGTCGTTGGCAGTAGCTGCATCATCGGTCGAGGAATCCGAGGAACTCTCGACTCGACCGTAAGGCGACGACACGCCGCTGCCCGATATCGGGTCATCCAACGAAGGAACCGCCTTCCTGCTGGTCAGCGCACTGACCAGCAGGAGGACGGCACCTGCTACACAAATCGCGATACATGCCCACGCCCAGATCAGCGACCCTGTGGTCAGGGCAACGATCAGGAGAGCGAAGCCAACTCCCGCGAGAACCAACGTCACGACCAGCACGTATCAACCTTTGTCCGGTCCGATAGCTGAGCCGACGAGGCGCTCTCGGTCAGCTGTTTCCCTTGGCGAAGGACGGGCTGTAGGAATCCTGTCCACCGTCGACCGGAACGGCCGAGCCACGCTGTTCGAGCTCTTCGAGCTGCGATTCCAGGTAGGACTTCAGGCGCACCCGGTACTCACGTTCGAACGTCTTGAGCTGCTCGATACGGCCCTCGAGGACCGAACGCTGCTGGTTGATGGTCGCCATGATTTCGGTGTGCTTCTTCTCGGCGTCTGCCTTGAGAGCGTCTGCCTTCTCCTGAGCCTGGCGAAGCTGGGTCTCGGAGCGAGTCTGAGCGTCGGTCAGCATTGCTTCCGACTTGTTGCGCGCATCCGCGATCATGCCGTCGGCCTTGCTTCGAGCCTCGCTCATGAGCTGCTCGGAGTTGGTGCGAGCACTGCCGAGCAGCTGCTCGGATTCGGTCTTGGCATCGTTGGTGAGGCGATCCGCCATCTCCTGAGCCAGTCCGAGGACCTTCGCGGCCTGCATGTGGGTGTCGCCACTCTGCGGCGCTGCAACGGCAGCGGCGGCGGGAACCGGAGCTGCAACGGGTGCAGGCTTGGGCGGTTCTACGACCCGAGCGGGCTCCGGCTTGGGCTGCGCTGCGACGGGTGCTGCCTGCTGAGCAGGTGCCGGCGACTTCTTGGCAGCCGCGAGCTCCTGATCCAGCTCACCTACGCGCTGGCGCAGGTCCGCATTCTCTTCGATGAGCTGCGACAGCGCCTGCTCGACGAGGTCGAGGAATGCGTCGACCTCGTCCTCGTTGTAGCCACGCTTGCCGATAGGCGGCTTGCTGAACGCAACGTTGTGCACGTCAGCTGGAGTCAGTTGCGGCATGGAAGGATCCCTTCACGCGTCATTTGGCGGTCTAGCAAGCATTCAGTTGCAACACAGTCTACGTAGTGGCGAACCACCGGATGAGTTATGGCTTCCATTCTGGCATACCACTCACTCGGACTGCGCTCAGCGAACAACCGACATCAGGATGATGACGATGAAAAGCAAGACCATGATGGATAGATCCAAGCGAACTCCACCGAGGTTGATCGGGGGGATCAACCTGCGGAGCAGTTTCACCGGAGGATCGGTGATCGTAAAAATGGTTTCGAGAATGACTGCGACCAATCCGGTCGGTCGCCAATCTCTGGCAAACGAACGAACGAACTCGACGATCACTCTGCCGATCAGCAACAGCCAGAAGACAACCAGCACCAGATAGATCACAGAGAGAAGCGCGTCCACACCCTCACTCTGCCTGACTTCTGCGGTGTGTCCAAAACAGACACACCGCAGCAATTCCGGAACCGGCCCGCATCGAGTCCGTCTTGTAACGGCCGGCGATGGGTCCGAATGCGGCGTCCGCCGAGACGGGCCGCCGTTCGAATGTGCTCACGTCACCCCTGCTCAGGGGCCGGACTGCGGTCGAGACCATCATTTCTGGCTGTAGAAACCCGTCTCCGCGATACGACGGCGTTCCTCAGCGGAAACGTCGATGTCAGCCGGTGAGAGAAGAAACACTTTGGTGGCTACCTTGTCGAAAGAACCACGCAATGCGAACGCCAGGCCGGCCGCGAAATCGACCAGACGCTTCGCGTCGGCGTTGCTCATGTCGACCAGATCCATGATGACGGGAGTGCCGTCGCGGAACCGCTCACCGATGGTGCGGGCCTCTGCGTAGCTCTGCGGACGCAGTGTCGTGATCTTGGCGAGCGGGCCGCCGTCATCGACAACAGGCGCACGTCGCGCTTCGGGACGCTCTGCACGGGCGTCGACCGCGAGGTTTCCACGGCTTGCCGGACGCGGCGCCATCGCCGGGCGGCTACTGCGGCTGGGAACGGTGTCGACGCGGGGCCGGGAATCGTAGCGATCGAACTCCGCGTCCTCCTCGTCACGACGACTGGGCGCGTAGCTCGCCTTCGAGAAGGCAGGTTCGACGAACTCGCGGTCGTCGCGCTCGGCATAGCCGTCGTGACTACGACGGGGTGCGCGGCGAGCCTGATCGGGCTCCTCCACGTATTCGTCCTCGTAGTCATCGAGGGGAACCATGCCGAAGTAAGCCTTGAACTTATGCAGGTTGCTCATTGATCGACCTTCCTTGGCGCGGCGGAATCAATCCGACTGCGACCGGTCGCAGCGGTGTGGACGGGTTGGGCGATCACCTGAGCGATCACCTCGAGATTACTGGTCGTGAGCCGAGCAGTGCGGTTCCGACACGCACGCACGTTGATCCGTGGCGCACTGCGGCCTCCAGATCACCGGTCATGCCAGCCGAGAGTTCGGTTGCCCGAGGATGCGATTCGAGAATCAAAAGATGTGCCCTGCGGAGGATTTCGAACTGCTCGTCCGGATCCGATCCAAGTGGCGGGACGGCCATCAGTCCCGCAAATTCGAGACCTTCGGCTGATTCGATCCGCTCGGCGAGAGGAGTTAGCTCTCCCGTGGGAACTCCGCCACGCGCAGGGTCTCCGTCGAGACTTACCTGGATGAGCACCCGCAGCGGCGCTTTGCGCTCCCCGTCGGACAAAGCTCCGAGCGCCGCCCGATCGAGTGCATCGGCCAGTCGTGCACTGTCCACCGAGTGAATTGCGTAGGCCCACTTCGCTACCGAACGCGCTTTGTTGCGCTGCAACTGCCCGATCATGTGCCAGCGAACCGGATCGTCGATCGCGCCGCTCTGTGCAGCGCCGTCGAAGTCCGCGACCTTCTCCACTGCTTCCTGCTCACGAGACTCACCGAATTCACGGCAACCCAGTTCGTACAGGATTCGGGCGTCGGACGCCGGAAAGAATTTGGTAACTGGCAGCAGTGCTACTTCGGAAACTTCACGACCGGCGACAAGGCAGGCGGCCGCCAGCCGCGCACGCACCGAGTCGAGTGCCGTCGATATTTCTGTCAGCCGCATATCCGTCTGGCGCATTTCTGCCTAGACGGTTTCCTGCGCTGCGGGCGCTTCCATCCAGATCACTGCAGCTTGACGCCCAGTCAGAGATTCTCGGCGATGACTGAACAACGCGCGATCCTCGATCGTGCACCGCGGGTCCTCGGCAACACCGGACACACCCGCGGCGAGCAACTGCTTACGCAGTCCCGCACGCAGATCGAGTCCCGGCGTGCCCTTCTCGGTGCGAGTTGCGCTGCCCGGCAAGTGCTTTTCCACGTCCGCACGCATCGCGGCGGGAACCTCGTACTGGCGTCCGCTCGCTGCCGGGCCGAGGAAGGCACCGATACGTGAGACGTCCGCGCCCTGTCGCACCATCTCCGCGAGGACGCGCGGGACGATACCGATGCGGGCACCGATCCGTCCGGCATGAACTGCCGCGATCACACCGGCCTCCTCGTCGGAGAGCAGAACGGGAACACAGTCTGCGCTGAGGGTGGCGAGCGCCAGGCCGGGAACGGTGGTGACCAGAGCGTCCGTCACGGAAATCACTTCGTCGGTCGGTTCCGTCACGACAGTGACGTTGCGCGAGTGGATCTGTTCCATCCACACGAGATGGTCAGGCTCGACGCCTATTTCGCGTGCCAGACGACGGCGATTCGCCTCGACGGCTGCCGGATCGTCTCCGACGTGATCGCCGAGATTGAACGACTCGTACGGCGACGCGGAAACACCACCGGCTCGGCTGGTCACGACGCGGCGAATGCGGGTGCGGATGGTCGACTTCTCGGTACTCAAGATAAGTGTGCTCACAAACGTCGAAAGTTGTCGTCCGGCTCAGACGTGACCGGACATCCAGTCAAGAACAGGGTACCCAGAAATTCCGGGCACCCTGTTCTCGAAACTGTTTGTAGCCCTGCGTCAGCGACGCATGAAGACAGGCACATCGACGTCGTCGTCGCCCTCGTCTTCCTGGACCGGCGCATGGCGTGGGCCACCGATCGGAGGCAAGCTACCTGAACCCGTCGTCTCGCGCGCTGCGGAAATCGGCTGCTCGCCAGCAGGTTCGGCGGCCACCGGTGACCGGCCGACCTCACCCGCGCGCCCGGCGCCGATAGCTCCACGTCCCTGTGCGGTCGACTCCACGGGACGACGAGCCGGAGCTCCTCCGTCGAATCCCGCAGCGATGACCGTCACACGAACCTCGTCACCGAGTGAATCGTCGATGACCGTTCCGAAGATGATGTTGGCGTCGATGTGCGCGGCTTCCTGCACCAGCGAAGCCGCCTCGTTGATCTCGAACAGGCCCAGATCGCTACCGCCGGCGATCGACAGGAGAACGCCGCGGGCGCCTTCCATCGATGCTTCGAGGAGAGGCGAATTGATCGCAGATTCCGCCGCCTTGATCGCGCGTCCCTCACCACGTGAGGATCCGATGCCCATCAACGCACTGCCTGCACCGGACATGACACCCTTGACGTCCGCGAAGTCGACGTTGATCAGACCCGGGGTGGTGATGAGGTCGGTGATGCCCTGGACACCGTTGAGGAGAACCTCGTCGGCGCTGCGGAAGGCGTCCATGAGGCTCACGGCCGCGTCACCCAGCTGAAGCAGGCGATCGTTGGGAATGACGATCAGCGTGTCGCAGGACTCGCGCAGCGCCTGGATTCCGGTATCCGCCTGTCCCCCACGACGCTTGCCCTCGAAGGAGAACGGCCGAGTCACGACGCCGACGGTGAGTGCGCCCAGCTTCCGGGCGATGCTTGCCACGACAGGGGCACCACCGGTTCCGGTGCCACCACCCTCGCCTGCGGTCACGAACACCATGTCGGCGCCCTTGATGACCTCTTCGATCTCGTCCTTGTGATCTTCGGCTGCCTTGCGACCCACTTCAGGGTCAGCACCGGCGCCGAGGCCACGGGTCAATTCACGACCGACGTCGAGCTTGACGTCGGCGTCACTCATCAGAAGGGCTTGCGCGTCCGTGTTGACCGCGATGAACTCGACTCCCTTGAGTCCCTGTTCGATCATGCGGTTGACTGCGTTCACGCCGCCGCCGCCGATGCCGACGACCTTGATTACGGCGAGGTAGTTGTGCGGGGGCGTCATCGGCTCTCGCCTTCCGTGTCGTGTTTCACGCTGCTTGTCAGTGCTGCTGTCTTTTTACTGCTGCTGTATTTGTTACTGCTGCTGTATTTGTCACTGCTGGTGTATTTGTTACTGCTGGTGTTCGAGATAAACTCTAAACCTCAACCACAGGGTTAGAGTTATGTCAAGTATTCGATCTGAAACGAAACGCTATGCACCGTCGTCGCGTTCCGCCATTAGGCGCGCCGAGACACACCGAAGTATTTGCCACGCACCGGCGCACGGGTGCACCGTGCGCTATCGGACCGTCGGAAGATCAGGACTGGACACGTCGTACGTCTGTCCCGGTTGAGTCAACAGAGGAAGCGTCACGGCAGCCTTACGATCCGAGTGCTCGACACCGCCCCAGTTTACGACGCGACCGTCGAGCAGAGTCAGCGTGACACTCGAAATCGACCGAGCGGCAACCTCTCCCACCTGAAATCGCAGATCGGGCGGCAGCACCGACAACACCTCGAGCGCGGCAAGCGTCGGCTCGTCGTTCCATCCAGGCGTCGGTGTCACCAGACGCGGAACCCCCGGCGGCGGGACGCCCATCTCGAAGTCGACACCCTTCTCGTCCAGCAGGTGTGCACCCTCGGGTGAGTCGACGAAGACAACCGGTACCCGTTCGGTCACGGTGACGCGAATGGTCGACGGATACATCCGCTGCACTCGGGCGGAGGCCACCTTCGGAATCGTCGCTACACGTGCGGCGGCGGCGCCGGTGTCGACCCGCATCAACGGCTGACCGGTCGGTACTGCCAGGAGCGAAAGGATCTGTTCCTCACTGACCGTCGTCGCACCGAGAACTTCGGTGCCCCGGACCGAGAGCACCGGAGACAACCAGGCCGTCAGCGCAATTCCCACCACCAGCACGATTGCCAGCGGTGCCACGATCAGCGGTCGCTTGAACCACTTACGAGTCGGCGTGGGTTCGGGAGCTGGCTCCGTCGACCGCGTCGAGTATCGCGATTCGGTGCGAGTACTGCGCCGACGCGTACTGGTGGCTCGCCTGGCCTGAGGATCTCGACGCCCGCGACGACTTCGTGCGTCGGGTGTCATCGCGGCGCGGGATGCGGCGCCGAACGCAAAGCATCGAGGATCTGTTTGCCGAGCATGGTCACGTCACCGGCGCCCATCGTGATGACGATGTCGCCGGGGTGAGCCAACGCCGCCACCTGCTTCGGTGCCTGCGACAGATCGGGTTGATAGTGAACAGGTTTGGTGACCGATTGAGCGACAAGCGCACCGCTGACTCCCGGCATCGGCTCTTCGCGAGCACCGTAGACATCGAGAACCACTACCTCGTCGGCCAAGTCCAGTGCCTGCGCGAACTCCACGGCAAATGCCGCTGTGCGCGAATAGAGGTGAGGTTGGAAGACCACGATCACACGTCCGGCTGCCGAATTGGTCGACGACGAATCATCTTCCGGTCGAACCAGATCCGCGGCCGCGCCGAGAACCGCGCGAACTTCGGTCGGATGGTGGGCGTAGTCGTCGAACACCCGGACACCACGCTCGCGGCCGGTGAACTGGAAGCGGCGGTGGACGCCACCGAATCCGGCGAGCCCCTCGACGATCTCCTCGGTCTCGGCGCCCGCATCACGGGCGGCCAGCAGGGCGGCAAGTGCGTTGAGCGCCATGTGCCGACCCGGCACTGCCATCCGCACGGTTCGCGCGGCGTTCTCGCCGGCCAGTTGGAACTGCAGGACTCCCCCGACGTCGTGTGCATGGAAGCCCAGTAGTCGGACTCCGACCTCGACGCCGTCGACAGGTTCGAAGGCAGTGCCCGCTTCCACTTCCTGCGCATCCGCTGATCCGTAACCGAGCACACGGATGTCCGAACGACCCGAGGCCACGATTCGCTTCGCGAGATCCGCAGATCCTGGATCGTCGAGGCAAGCAATCAGAAGTCCACCCGGACGTAGCTTGTCGACAAAATCGTCGAACACCTTCACATACGCTTCGACGCTGCCGAAGTAGTCGAGGTGATCGGCCTCGATGTTCGTCACGACGATCACGTTGGGGTCGTACTGAAGCAGCGACCCGTCGCTCTCGTCGGCCTCGGCGACAAAGACGTCACCGCTGCCGTGATGGGCATTCGTGCCCGCCTCGTTGAGTTCGCCGCCAACGGCAAACGAGGGGTCGAAACCGCAGTGCTGCAGGGCGACCACGAGCATCGACGTCGTCGACGTCTTGCCGTGTGTTCCCGAAACCAAGAACGTGCGATTGCCCTGCATGAGTGATGCAAGGACAGCCGGCCGAAGAATCACCGGGATTCCGCGGCGAGCGGCCTCGACGAGTTCCGGGTTGTCCTTCGGGATAGCTGCGTGCGTCGTGACGACGACGGTCGGTCCACCTGGCAGCAGGTCGAGAGCATCGGCGTCGTGGCCGATCCGGACCTGTGCCCCGCGTGCACGAAGCGCCAGGACTCCTCGGCTCTCCTTGGCGTCCGAACCCGAGACAAGGCCCCCGCGGGAAAGCAGAATTCGAGCGATGCCGGACATACCGGCACCGCCGATTCCGACCATGTGTACTCGCTCGAGGTGGGCGGGCAGCGCGGTCATCGGTTTCCCCTTGCGTTTTCCTGGACGGCGTTTTCCTTTGCCGCGATGTCGAGCACGATCCGTGCGATCTCTGTTGCCGCCGTGCGGTGCCCGACATTGGCAGCGCCACTGCTCATCTTGTCGAGACGCGCGCTGTCGCTCAGCATCGGGACGACGGTGCCGGCGACGAACGTCGGCGTGAGCTCGTTGTCGGAGACGATGATCGCGCCGCCCGCTGCGACAACGGGTTTCGCGTTGAGTTCCTGTTCACCGTTGCCGTGCGGCAGCGGAACGTAGACGGCCGGTAGTCCGACCGCCGAGACCTCGGCGACCGTCATCGCGCCCGAACGACAGATCGTCGCGTCGGCTGCGGCATACGCGAGATCCATCCGCGAAAGATAAGGAACAGCCACATACGGTGCCGTCTCCGAGTACTGCGTGACCTCGAGGGAGTTCTTGGGTCCGTGTGCGTGAAGGACCGAGATCCCGGCCTTCGCCAGTTCTTCCGCTGCTCCGGACACCGCGTCGTTGAGAGACTTCGCGCCTTGCGATCCGCCGAAGACGAGCAGAACGGGACCGTCCTGAGGCAGTCCGAAGTACTCGCGAGCTTGCGAGCGGAGTCCCGCTCGATCGAAATTGGCGATCGACGCGCGAACCGGGATGCCGACGATCTCGGCGTCCTGATCGCCGCGGTTCTTCACTCCGGAACCCGGAACAGCGGCAAGCACCCGCGTCGCCAGGCGAGCACCGATCTTGTTCGCGATGCCGGCACTGGCGTTCGCCTCGTGGATGACGATCGGAATCTTGCGGCGGCGCCGAAGAACACCGCCACGTGCGGCAAGATACGCCGGAAGCGCGACGTAACCACCGAAACCGACGATCACGTCGGCGTCGACGGAATCGAGTACCTCACGGGTCTTGCGCACCGAGGCGAGGATGCGTGTCGGCAGTTTGACGAGATCCATCGTGGGCTTACGTGGAAGCGGAACCGGCGGAATGAGCTCGAGTGTGTACCCGCGGGCAGGCACCAACGTGGTTTCGAGACCACGTGCTGTCCCGAGTGCGGTGATCCTGGTGTCGGGCTGAGCGGCCTTGACCGCGTCCGCGACCGCAAGTGCGGGTTCGATGTGACCAGCCGTGCCTCCCCCTGCCACCACTACCGACAGAGCCGATTTGTTGCCGCTCACCTACGAATTCCTCGCTCTCGAACTTCTCGTGGATCTTGTGCCCTACGTGTCGGCGCCTGCCGACGCTGACCATTCTGCCCTCCCGCGGTGCGCTTCCGTGACCCAGCGGCCGCACCTCGGTTGGAATCCGAGGAAGGGCGAGCGCCTTGATCTGCCCGCTTGCGTCGATCGCCCGTCTCGATCGCGCGCCGGCCGTCGCGTCCGCGTGCCGGTTCGATCTGTCGTGCGGGCTTCGGTCGACGGATCGGCCGGCCCCCTGACGGCGGGTGGTACAGCACCGGCTTGGGCAGTCTGAGCAACTTCGAGATCTTGCCGTCCTGACCGGAGTTCAGAGCGGCAACTGCTTCTGGCTCGTGGCGCGCTGCATTGGCGATGACGCCGAACATGAACAGCGTGATCGCCAAGGACGAACCACCGGCGGAGACCAAGGGCAACTGGAGTCCGGTCACCGGCAGCAGTCCGATGACGTAACCGATGTTGATCATCGCCTGGCCGACGATCCAGGTAGTTGCGGTGGCCGACAGGAGCCGCCAGAACGGATCGATGCTGCGGGCTGCGATCCGCAATCCCGTGTACACGAATACAGCGAACAAACCGATCACCACTGCGCAGCCGACAAATCCCAGCTCTTCACCGATGATCGCGAAGATGAAGTCGTTGTGCGCGTTGGGTAGGTAGTTCCATTTGGCGACGCTCTGCCCGAGTCCGCGACCGAAAAAGCCGCCGTCTGCGAGCGAATACAAGGCCTGCTTGGCCTGATAGTTGTTGCCCTGCAGGTCATCGCTCTTATTGAAGAAGGCCTGGACTCGGTCGGATCGATACCCGGCCGTCATGGCCAGGACAGCGGCGCCGACAACGCCTGTCAGCGCTATCGAGCCGAAGAGTTTCAGTGGAAGCCCGCCGAACCACAGCAGGGCCCCGACGATGATTCCCAGTGCGATGGTCGTACTGAGGTTCGGCTGCGCGACGACCAAGGCGAAGACCAGCATCGCAGCGGGCACGAGCGGAATCAGGATCGACTTCACGGATCGGTCGTCCGGACGCCTCGAGGCCAACAGATGCGCGCCCCAGATCGCCAAGGCGACCTTCATGATTTCCGATGGTTGCACCGAGAATCCACCGACGTTGAACCAGCGACGCGCACCCTGCGCTTCGGTGCCGATTCCCGGAATCAGAACGAGTACCAGCATGATCAGCACGACGACGAACAGCGGAAACGAATACTGCCGGAGCACTCTCGCCGGGATCCGCAGCGCGACGTAGAAGAGCACCGCCCCGAGAATCGCGAAGATCAACTGCTGGGTGAACAACGAATATGCCGAGCCACCGGACACGTACTGCTCGACGCTCGACGCAGACAGAACCATCACGAGCCCCAAGACAGTCAACATCGTGGCAATCGTCACCACCAGGTGGAACGACGCCAACGGCCGCGCCAACCAGGCACCGATTCGGGTCTTGGGACCCTTGGTCATAGCAAGTTCCCGGCTTGGCCAGGCGAATCCGTGAACGGATCGGGTAATGCGGCTACGGCGGCGGCGAAACTGTCACCACGGTGTCCGTAGCTGGCGAACATGTCCAAGGACGCGGCGGCCGGGGCAAGTACAACTGCATCACCGGGGGACGCCAACTCGGCAGCTTCGACGACCACTGCGGCCATGACGGCATCCGCGTCGGCACCCGACGGCAGCCGGATGGTGAGAGTCGAGTTGCTGCTGTTTTCGCTCACCGCTTCATCGTCCCCCGACAGCACGTGCACCACGGGAACATCGGGCGCGTGTCGCGCCAGCGCGTCCTCGATCACACCGGCGTCACGGCCGAGAAGAACGGCGCCGGACAGTCTCGGCCCCACTTCGCTCACCAACTGCTCGACGCTTGCGCCCTTGAGCAGACCGCCTGCAACCCAGACGACGCGGTCGTGCGCGAGTATCGACGGCCTGGCTGCGTGCGGATTGGTGGCCTTGGAATCGTCGATGTACACAACGGACCCGACACGACCGACCAGGGCCCCTCGGTGTGGGCCGACCTTGTGTGCGGCCAGTCCGCGTTCGACGACGTCGGCCTCGAATCCGAGTGCCCGCGCCAAAGCGGCAGCGGCCAGCGCGTCCATGACGCCTGCCGGGCCGGCCGGATCTATGGAAGCTGCTTCGGCCAAGCGGACGTGATCGCCGAAAGCGTTGTCCACGAGGTGTCCCGCTTCGACGCCCAGTTCTCCTTCGCCCGGTTCACCCAATCTGAACCCGGTGACAATGTCTGCAGTTGCGCGAGTTCCCAGTTCGGAAGCGATTGCGTCATCGAGGCCGACCACCGCGACCTTTCCACTCAGCGCCCGCGACTTTGCCTCGGCGTACGCGCTCATTCCGCCGTGCCAGTCGAGGTGATCCTCGGCGACATTGAGGACGACGCCGGCATCCGGACGCACCGAAGGCGCCCAGTGCAATTGGAAAGACGACAGTTCGACAGCGAGGTACTCCACGCGCGGCGACGTCCCGGCGAGTGCGTCGAGTATCGGAAGCCCGATGTTCCCGCAGGCTCGGCCGACAACTCCGGCGGCGTCGAGAATCGAGGCCAGCATCGACGTCGTCGTGGTCTTGCCGTTCGTCCCCGTCACGACGAGCCACTTACGGGGTCCGCCGAAGTGCCCGCTGTGGTCGACGCGCCACGAGAACTCGACGTCTCCCCAGATGGGAATCCCGTGACCGGCGGCCGCTGCAAGGATCGGTGCATCGGGCCGAAAGCCCGGACTGGTGACGACGAGCCCGTACTCGGTGATCGAATCCGGAGCATCCTCGATCGAGGTGGTGGTCACCATGTCCGCGCCGAGCTCGGCGCAGCGCTCCGCAAAGTCCAAGGTCGAATCGGCGACCGTCACGACAGCACCAAGAGCGACGAGAGGTTCGATGGTCGCTTGACCGGACACCCGCCCTCCGGCGACCAGCACTCGCGTACCGCGGAGCCAGGACAGGTCGTTCTCGGAATCCGCTGAGCTGGTCATGGTTTTCAGCCTCCGAGCGCTGCGAGGTATTCGCTGTAGAAGAGTGCCAATCCGATAGCCGACGCAATAGCCGCCAGCAACCAGAATCTGATGATGACCGTGGTTTCAGCCCACCCGGCAAGTTCGAAGTGGTGATGGAACGGCGCCATTCGGAAGACCCGCCGTCGGCTGGACCGGAACACCGCTACCTGGATCACCACCGACGCGGCCTCCGCGACGAACAGTGCACCGATGACGACCATCAACAGTTCCGTGCTTGTGGTGATCGACAATCCGGCGAGCATGCCGCCGAGGGCAAGAGAACCGGTGTCGCCCATGAAGATCTTGGCGGGTGCGGCATTCCACCAGAGGAAACCGATGCACGCGCCGGCGCCGGCCGCGCAGAGCACCGCGAGATCGAGCGGGTCTCGGACGTCGTAGCAACCCTTACCGGGATTCGTCTCGCACGAGTAGCGGAACTGCCAGAACGTGATGATGACGTAGGCGCCGAGAACGAAACTCATCGCTCCGGCGGCCAATCCGTCGAGGCCGTCGGTCAGGTTGACGGCATTGGACCAGGCGCTGACCAGTAGGTAGCAGAAGGCGATGAAGACCACGGAACCGAGTGAGACGGTGGCGATGTCGCGGACGTACGACAGATGAACACTGCCCGGAGTAAGCCCGTCGTCACCGCGGAACTGCAGGGCCAAGATTCCGAAGGCAATGGCAGCGACGAACTGGCCGACCAGCTTCGCTGTCTTGTTCAGTCCCAGATTGCGCTGCTTGCGGATCTTGATGAAGTCGTCGAGGAAACCGACTCCACCGAGCGCGGTGGTCAGACCGAGAACGAGTAGGCCGGACGCCGATGGTCCCTCCGCGTTGTCCATGCCGAGACCGATGAGGTGTGAGCCGAGATAGCCGGCCCAGATTCCGGTCAGGATCGCGACGCCGCCCATCGTGGGAGTGCCGCGCTTGGCCTGGTGACTGGCTGGACCTTCGGTTCGGATCTCCTGCCCGAAACCTTGTTTCGAGAACGCCTTGATCAGGATCGGCGTGAGCATGATGGAGACCGCCAGCGCGATGCCTGCGGCGAGAAGAATCTGGATCACTGCGAATCCCCGCCGTTCTCGCCATCGGTGTTCGCGTCACCGGTGTTGTCGCTGGGCGTTGCGGCCAGAATCGCTTCGGCGACCGTCCACAGTTCAACCGACTTGGACGCCTTCACCAGGACGAGATCGCCCGGTTCGAGTTCCGCTTCCAGAATGGCGATTGCCGCAGCTGCGTCGGGCACGACGACGGACTCGTCACCCCACGACCCCTCCATCACCGCACCTTGATGCATCGCACGCGAGGTGCGGCCCGTTCCGACGACGATCAACTTGCTGACATCGAGTCTGACGGCCAGGCGACCGATCGCGTCATGCTCGACGACCGATTCCGGCCCGAGTTCACCCATCTCACCGAGCACAGCCCAGCTACGGCGCCCGAAGTGCCGATCCGATCGCGCCATGGACACCAACGCTTTGAGCGCAGCGCGCATGGAATCGGGATTGGCGTTGTAACTGTCGTTGACGACGGTGACGCCGTCGGCGCGCTCGGTGACTTCCATCCGCCTCGCGGACGCTGCCTTCGTGCCCTCGAGGACACGCGCGATGTCTGCAACCGCGAGGCCGTTCTCGAGTGCGACGGCCGCCGCGGCTAGGGCGTTGCTCACGTGGTGTTCGCCGTGAACGGCCAGGCGAATACGCGCAGAACCCTGTGAACAGTTCAGCGTGAAGGAAGCCCGGGCCTGGTCGTCGACAACCACGTCGGTCGCCCGAACGTCGCAGTCTTCGGACTGGCCGACGAATACGATCCGGGCCTTGGTTCGACTCGCCATTGCGGCGACCATGCGGTCGTCGGCGTTGAGGACCGCAACTCCACCGTCGGCTGCCGACGGGAGTGCTTCCACCAGTTCACCTTTGGCGACCGCGATCGCTTCACGCGAACCGAATTCACCGAGATGGGCCGTGCCGACATTGAGAACGACGCCGATCTTCGGCGGCGCGATCTTGGTCAGTTCGCCGACGTGACCGACCCCACGGGCCGACATCTCGAGGACCAGGAAGCGGGTCTTCTCGTCGGCGCGGAGCACAGTCCACGGCAAACCCAGTTCGTTGTTGAACGAGCCTGGTGGGGCGACCACCTCACCGCGCTCGCGAAGCAGCGCCGCAATCAGGTCCTTGGTCGAGGTCTTGCCCGCCGAACCAGTGACACCGACCAGCGTCAGCCCGCCCCCCGAAGCCGAACCCTCTGCTGCCAGTTCGTCGACCACGGCCCTGGCCAGGAGGCCGAGGGCATGCAAGACGGCAGCCCCGGATCCGTCTGTGTCATGTTCGAGCAACATCACAGCGCTCGGACCGTCGTTCGGTACCGACGGGACAACTATCGCCGGAACCCCGACCGGCCGCGCTGCGAGCACCGCCACCGCACCGGCGGCCACCGCCGCTTCCGCATGGTCGTGACCGTCGACGCGTGCGCCGGGGAGTGCGAGAAACAGTCCACCTGGACCAGCCTTGCGCGAATCGAATTCGACGGTTCCTGTCACCTGAGTCGACGGATCGTCGACGTCATGCAGGGTTCCTCCGACGATCTCGGCGATCCGAGAGAGCGTCATCGGGATCATTGCTTGCCTCCATGTGCTGTGTTGATCGCGAATCGGCCGATCATTTCGCCCAACACCTCGCGGTCGTCGAATGGGTGTTTGACCCCGTCGATTTCTTGACCCACTTCGTGGCCTTTGCCTGCCACCAGTACTACGTCGCCTGGCTGCGCCCACCGGACTGCTTGCTCGATCGCGAGCGCCCTGTCCCCCACTTCGCGAATCTCGCCGCGTTCGGATTCGGGAACGTCGATGGCGCCTTGCATAACCGAAGCGCGAATTTTCGCGGGATCCTCGGTGCGCGGGTTGTCGTCGGTGACGATCAGCAGGTCTGCGCCCCTCGCACCAGCTTCGCCCATGAGGGTGCGTTTGCCGGCGTCGCGGTCACCGCCCGCACCGACGACCACAGCCACTCGGCCGGGAACCTGATTGCGCAGGGTGGCGATCACGGCTTCGAGTGCCGCCGGTTTGTGGGCGTAGTCGACCACTGCCAGGAAGCTCTGCCCGCGGTCGATCCGCTGGACCCGTCCGGGGACATCCACCGTTCCGAGTGATCGAACAGCAGCGTCCGGATCGAGTCCGGCCGCGAAGCTGACAGTCAGTGCCAAGGCTGCGTTGGCCACGTTGTATCGACCGGGGAGGCGAAGCGAGACGGGCCACGATTGTCCGTCCGGCCCGACCAACTCGAAAGTCTGCGAGCCGTCCTCGGCAACCTCGACGGCGCCGACCTTCCACTCGGCCTCGGCCGTCGAGGTCGAGACCGTGGTCACCGCATCGCTCTCGTCGGTCGCGGCCAACTCAGCCATCCGTCGACCCCATACGTCGTCGACGCAGACGACGGCATGCTCGGCTCGCACCGTCGACTCGGGATCGAACAGTCGAGCCTTGGCCTGGAAGTACTCGTCGAAGTCCCGATGGAAATCCAGGTGGTCCTGCGAAAGATTGGTGAACGCGCCGATGTCGAAGCGGATGCCGTCGACGCGTCCGAGAGCGAGCGCGTGACTGGACACCTCCATGACGACGGTATCGATCCCCTGCTCTGCCATCACGGCGAACAGCGCATGGAGTTGCGGAGCTTCCGGCGTGGTCAGAGCGCTGGGTACTCGGCGGCCGTCGATCCGAGTCTCGATGGTGCCAACCAGACCGGGCTTGCGGCCGGCTCCGGCAATCGCTGCTTCGAGCAAGTAAGACGTCGTCGTCTTGCCGGATGTGCCGGTAATGCCGACGACCTGCATCTTCTCCGAGGGCCGGCCGTAGATCTCCGCTGAGATCTCACCGAGCACATCCCGCGGGTTCGGATGAACGAGAACCGGGACGGACCGGTCGGGCGCCTTTTCGGCGGACTCGATCAATTCGAGGCCGGCCTCGTCGGTCAAGATCGCGGTCGCACCGCGCCCCAGAGCGTCGACGGCGAACTGAGCGCCGTGCGTCCTGGCACCGGGCAGAGCGGCGAAGAGGTCATCGGCCACGATTCCCTGCGCACGCAGGTCGACGCCCTTGACGACGACCTCCGACGACTGTGATCCCGGTTGCCCGACCCATTCGAGGCGAGCTCCGGACAGTTCGGAGAGCGCCGTGATCGCGGTAGCAACCGGTTGTGTCGGACGCGTCCCGGGAGCGCCGTCCGAGTTCGACGATTGCAAACGATTCGGCACTGTCACTCGACTCCTGGCAATTGTCGTTGTTCTATCGCGGTCGTTGTTCTATGGCGGTCGCAGCGCAAGCAAAGTTCGGCGTACTGCGATGAATGAGGTTACTGCGACGTTTGAGATTACCGTGTCCGGGATTCACCCGAAGACCCTGTCGAAACCGACACACCGCAATCAGTCCGCCTGCAACACCAACTTGCGACCGGGGTCCGGCGACATCGGAACGCTGTCACGCTGCAGCATCCACGACGCGATGTTGTGGAACAACGGTGCTGCCGATTGACCGCCGCCGCCGTCCACACCGCGAACCGGTGCGTCGAGCATGATTCCGATCACGAATCGGGGGTTGTCCGCGGGCGCGATCCCCGCGAAGGTGATCCAGTAGTTGGAGTTGGAGTAGCACTTGCACGCGGGATCCACTTGCTGCGCGGTGCCGGTCTTTCCGCTGACCTGGTATCCCTCGACGCCCGCGGCAACACCGGTTCCTCGTTGGTTGCCGGTGTCTTCCTGAGTGACCGATCGGAACATGTCCCGAACCGTCGACGCTGTCTGGGCGCTGACCACCTCGACACCCTCGGGCTGCGGCGTCTCGGTCCGAGTGCCGGAAGAATCGACAGTCGACTTCACGATTCGCGGAGGAATTCGCACACCGTCGTTGGCAATGGCCTGGTACATCCCGGTCATCTGCAAGGTTGTCATCGAAAGACCCTGCCCGATCGGCAAGTTCGCGAAGGTTCCGCCGGACCACTGATCGCGACTCGGGACGCTGCCGGCGCTCTCGCCGGGAAGTCCGACGTCTGTGCGTTGTCCGAGGCCGAACCTGTTCAGCATGTCTGCGTAGCGATCCTCGCCCACTCGCTGAGCGAGCATCAAGGTGCCGACGTTCGAGGACTTTCCGAACACACCGGTAGAGGTATACGGGGCCACACCGTGATCCCACGCATCCTTGACTGTGGCACCGGACATCGTGATGCTGCCCGGGACTTGCAGAACTTCGTCCGGAGTTGTCTTACCGTCCTCGATGGCCGCTGCTGCGGTGACGATCTTGTTCACCGATCCGGGCTCGAACGGCGTGCTGACCGACGGATTGCCCATTTCGGCTGTCGGCGCGTTCTTGTCGATGCCGATCGCGGGGTTGAAGGTGCTGTCGTTGGACATGGCCAACACCTGTCCCGTCTTGGAGTCCATGACCACAACCGAAGCGTTCTTGGCGCCCGACTTGTCCTTGGCGATCTGGACCTGCTGCTGAACGTAGAACTGGAGGTCCGAATCGATGGTCAGCTCGACACCCGAACCGTTGACGGCCGGTTGCTTGTCACGCCAGCTACCAGGGATCACAGCGCCGTCGGAACCGCGGTCGTACGTTTCGGATCCATCGGTTCCGGCGAGCGTGGAGTCCATCGAATCTTCGAGGCCGAGCAAACCGTGCCCGTCCCAGCCGGTCGCGCCGACGAGATTCGCCGCCAGAGAGCCACCGGGGTACTCGCGGATGTCCTGTCGCTCGAGGCCGACCTCCCGGAACTTGTCCGAGATCTCGGCAGCAACCGCCGGATCCACGCTGCGAGCGAGGTACGTGAAAGTCTCGTTGCTGTTCATCTTCTGAAGCAGATCTTTTTCCGGAACGGTATCGCCGAGCTTGGCGTGGATTCCGGCGGCGATCTCGGCGAGGCGATCGCTGACTTCCGGCGCCTGCTTGTCACCCTCGGCGCCCTGCTCGATGCTCTTCGCGCGCGCTTCCTCGAGTTCCTTGCGTACTCGCACCGGCTGGAAAGTCAGCGCCTTGGCTTCCATGGTGAACGCGAGGGGGTTTCCGTTGCGATCGGTTATCGAGCCGCGTACGGCCGGATCGACCTGCGTCGTGGTTCGTTGATTCGCAGATTCCGCAGCCAGGCTCGGCGCATCGATTCCCTGAATCCACAAGAGCTGCAATGCCGCAACGGCGAGCGCACCACACATGGTGATACGACCGACTCGCTGACGAAACGGAAATGAGGCAGTGGCCGAGCGGCGCGGACGCCGACCGGGGTTGTTACGGGAGTTCTGACTCACCGACGTTCCTCAGGCGGAGCAGGCACCGCCGTCGTGGTGGCGGGTGCTGTCGTCGTGGGGATCACAGGAACCAATTGTTCACTCTGCGCGAGGTTTCGCGTGTTATTCGGAACGCTCGGCGTGGCTCCAGGAACAACCGGCGTTGTGGTGCGCGGCGGTGTCGCGGTCGGTGCGGGCACCGATGTGGGCGCATCGAGCGGCGGCATCGCGCCGGCAGTCGCGGGAGTCGGCGTTCCGACGACCTCGACCGAACCATCCGGATGAACTACCAGACGTGCAGGGTCCTTGGCGGGGACCATGCCGAGAGCGCTTGCCTGATTTGCCAACTCCGGAGCCGAGTTACGCGACTGGAAGTCACGTTCGAGCGCTGCTTTCTGCTCGACCAAAGACTGGTTGTATGCACGTGCATCACTGAGTTGGTACGAATCCTCGGCAGCGCGAGTGGTCAGCAGCAGAGTCACCGCGAGACCGATGGACAGAAGTCCGATAACGGAGGCCACGAACGGTACCCGCCCCTTGAGCATCGCCCGAGGAGAGATCGACGGGCCGGCAGCAGCGGCAGTTCCGGTCCGGCCTGCCGCCCGTGCGGTGCGCTTGTCGTATGCGCGTTGCGCTGCACCGGATTTGCCCTGACGACTCATGCCCGCCTCCTGGAAATGCGTTCTGCGGCACGCAAACGCACCGGAGCTGATCGTGGGTTCTCTTCGATTTCCTGCTCAGACGCACGTTCTGCGCCACGGGTGAGAATGCGGAACTCCGGCCCCATACCCGGCAACTCGACCGGTAGACCTTCAGGACTGGTGGACTTCGAGCGGGGAACCAACTCCGCCTTCACAACTCGATCCTCGAGCGACTGGTAGGACATGAACACCACTCGCCCACCGACTGCCAGTGCATCGAGCCCGGCAGGAACGGCCGCACGAAGCGAATCCAACTCGGCATTGACTTCGATCCGCAGCGCTTGGAAGGTGCGCTTGGCCGGGTGTCCACCCGTACGCCGCGTGGCCGCCGGGATTGTTCGGTACAGCAACTCGACCAGAGCTGCACTGGTGGTGAATGGTTCACGCTCACGCTGCCGAAGGATCTCGGACGCAATCTTTCCGGCGAACCGCTCTTCGCCGTACGTGCTCAGAATGCGAGCAAGGTCGCCGTGACTGTAGGTGTTCAGGACCTCTGCCGCGGTCAGCCCGACCGTCTGATCCATCCGCATGTCGAGAGGGGCGTCGATCGAGTACGCAAAACCTCGGTCGGCTTCGTCCAACTGCATCGACGACACACCCAGATCGAAGAGGATCGCGTGAACCGACTCCGTCGACGGCAGACCTGCCTGTTCGAGCGCGTCTTCGATCCCGTCATACGTGGTGTGCACGAACGTGGTTCGGTCCGCGAATGGCGCCAGACGCTCGGAAGCGATGCGGAGTGCGTTGGTGTCGCGATCGAGACCGATGAGGTGAAGGCCCGGGTACTTGCCGAGGAAGAATTCGGAGTGGCCTCCGAGCCCCAACGTCGCATCGATCATGTATGCGCCTTCGCCACCGTCACCGACGGCGGTGATGGCAGGGCCGAGAAGATCGTCGGCACGATGCAGAAGTACGGGGACGTGCGCGAAGCCATCGGCATCCGAGGGTTCGTTCACCTCGTGATCCACCATGATTGCTCCGGCTCCTACTTTCATGATTTCCGATGACTTTTCGAAAAGGTGCTGACTTTCCGAGAAGGCGATGACTGTTCGAGAAGGCGAATGCTTCGAGGTCCCTGCCCGAAGGAGAACCTGGCGCTGGGGAAGTGCGTCAGGGTCTTTCCGGGCAGAGGCCTCGCGGCATTCGCCGGGGGCTCTTCGCCTAGACGATCTCGCTGAGAGATTCGCCTGTTGCCTGCGAATAGTCCTCTTCGTTGTCTCCGAGATACCTCTCCCAGGCTGCTAGATCCCAGATCTCGAGGTAATCGACGGAGCCGGTCACTACGCATTCCTTGGACAGGTTTGCGTAACGCCGATGATCAGCCGAGAGGGTGATTCGCCCCTGGGCATCGGCGTGCTGTTCATCTGTACCGGCGGCCAGGGCACGTATATACGCCCGAGCTGCCGGATCATTGCGTGGAGCTGCCGCTGCCTTTCGAGCAAGCTTGACGAACTCGTCCCGGGGGTAGATGGCGAGGCTGTGATCTTGACTCTTGGTGATCATCAATCCTCCTGCCAGTTCGTCTCGGAACTTTGCCGGCAACGTGAGCCGACCTTTGTCGTCGAGCTTCGGCGTGAAGGTACCGAGGAACACTCGACACCTCCTGCGAGCTTGCGCTGAAACCCTCCCTATCGAGCGGATCGTGCTTCAGCTCTCCGCCCGAACCCACAGTACCCCACTTTCCCCCACAAACAAGGAGCACATGGTCCCTATTCAGCATCATTTGCTGATAAATAGCAGGTCAGCGCAGGTGGGGATACGTGGGGGAAATTTGCAACCGTGTCCCGGCCCACACCGCCGTCATATCAACCCTTCACGCCACGATTTGCCGCTCCCCCAGACAAAATCGCAGTACAAGCGCGGTTTTCGAATAGACGTGAGCGGGACGAGGTCTGGTCGTGCGTTGCAGTTCGACCAGGGTGGAGGAAAGTGGAGGGCCGAGTGGAGCGAAGTGGAGGAAGCTCGCGGGCATGCCTAGGGGCGCCCGTGGGTGGCGAGTGATTCGCTCGCGCGTCACTGATTCACTTCGATGGATTGCCGGCACACACGTACAACACCCACACCAACGACGTGTGGCGGTCGGCAACCTTGGTTGCCGACCGCCACACGTGTGGTCGTCCGTGCCCTACAGAGGGCGTCATGTCCGAACTGCACCACTCTCGAAGTACGCCCGAAGAAGGGCGGGAGAGCTAGTCCTGCTCGAACCTGCGTTTGAATCGATCTTCCATCCGCGACGAGAATCCGCCGCCGGACTTGCGGCCGCGTCCCCGCCCGGATCCACCGGCACTACCCCTACCCGGCGGACCGGAGGGATGATTGCCACCTTCGGAAGCGGGTTCGGCTGCTGCTGCGGACTTGCGTCCACCACCCCAGAGGAACAAGACCCCTGCGCCGAACATGAACAAGAAACCGAACAGGCTGATGATCGGAAAACCGCCCGGCTTGAGCGGGAGGGCAACCCCCGCGATCAGCAGGACCAGACCCAGCACGAATAGAGCCGCTGCTTGGAACCGCCGTCTACTCGACGGCGCCCGCATACGGCCGCCCCTCACATTGGAGGCGAACTTGGGGTCTTCGGCATAGAGAGCGCTCTCGATCTGATCGAGCATGCGCTGCTCGTGCTCGGAGAGTGGCACGGTACCTCCCCCGGCACTGGAAGTTTGGCAACCACCCCACGGTGTGGGGCGGCGGGTAATCAAGTTGGACGATTACCTGTTTTCATAATACGAGCAGTTTAGGTCTCGGACCACCAACTCCGGGTACGAGTTCCGCCACAAGCGTACGTATTCGTGCCGAAGGGCCCCGATTCGGCTCCATTTGCCTGTGCGGACCAGGAAATTCCCCGGAAACAACTGCCAACACGGACCATTTGTTCACGACGCTCGCAAATGCTCGGACGCGTCCTGACCGATGAAATCTTCGACCGCCGTGAGAAAACGACCGACCTCGGCGAAGAATGCATCGGAATCGGAGTCCGTGATCACGATCGACACACCGGTTTCCACGGCCGCACGCGCAGCGGACCACCCCGCGAAGAACTTCGACCACGCTCCGAACGCGGGCGCTGCGGCGTCCATCAGAACCCACGCGTTTCCGCTTCGCTTGCGCTTCGATCCGGCACCGGCAGGAGCTGCGGCCAACACTGCCCCGGCACCACGTAGTGCTGCCAGATAGGCACACCGGAACCGGTCGGCAGGATCGCCCGCCCCAATCGCTTCCTCGAGAAGCGCATCCGCCTTCCGGAGGAGCCCCCACGCCACACCGGACTTTCCCACTTGCGCAGTGCGGTGGCTGGCGTCCGTCGCACCGAAGGACCGCCTCGCCGATATCGGCAATCGCGAGATAGCGGCATCCGACGGGCTCGACAACTCGGCCGGAAGAGTTCGTTGGCACTTCACACGATCAGGCTTTACATGCTCGGACATCGGGGCACCTCCTGCACCGTAAGGATCCAAGGCCAGGTGGGCCGGAGATGCCCGCTTCCCTTCGGGCATCTCCGGATCACCCACATCGAACATCTGTTCGACCTATTCAATATAACTGCACCCACCGACACGCCGTCAAGAGAAGAGGTGAGACCGGTCGACCCGCAGATCGCCTGGACACCACATACGGTCGACCTCGATCGTGAAGAATTCGCGAGTCGACTCCACGAGGCACTGGCCGTGTACGTCACTGCGATGGACTATCCGCGAGGAACCGAGTTCCATCGCGCACCGATGTGGCAGGAGCACGCGAACCGGCCTGGCTGGAAAGCCGTCGGCGCATTGGCGGTTCCCCAGCAACCGTCACACGAAAATCTGCCGCTGGTGGGGATCGCTTACGGGTATCGCGGGAGCCCGGACCAGTGGTGGCATCAACAGGTACTGCACGGGCTTCGGCGCTCGGGTCGCCCTCAGAGCGAGATCGACGCGATTCTGAGCGACTACTTCGAACTCACCGAACTCCACGTGCATCCGAACGGTCAAGGTCACCGATTGGGCGAATCGCTCTTGCGCCACCTCCTCGTCGATCGAACCGAACGCAGCGTTCTGTTGTCGACACCTGAGGTGTTCGACGAGGACAACCGAGCCTGGCGGCTGTACCGCCGTCTCGGCTTTCGCGACGTGCTCCGCAGATTTCGTTTTGCCGGCGACAACCGGCCATTTGCGGTCCTCGGCCGTGGACTGCCGCTGTGAGCGCATTTCTCGACGCCGTCGTCGTCGGTTCCGGACACAACGCGCTCGTTTCGGCCGCGTATCTCGCACGCGAGGGTTGGTCGGTCGAGGTTCTCGAGAAGGACACGGTTCTCGGCGGTGCCGTCTCGACCGTCGAGCGATTTCCCGGATACAAGGTGGACCGGGGGTCGTCTGCACACCTCATGATCCGACACAGCGGCATCATCGAGGAACTCGGACTCGGCGCGCACGGCCTTCGCTACATCGACTGTGACCCGTGGGCGTTCGCTCCGCCCGCCCCTGGCACCGACGGGCCGGGCATCGTGTTTCATCGCGACCTCGATGCAACCTGCCGGTCCATCGAACGAGCTTGCGGGACAAAGGACGCCGACGCGTACCGGCGGTTCGTCGCGGTCTGGTCGGAGCGCAGCCGACACGTGATGAAGGCATTTTCCACACCGCCCACCGGATCGAACCTGATCGGTGCGTTCGGAGGACTGGCCACAGCGCGCGGCAACAGCGAACTGTCGCGGCAGTTCCTCGCGCCGGGCGACGCACTGCTGGACGAGTATTTCGACAGTGAGGCACTCAAGGCAGCGTTGGCGTGGTTCGGCGCCCAGTCCGGGCCTCCGATGTCAGAACCAGGAACCGCTCCGATGGTCGGCTTCGCGGCCCTCATGCACGTCCTGCCGCCCGGGCGAGCAGTCGGAGGGAGCGGCGCACTGAGTGCTGCGTTGGCATCCCGGATGGCTGTCGACGGCGCCACCGTCGCGCTCGGTGACGGCGTGACGTCGATCCGCCGGAACTCGAATCACTGGACCGTCACAACCGAGAGCGGTCGAGAAGTTCACGCTCGCAAGGTAATCGCGGGTTGCCACATCCTCACGACACTCGATCTCCTGGGCAACGGAGGCTTCGACCGAACCACGCTCGATCACTGGCGGCGGAAGATCAGGGTCGGCCCCGGCATCGGCGCTGTATTGCGACTGGCGACATCTGCGCTCCCGTCCTACCGCGGCGACGCCACGACACGGGAAAGTACCTCGGGATTGCAATTACTCGTTTCCGATCGCGCCCACTTGCGCACTGCACACGGCGCAGCACTGGCAGGGGAACTGCCTCCTCGCCCTGCGGTTCTCGGAATGAGTTTCAGCGGAATCGATCCCACGATCGCCCCGGCCGGGCGGCATCAGGTGACACTGTGGTCGCAGTGGCAGCCGTATCGTCTCAGCGGACATCGCGATTGGGCGTCGGTCGCCGAGGCCGAGGCCGACCGGATCGTCGGCGAGATGGAGGCTTTTGCACCCGGATTCACTGATTCCGTCCTCGACCGCTTCATTCAGACTCCCCGCGACATCGAGTCGGAATTGGGGATGATCGGCGGAAATGTCATGCACGTCGAGATGTCACTCGATCAGATGATGTTGTGGCGACCGCTTCCCGAACTGTCCGGCCATCGCGTTCCGGGAGCAGACGGGTTGTATCTGACCGGAGCCTCGACGCATCCCGGTGGTGGTGTGTCCGGAGCCAGTGGTCGCAGTGCGGCTCGAATCGCACTGTCCGACAGCCGCCGGGGTAAAGCGAGTCAGTGGCTGCGTCGTTCGAGCAGGTCGTGAAGGTCACCCGCCGAACTTCACCCGCCGACACGCCCCCGCCTCGATGACTGGCTACGCCACGGCTGGCACGATGACCACTGTGCAACAGTCCACCGATCCCGCCGCCAAGCCGACCAGTCGGAAACGCTTCCTGACGGTTGCCGCGCTCGCCCTCATGCTTGTTCCCTTGCTTGCCGGGTGCATCCGCGTGCAGGTGTCGATGGGAGTGTCCGCGAACGATCGTGTGACCGGACAGGTGGTAGCTGCCGCTATTCCGACGAACGAGGCGGACAAGGGTCCGCAGCTGACCCCGCCTACCTCGCTGGAGGACAAGATACGGGTTCAGGAATACAAGAAGGACGGATACGTCGGCAGCCAGGCGTTCTTCAGCGACTTGTCCTTCGGTGACGTCGCCCAACTGGGCTCGATGTATGCCGAGGGATCCGGGTCGTTCCAGATCACCCTCAAGCGATCCGGGGACACCGTCACGCTCGACGGCAAGGCAGATCTGAAGACGGTTCCGACTCAGGGCGCCGACGTCCAGGTCAGCATCGCCTTCCCGGCACGGGTCGGCACGACCAACGGAACACGAGACGGCGATTCCCGGGTGTCGTGGACTTTGCCCGCCGGCGAGGTGTCGACAATGCGTGCCGAGGTCAACTACGCGGACCCCAGCACCCGAAGCTTCGCCGGGTGGGCAGGAATCATGGCCGGGCTGGCGCTCGGTGTCGCGATTATCGTCGGTGCAATGGCCTGGATGGCGCGCAATCGAGCACCGATCAAGCGCGCGCCCGCCGCGAAAGCACCGGCCATGAAGACGCCTGTCACGAAATCACCTGTCAGCAAGCAAGCTGACAACAGGAATCCGAAAAACACCACGAAGTAGCGCCTGACGATTGCCCCCTCGATTGGTGTCGAGCGGGGAAACCGGAAATCAGACGGCTTGTGCTGTCCCGACAGAGGTGTCGGGGGTGAGACCGAGTCGCTCGAGGACCTCGCTGGTGGCGCGCGCGAAGTTCAACGTGATGAAGTGCAGGCACGGAGCGCCTTCGGCGATCAACCGCTCTCCCATCTCGGTGGCCAGATCGATGCCGAGTTCGCGGACCGCTGCACGGTTCTCGTCCGGACCGCTTCCGGCCGCGGCGTCGAATCGGCGTTCGAGGGCGGGAGGCAACGACGAGCCCGAGAGCTCGAGCATGCGCCTCACCGAGCGCAGCGACGTCACCGGCATGATCTCCGGGATGATCGGCTTGGCGCCCTGTTCTGCGTCGTATGCACTCACCCGGTCACGGAGACGCAGGTAGTCCTCCACGTCGAAAAACATCTGCGTGATCGAGTACTCGGCGCCGGCACGCAACTTCGACACCAGGTACTTCGTGTCGTACGCCAAGTCCGGAGCGCGGTAATGCCCCTCGGGGAACGACGCGACGCCGACGTGGAAGTCGCCCAGGTCACGGACCATCCGCACGAGTTCCTCGGCGTACTCGACGCCTTCGGGATGCTTCTTCCACTCGCCGAGCGGATCGCCGGGCGGATCGCCGCGCAACACGAGGATGTTGCTGATGCCACGGTCGGCGTATGCACCGACCATGGCGCGAAGTTCTTCGGTGCTGTGCGAAACAGCAGTCAGGTGAGCAACCGGCAGCAGGGTCGTCTCCTCGGCCAGTTCGCCGGTGACGCGCACCGTACGATCGCGCGTCGAGCCACCTGCGCCGTAAGTCATCGAGACGAACGCCGGTCCGAGCCGCTCGAAGGTACGCACCGCACGCCACAGGCGCGCTTCGGCATCAGCGTCGCGCGGCGGCGAAAACTCGACCGAGAACGGAATACGGCTACCTGTCGAGGAAGCGATCCGATCGACGATCGACGGTGTTCGGGTGGCCCACCCCTCGCTGGAGCGGCCCCTGACTGGATCGAATGTCACCGGTCAAGCATATGTTTTCCAGCTGCAAACAAGCTCATCGCCCAGGACCGCGTATCCCGAATGTCAGGATCACGCAGTTCACGGCCCGAACCCCCGTTGATTCCAACCCCCACTAAGCTGGGCCTCAAGCTCGCTTCCGTGTAACCCTCCGGCGCGAGAACATACCGATCTTGGAGGCCACCCTGTCCGCAGGAACCGCGCGCGTTGGACAGAGTTCGACCAACACCGCACCGCATCCGACCTCACTCGAACTGCCAGGCATGTTCGAAGGAGCGCTCCGCGACTTCTTCGATTCACGCCGCGAACTCGTCTCGAACATCGGCGGTGGATACGAGAAAGCCGTCAGCACCCTCGAAGCCTTCGTCCTGCGCGGAGGAAAGCGCGTCCGGCCCTCGTTCGCTTGGACGGGATGGCTCGGCGCCGGAGGCGACCCGAACGGGAGCGACGCGGAGGCGGTGATTCGTGCATGCGCGGCCCTCGAACTGGTGCAGGCCTGCGCGCTCGTGCACGACGACATCATCGACGCATCAACGACCAGGCGCGGCTTCCCGACCGTTCACGTCGAATTCGAGGACCAGCACCGAGGCGAGGAGTGGAGCGGCGACTCCGCGCACTTCGGCGAGGCCGTCGCCATTCTCCTCGGCGACCTGGCCTTGGCCTGGGCTGACGACATGATCCGAGAATCCGGGATCAGCCCCGACGCGGCCGCACGAGTGAGCCCGGTCTGGTCGGCAATGCGCACCGAGGTGCTCGGTGGCCAATTCCTCGACATCAGCAACGAAGCCCGCGGAGACGAGACCGTCGAGGCAGCCATGCGGGTCAACCGTTACAAAACCGCCGCGTACACGATCGAACGCCCACTGCACCTCGGCGCCGCACTGTTCGGTGCAGACGCCGAGTTGATCGATGCCTACCGGACGTTCGGCACCGACATCGGGATTGCCTTCCAACTTCGCGACGACCTGCTCGGTGTCTTCGGAGATCCGTCCGTCACGGGCAAACCGTCGGGCGACGATCTCATCGCCGGTAAGCGGACTGTCCTGTTCGCGATGGCGCTTGCCCGCGCCGACGCCGCAGATCCGGCGGCAGCAGAACTGCTCCGCAACGGAATCGGCACCCAGTTGACCGACAACGAAGTCGACACTCTGCGTCAGGTGATCACCGATCTTGGCGCCGTCACCGACGTCGAAACGCAGATCGACACCCTCGTCGAGGCAGCTGCGAACGCCCTCGACTCGAGCACGGCAACGGCAGAGTCCAAGGCTCGCCTGACCGATATGGCGATCGCGGCCACGAAGCGAAGCTACTGACCGTGGCAGACGTGCACCGCACTCGAACCGTCAGCTCGCCGACCGATCGAGTCGTGATCGTCGGCGCAGGACTTGCCGGACTGTCTGCGGGGTTGTATCTGCGTGGCGCCGGCCGCGACGTCACGATCCTCGAGAGCAACGGCTCGGTCGGCGGGCGAGTCGGTGTCTACCAGGGCAGTGACTACAGCATCGACAACGGCGCAACGGTGCTCACGATGCCCGAACTCGTCGAAGACGCTCTTGCGGCCGTCGGCTCCGACCCCGACTCGACAAACCCCAAATTCGTTGTGCACAAGCTCGATCCGACGTACCACGCGCGATTCGCAGACGGCACCGCTCTCGATGTTCACGCCGACTCCGAAGACATGGCTGCCGAAGTCTCCCGTGTCTGCGGGCCGGAAGAAGCGCAGCGATACCGTGCGTTGCGGCGATGGCTGAACCGCATCTTCGACGCGGAATTCGACCGCTTCATGGACGCCGACTTCGATTCTCCCCTCGGACTGGTCAATTCGCGTGAAGCAGTCAAGGATCTGAGCCGACTCGTCGCACTGGGAGGATTCGGGAAACTGGGCGGGCAGGTGGATCGCAAGATCCGCGACCCTCGCCTCCGGCGGATCTTCACTTTCCAAGCGCTGTATGCGGGAGTTGCTCCGTCTCGAGCCCTCGCGGTGTACGGGGCGATCGCTCACATGGACACCTCACTGGGCGTCTACTTTCCCGAGGGCGGGATGCGCACGATCGCCGAGTCGATGGCCGACGCTTTCACCGAGGCCGGCGGAATTCTGCATCTCGGCCGCACGGTCGAACGACTCGAGGCGAGCGACCGTCGCGTGCGTGCCGTACACACACGCGACGGTGAGAGCTACGACTGTGATGTCGCAGTCCTCACCCCCGACATGGCCGTCACGGACTCCCTCTTGCGCCCGCATACGCGATTGCGCACGCGACCGGTGCGTACATCGCCGTCCGCGGTCGTGATTCACGGCACTGTTTCTTCAGCCGTCGCCGACGGATGGCCCGCGCAGCGACACCACATGATCGACTTCGGCGAGGCGTGGAAGCGCACCTTCGCCGAGATCACGGCACGCCGCGGCCGCGGGCAATTGATGAGTGATCCGTCACTGCTCGTCACCCGACCGGCGCAGACCGACCCGAGCCTGGCCTTCTCGCGAGACGGCCGGATCCGTGAACCGCTGTCAGTCCTCGCGCCGTGCCCGAATCTGGACAGTGCGCCGCTCGACTGGGCAGTTCTCGGCCCGGCCTACGTGCGTGAAATCATCCTCACGCTGCAAGAACGTGGCTATACGGGACTGGTCGAGGGGTTCGATATCGATCACGTCGACACCCCGCAGACCTGGCTCGAGAAGGGCATGGCCGCGGGTAGCCCGTTCGCGGCGGCACACACCTTCACCCAGACGGGGCCGTTCCGACGCAAGAACCTCGCCCGCGGCTTCGACAACGTCGTTCTCGCCGGATCGGGAACCGTTCCGGGGGTGGGAGTACCGACCGTTCTGCTGTCCGGCCGGCTCGCCGCCGAACGTATTACCGGTACACGCGAGCGAGCCAGCGCGGTGGGCACTCGTGCGAGCAACTAAACTAGCGCCTCGTAACCGACCATTCATCCACGATTCACCGACTCGGGCGCTGCATGCGCCGATCGACACCGATCTCCTCGGGGGAGGAACCTGCACCGATGACGTCCTCTGCCGCAGCCACTGAAAGACCGTGGCACCTAAGGGCCGCCAATTTCCTTCGGACTCCCGAAGGTCACAGTGCACTGCTCGGTTTCTTCGGCGCAGTCATGATCACGTTCGGCGGATTCGGTGCCGGTAGCGTCCGGCGCCAAGATCCGCTGCTCGAGTCGATGCATCTGTCCTGGCTCCGTTTCGGACACGGATCGATTCTGTCGGCGGCCATCGTCTGGATCGGTGTCCTGTGCATGATCGCTGCCTGGGTTCGACTGGGCCGCTCGACTCTGCGCGGTGACGTCTCGTTGCGCGGCCTGCGCTACGTCGTCCCGGTCTGGACGTTTCCGCTGCTGTTCGCGGTGCCCATGTTCAGCCGTGACGCCTACTCCTACCTGGCACAGGGCGCCTTGTTACGCAACGGCTTCGACCCGTATGCCGTCGGCCCCGTCGTCAATCCGGGAATCCTGCTCGACAACGTCTCCAACGTGTGGACGACGACAACTACCCCGTACGGCCCGGTTCACCTTCTCCTTGCCGACGCCATCGTTCGGCTGACCGGCGAGAACGTCATCGCCGGCACGATGCTGTTGCGGATCACGATGCTGCCCGGACTCGCCCTGATGATGTGGGCCGTTCCCCATCTCGCGACGAAGCTCGGCGGAAACACCTCGATCGCCCTGTGGCTCGCAGTACTCAATCCCCTCGTCCTGATCCACCTGATCGGCGGCGTTCACAACGAGATGCTCATGGTCGGCCTCATGGCCGCGGGCATTGCGCTCGCTCTCGAACGCAAGCACCTGTTCGGAATCGGGCTGATCGCACTCGCCGTCGCGATCAAGGCAACCGCGGGCGTCGCACTTCCCTTCATCGTCTGGATCTGGATGATCCACGAGCGGGAGGACGCGGCCGCGGCCGGGCGCGAACCGGCGTCACCGATCCGATCGTTCGTCAAAACGGCCGGTGCAGGTTTCGCGGTATTCGTGGCGGTACTCGGATCCACCTCACTGATCGCCGGAGTCGGCCTCGGCTGGACGACCGCACTCTCGGGTTCGGCAAAGATCATCAACTGGCTCTCGCTGCCCACGATCGTGGCGCACATCGGAACCATGGTCACCTCCTGGTTCGCCGGTGACCATTTCAACGACATCCTCGAAGTCTCCCGGACCATCTCGGCGGTTGTGTTGATCGCGATCATCGCCGTCGTGTGGTGGCGCTACCGCAAGACCGAGCGCGACGCCGTCATGGGCATCGTGATCGTGATGGTCGCCATCGTCGTTCTGTCCCCCGCAGCACTCCCCTGGTACTACTCCTGGCCGCTGGCAGTAGCGGCCGGTTTCGCAATGTCGCCGACGACTCTCGCCGTACTGACAGGGCTGTCCACCTGGCTGATGCTGGTGTTCCAGCCTGACGGATCGATCGGCCTCTACACCTTCCCGCATGTGGCTCTGGCCATCGTCGCTGCCGTGATCGCGGCTATGTCCTTGCAGACGGAAGATCCACTCAGACTTCGTGGACGCAAACACGAGAAACCGATCGAAATGACGTCAGCCGCCTCGGCGCCCTCGACGTCAGAATCTGCGTGATCCGCGTGTCATGAACGCATTGTCTGCGTCCTATGAATTCTGCGAGGACGTGACGAGGGAACACGGCCGAACGTACTTTCTGGCCACTCGGTTGCTGCCCGAGCCTCGACGCCGCGCAGTTCACGCTCTCTACGCATTTGCTCGCGTCGTCGACGACGTCGTGGACGAACCCTCGGGTCCGCATGAACGAGGCACGGTGCTCGCCGACGTCGAACGTGCAGCCGTCACCGCACTCGACAACCCCACTGCGACAGGTGGCTTCCCGTCGACGGTTCCCCTCGACCTGACACGCGTACTCCCTGCCTTCGCCGATGCTGTGAAGACGTTCGACATTCCGCGTGCATACTTCGACGCCTTCTTCGAGTCCATGCGGATGGACGCCCCCGACACCGCGAAGTTTCGACCCGTCTACAACACGATGGACGAGCTTGCCGAGTACATGTACGGCTCCGCCGTCGTCATCGGTTTGCAGATGCTCCCGATTCTCGGAGTGAGCGTTCCGCAGCAGGAAGCTGTAGTGCCCGCGTCGAATCTCGGTGAGGCGTTTCAGCTGACCAACTTCATCCGCGACGTCGGTGAAGACCTCGACCGGGGACGTCTGTATCTCCCGGCGGGCGAGTTCGCCGCATTCGGGGTCGACATCGAGATGCTCGAGCACGGGCGCAGAACCGGAACGGTGGACGTTCGGGTCAAGCGCGCGCTGGCACACTTCATTGCCGTGACGCGGGGGCGGTATCGGTCCGCCGAATCCGGCATCCCGATGCTCGATCGGCGGGTCCAGCCGTCGATCCGCACGGCTTTCGTGTTGTACGGAGCAATTCTCGACCAGGTCGAGCGCGCCGACTTCCGGATACTGCATCGACGAGTGTCCGTTCCCGGACGCACGCGACTTCGAGTCGCTGCGCCGGGTCTGGTCCGGTCGGCAACCTACGCGGCGAAAAACCGCATGAGGTGAGTTGTCAGAAGGCCGGCATCTCAGAAAGCCATGGCCTGTGCGCGGCGGATGACCTCACGCGCGAGATCACCATGCAGTGCGTCCACCGGGCGCCCCGGCAGGGAATCGTCGGCCAGGAACAACCAGCGAAGGATTTCGATATCGGTGTAGCCGCCGTCGTGCAGCACCGCCAGCAGACCGGGCAACCACTTGACGATCTGGCCGTCCTCGCCGAAGAACACTTCGGGGACACCGAGAACGCCATGCCGCTTGACTGCGATGATCTTGTGATCGCGAAGCAACTGGTGAACCTTGCTCACCGGCAACCCGACGTTCTTCGCCACATCCACCAGCTGGAACAGGGAAACCGAAGAATCCAGGACATCATCACAATAAGGAATCGCGCTCACCGCGAGAAGTTTATCCGGTCCGGCGAGCCCGCTGTGTACCGCCCGGTGCAGTGCTCGAAACCGCCGCTCCGCTTGGGTCACAGCGCTCTGTGACGTTCTCGAGACTTCCGCGTCGGTATCGCTGGCTACGATGGACGGGATGCGGCGTATCAGTAACCGAGATTTCGCGAACCGGGATTTCGTGAACTGGGATTTCGTGGTGACCGCGAATCGGCGCCCGTACGGCGGGGGCCACTACTTACATGCTGACAGCTACCGCCCAGAGCACAACCACACAGAGCACAACCACACAGATCGCAAGCACGGAGGAATAGTCATTACGGAGGTCGAGGGTTGATCGGCGAAATGCTCGAGCGCCGCTATCGAGTGGACGCACCGATCGCGCGCGGCGGTATGTCGACCGTGTATCGAGGCCTCGATACACGGTTGGATCGACCTGTCGCGATCAAGGTGATGGACCCGCAATTTGCCGGCGATCCAGCGTTCCTGACTCGTTTCGAGTTCGAGGCCCGGGCCGTGGCCAGACTCAAGCATCCGTCCCTTGTGGCCGTCTACGACCAGGGCAGCGATCGCAATCACGTGTTCCTCGTGATGGAACTCGTCGACGGTGGAACTTTGCGCGAACTCCTTCGTGAGCGCGGACCGATGCCGCCTCACGCCGTCGCTGCAGTCGTGGCACCTGTCCTGGACGCGTTGGCGGTGGCGCATCGAGCGGGACTGGTTCACCGTGACGTCAAACCCGAGAACATCTTGATCTCGGACACCGGCGAAGTGAAGATCGCCGACTTCGGATTGGTGCGTGCAGCCGCGGCAGCAACCACCACCTCCAACAGCGTGATCCTCGGCACCGCAGCCTATCTGTCGCCGGAACAGGTGACGTCAGGAATTGCCGACACTCGAAGCGACGTCTATTCGACCGGCGTGTTGATGTTCGAACTTCTCACCGGTACAACACCGTTCACCGGTGATACGTCACTCTCCATCGCCTACCAACGCATCCACGACGATGTCCCGCGCCCCGGTTCACGCATCCCCGGTGTACCGGCGCAGTTCGATCGCCTGGTTGCCGAAGCCACTCACCGCGAGCCGGCACATCGTTTCGCCGACGCTGGTGAGATGGCAGCTGCACTTCGCAGTGTGAGCGAACAACTGGAACTTCCGTCATACCGCGTTCCGGCTCCGCGTCGAAGCGCCCAGCACCAGAGCGCGCAGGTTGCCCCGGCTCGGCCACAACCGGCGCCTGCGCCCCCGACGGATGTACACCCGAACTCTGCTGCGCGCCCGAACCCTGGTGCCACGACGGTATTGGCGTCCGGCGTGGCCCCGGCTGCGGCAGCCACCACGGCGCTCGGCACGGGCTCTCCTCCCCCCGGTGGCATTCAGCACACTCGCGCGGTCACCGCACAAACTGCTCGTCCGGCGACGGTCGACGGCGACTCGGATTTCGACGACGGTTCCGATTTCGGCGACGACCAACTGGGACCTGACGATCCGCACGCTCATTTTGTCGAAGCACGACGCAAGTCTCGACGAGCCACCCTGATCTGGCTGCTCGTCATCGCGGTCCTCGCGCTTGCGTTGGGCTTCGGCGGATGGTGGATGGGCTCGGGCCGCTATACGGCTGTTCCCTCGATCGACGGGCTGACCAAGGACACTGCGGTCACCGCCCTGCAGGACGCCGGGCTCTCCCCCGACGTCCAGGGTCAGTACTCCGATGCCCAACCCATCGACACGGTGATCGGGACAGACCCGGCCTCCGGCTCCAGGGTTACCAAAGGCTCGACCGTCGCGCTGCTGACTTCGCTCGGGCGTCCGACTGTCCCGCCCATTCCGGCCGGCGGCGACGTCTCGGCCCTGGGCGCACAACTCGCCGACCGTACTCTCGTCGCGGTCGACGGCGGGGACACATTCAGCTCCAAGATCCCGATCGGCGGCGTGGCGGCGCTCGACCCGGCGCCGGGAACCGAGGTTGCCGTGGGCTCCTCGGTCAAGGTCATCACGTCCAAAGGGTCACCGCCCGTTGACATTCCCGATGTGAAGGGCATGTCCGAGAACGCTGCGCGCGCCGCCCTCGACAAGGTAGGTATCTCCGTCAGCACCACCAGAACAACGTTCGACGACGCCGTCGAGGGCGGTAGCGTGATCGGCACAGATCCCGCAGTCGGGTCCTCCGTCAACGCCGGCACCTCCGTTGTTCTCCTCATCTCCGACTCCGTCAAGGTTCCCTCGCTGATCGGCCGCTCCGTCTCCTCAGCACGCGAAGAACTCGGCCGCCTCGGCCTCGAGATCACCGTGCGTCAGCTCACCCAGAACGACAGCTCGGTCATCATCAGCCAGAGCGTCAAGAACGACCTCGTTGCCAAGGGCACCGACATCAGCGTCGTCGCAATTCCCTGACAGTCCGCTTCGGCCTAGTCTGAATTCATGGCCACGTGGGAACCCGAGAGCATAGGGATACTCGACTTGCCGTCGGGGAGATCGATTCGGGGTCGAGGACTCCGCAATCCACTTCCTTCCGGACCTCTCCCCACCTTCGGTGTCTACCTGACCGGTAAAGAACCTCCCGCCACCGAGTGGGATTCGGTGTGGGTCCGCTGGCGAGATTTCTGGTTGCCGAGCGATCCCGACGCGCTGCGCAGCGCCTTGCACGAAGTGTGGGTGCGTTCGGAAACCGAGCGAGTCGAGATCGCGTGCGGTGGCGGATTCGGCCGCACCGGAACAGCTTTGGCCGCTCTTGCCATTATGGACGGAGTGCCGAGTGAGGACGCCACCGCGTACGTTCGCGCACGCTACTCACCTCGCGCCGTCGAAATGCCCTGGCAGCGCCGATTCGTCACACGATTCACGAAATAGCGAACGCCCCCACCGGCGCGAGCGGGTGAGGGCGTTTGCCGAAAATCAGTGCCAGTGCGAATCAGCTTCGGCGAAGCAGGGTTTCAGCCTCGCAGCATCTCGGCCACGAGGAACGCGAGCTCCAACGACTGTTGGGTGTTCAATCGGGGGTCGCACGCCGTCTCGTAGCGACCACCGAGATCGAGATCGGAGATGTCCTGCGCGCCGCCGAGGCACTCGGTGACGTTCTCACCGGTCAGCTCGACGTGGATACCACCCGGATGCGTGCCGAGGCCGTTGTGGACCTCGAAGAAGCCCTGAACCTCGTCGACGATGCGATCGAAGTGGCGCGTCTTGTACCCGGTGGAGGCTTCGTGGGTGTTGCCGTGCATCGGATCGCACTGCCAGATGACCTGGTGGCCGGTGGCCTGGACCTTCTCGATGATCGCCGGCAGCAGGTCGCGGACCTTGCCGTTGCCCATGCGCGAGATCAGAGTCAGTCGACCCGGCTTGTTGGTGGGGTCGAGACGCTCGACATATTCCACCGCCATTTCCGGCGTGGTGCTCGGACCGATCTTGAGGCCGATCGGGTTGGAGACCAACTCGGCGAAGGCGATGTGCGCGCCGTCGAGCTGACGGGTGCGGTCACCGATCCAGAGGAAGTGGGCCGACAGGTCGTAGAGCTTGGGGTGGTCGCTGTCGTTGTCGAGACGCAGCATCGCGCGCTCGTAGTCCAGAACCAGGGCCTCGTGGCTGGCAAAGATCTGTGCCTGGTGCAGGCTCGGATCGGTGACGCCACACGCGTTCATGAACTGCAGGCCGCGGTCGATCTCGGCTGCCAGTTGCTCGTAGCGTGCGCCCGCGGGCGAAGCTGCGACGAACTCGCGGTTCCAGTCGTGCACCTTGTGCAAATCGGCCATACCGGCGCCGGTGAGCGCGCGAACCAGGTTCATCGCGGCGCTGGCGTTGGCGTATGCGCGCACCAGACGCGAAGGATCGTGCGCACGGACTGCCTCGTCGGCGACGAGCGAATTGATCATGTCGCCGCGGTACGACTTGAGCCCCAGCGAATCGATGTCGGCAGAACGCGGCTTGGCGTACTGGCCGGCGATGCGAGCAACCTTGACGACAGGCATCGAGGAACCGTAGGTGAGCACGACGGCCATCTGCAGCAACGTGCGGATGTTTCCCTTGATGTGCGGCTCGGTGTTGTCCGCAAATGTCTCGGCGCAGTCACCGCCCTGGAGCAGGAATGCTTCACCACGCGCGACCTGCGCGAGACGCTCTTGCAGCGCCTCGACCTCGCTGGCCACCGTGATGGGAGGCACGCTCTCGAGCACAGTCCGCATGGCGGCCGCCTGGTCAGCGGGCCACGAGGGCTGCTGAGCAGCGGGCTTCGCGAGTGCCTCGTCGAGCTGCTTACGCAGTCCGGCAGGCAGCGGCGGGAGTTCGGGCAAGCGGTCGATCGGCACGTCGACAGTCCAGTTCACCTCTACAGGATATTCGCTCGCCCGTCGGCGCGTCACACAGGCTCTCGATCGCAGCCCAATCGGGACACTTCTCGCGCACCGAAACCTGAGTCAGCGAAGTGAGCGTGCTGCCGAAATCGCATCGAACTTCACGAGGTTGTGCCTGGCGTCGGCAAGTGCGTCGTGTGCGTCGGCGGGCGCTGACGGGAGGGCAGGACTGCCGTTGTCTTCCCAGAACTGTCGGAGTTCGCGGGTGTACCGCGGCATCGACTGCGGTAGTTCGGTCATATCGCCCCACAACTGGCACAGCGCGACGTGGTCGTATGCGGCTACCCACGCCCAGAGCTCCGGAACGACCATCGGCCGCGGAACGAAGAATTTCAGAAGATCGTCGCGGATCTTCTCGCGTGATTTCCACAGCGGCGACGAAGGCTGCGGCAACTTCGGCAGCACGTTCTTGCGCACCCAACTACCGGCACGGGCGGGATCGAACTCCGTCGAGACCGCGTAATACTCTCGGCCGTCCTCGCAGACAACGCCGATGGACACGAGATCGATGGTTCGACCGTCTTCGATGAATTCACAGTCGTAGAAGTAGCGCACGTCCGAAAACTATGCCGCACGCGCAGGCTCTGGAGCCAATGCGCGTGCGGCAGGTGTGGGAAATCTCTAGCTGGCCTGTGCGTCCGGGAGCGAATCCTTGTCGGTCTTCGCGGACTCCTTCGACTCGGCCGAGACCACGAGATCAACAACCGACTCGCTGCCTTCCGCCGGAACATCGACGGCAGCTTCGGGTTTCGTGGGCGCCTGGTTCTTGAGGCTCGCCGCGTAGATGTCCACGTACTCCTGACCGGAGAGTTTCATCAGCTTGTACATCACTTCGTCGGTCACAGCCCGCTCGACGAAGCGGTTTCCGCCCATGCCTTCGAAGCGGGAGAAATCGATGGGTTCACCGACGATCACGGTGACCTTCGCGGGGCGCCACATCCGTGAGCCGATCGGATTCATCTTGTCGGTACCGACCATCGCAACCGGGATCACCTTGACGCCCGATTCGAGCGCGAGGCGCGCCATTCCGGTCTTGCCCTTGTAGAGACGACCGTCAGGCGAACGCGTTCCTTCGGGGTAGATACCCAGCAGACTGCCCGAACCGAGAACCTTGAGACCGGCGTTGAGCGCATCCTGCGCCGCGTCCGCGCCGGTTCGGTCGATGGGGACCTGTCCGACCGCGGTGAAGAACCACTTCTGGAAAGCGCCCTTCAGGCCGGAACCGGTGAAGTACTCGCTCTTGGCAAGGAAGGTGATACGGCGGTTGACGCGAAGCGGAAGGTAGAACGAGTCCAGAACCGCCTGGTGATTGCTGGCCAGAATGGCCGCGCCGTCAGTCGGAATGTTCTCGTGACCTTTGACCGTCGGACGCCCGAGCAGCCAGAGAATCGGCCCCAGCAACACATACTTGAAGAGCCAATACCACACGGCGTCCCTCCCATTCACAGCTGAATTTCGCTGAGTACGACCTTACTGCCGACCGGTAACCCCCGCTACACACGCCCCTGGAGGATCGACCCGATCACAGTCCGGCAGACGTGGTTCCAGCGCCGTCGACCCCACCGAGATCCTGAGGCACTACCGAACGCGCCAATGCGGCGGCGCCCACCATGCCCGCAGCTTCGCCGAGTTGAGCCGAACGGATTCGTGCCAGCGGGCGGTGCTTCGCGCCGGTCAACAATGTCGCGTACTGCTCACGGGCGTCGTCGAGAAACAGTGGGGCAGAACTCGCGACGCCGCCTGCGATCACGACCAGATCGGGATCGTAGACGTCCCCGACCATCGCCAATCCGACGGCCAGCCAACGGGTGAACTCGGCAATGGTTGCCAGAGCGAGTGGGTCACCGTCCTGCGCGGCGTTGGCGATCCGGCGACCGGTGAGGGAACCCGGATCCACCGCTACTTCGCGCGCCAGAACCGTCGACGCAGCCGGGTCGGCGGCCAGCAGTTCGATTGCCGTGTCCACGAGCGCCGTTCCGCTGCAATAGCGCTCCCAACACCCACGCTTGCCACACGCACACTGACGCCCGCCTGGCACGACCTGGATGTGGCCGAGTTCGGGGGCGACGCCGTGACTGCCCCGGTACAGCTCACCGTTGATCAGCAGCGCGCCGCCGATTCCGGTCCCGATTGCCACCATCACGACATTGCGGCCACCTGCGGCCGCGCCGAATCGGTGCTCCGCGAACGCCGCTGCATTGGCGTCGTGCTCGAGAACGACGGGCAATCCGAGCCGCTTACTCAAGTCACTGCCCACCGGCGCGTCCACCCAGGGCAAGTGCGGCGCGAACCGAACCGAGCTTCGATCGGAGGTGATGAAGCCGGCGACCGCCAACCCCACGGCAGATACCTCGTGCCGGGTGACCAGTTCGCGTACGACGCGATCGAGGCCGTCTTCGAGAGCGCGTGCGGACTGCGGGGTCGGGGCTTGAATCATCTCGAGCACTTGTCCGTCGACGTCCACGACGGAGGCCCTGATGCTCGTTCCGCCGACGTCGATGCCGACCGTCAAGATGTCGTCCATGGTGGAGTCGGAGACCGCTTTCAAGCGGCGCGCGCTCATCGCGCCAATTCCCGCGCGAGCGGCGCCCGCTGGAGTGCGCACCCTGTATCGGTGCCTCGTGCGTCGGTGACCATTGTGTCGATTGTGCTCATCGCGGGCCGTCAGCTCTACCCGGGGTACTAAGTCAGTCCTTGACCGTCACGTTGATCGGGACAAATGCCGCCGTTCGAGTTCGCTCGGCACCTGGCGTCGTCGCTCCGCTGTCCGGTCCGCGATCCGGGCCGGACGGCCCCCCGAGAAACTCGTCGAGAATCTCGCGAAGCAATGCGAGGAACGCCGCTGCGTGACCCGCGAGAAACGCCAGTAGTTCGTGGTGCTCACCGCGAACCAGTGCAGCGAGAGCGCACACCGGGCACCAGCTACAGCCGGTGAACACCGGCTGCGTGTCCGCTGACGCCGAGTCACCCGCAACGTCGGCCGTCGCTGCTGCAGCCTTTTGCAATACCGGTTCCAGGCGCGTCAGAACGGTATCCGCCAGCGCACGAAATTCCGCGACGAGGCGCTCGTGCTCTTCGCTCATACTGGCCACACCGCGGGATCCGGGCTGAACCGGATGATCAGGTAACTGCCGTCCAACTCCGCCCCGTTCACGACACAACGACGCAGCACCGACGCCAAACGAACTCTGCGTCGTACGCCGTCTGCTCCCACCAGCACATCGTCCTCCACCCGGCCCAACGACAACGACGACGGATCCACGAGCGGAAGGTACATCCGCATCACGTACACCGAATCGACTCCGGCCCCCGACTCCAACGACACCACGATGTTGTCCGCGGTGTCGACAGCGTCGATTGTGTCGACGGTGTCCGAATCCGTGCCCGTTCCACCCTCGAACGTGGCCGCGATCTCGCCCAGAGCCGCCAACCCTACCGGTTCGGCGCAGGCGCGCTCGACCGTTGTGACGGACATTCCATCAGTCGATCCACGCAATTCGTCGACGACGAGTGCCTGTGACGCCCTGATCGAAGCAAGCCACTGCGCCGCCGGCGAATCGTCGACACCCTTCCCGGCCGACGAGTTGAACTGCGGGACAATGTTGTTGACCATAATCCCGTCGACTCGCAATCCGGCCAGAGCCAGACCGGACAGCGTCCGGCGAGTCGCCGCGGCCGACACGCCATCGGCCGACGTCACAACGCGCACGCTGGTGTTCTTCCGATCCGAGAGGTGAACGGCGATTCGATCCACCGACGCGAGCACGCGTTCGATGACGGACACGAGTAGCAACACTCGCATGTCCGAGCCCGTCACGGCGACCATCCGCCTGTGCCGCGGCCACAATCGCTCGAGATACTCCGACACCATCGACGGCGACCCGAGGATCCGCAGCGCTTCGGCTGCGGCCGGACAGTCCACGATCACGAGGTCGTAGTCACCGCTGCTCGAGATATCGACGATCTCGGAGAGTCCGAGTATGTCTTGGATCCCCAGGGATCCCGTCAACTCTTCCGGTTCCAACCCTTCGAACGACGAACCGTGTTCGTGATCTCCCGCTCCGAAATTTCCTGCAGCATCGATCAGTCTCGACAGTCCTCGGAACTTTTCCTCGAGGAGCTCGGAAGTGTCGAGTTGCCGGACGTCGAGGCGCTCGGTGAGAGGTGTAGTCGTTCGCAGCGCCGGCGCGCCCACGACATCCGCGAGAGAACCTGTCTGATCGATCGACACCAAAAGCACTCGTGCCCCGTCGGACGCAGCCGACACAGCCGTCGCCGAGGCAAGCGTCGTCGTGCCTGCTCCGCCTTTACCGACGAACAGTTGGACGCGAGATCGTTGCTCCGGCACTCAGCCCTCGACTCGCTTCTTCAGTTCTTTCAGAGCTGTGTCGGTAATGATCTTCTCGGCCTTGCGCTTGAAGAGACCGATCATCGGGATCGTCAGGTCGACCGTCAACTCGTAGGTGACAGAGGTGGTGCCGTTCGGGCCGGGCTCGAGTGTGTACGAACCGAATTGGGACTTCTGGATCTCACCCGAGATCAGCTCCCAGCTCACCGCCATACCGTCCGGCGCCCACGAATACTGCAGTTCGTAGGTGTCCTTCACCATCCCCGCGTCGAGGACAAAACGCACTCGGTCCGCGCGGCCGCCCTGCCCCGGCGCCGTCACCTCGACGGACTTCGCCGCGGCCACCCATTCGGGGTACTGCGCGAAATCGGCGATGACGTCCATCACGGCGTCGGCAGGGGCGTCGATGCTGATCAACCCCTTGGTCTTCTCGGCCATACGACTGCGCTACCTTCCTTCGTCAAAAGTCCAGAACCTGCACAACGAGCACTACTTCGATTATCAGTCCGGTGCTACCCCGGCGGCACGTCCTGCTTCGAGTTCGCGCTTGAGCTGGAAGGACATGACCTTGCCGTCGACCCGACGCTTTCGGTTCATCCCGGCGAGGTCGAGGTTCGCCAGATCCGACGGTGATACGCCGACCGGTTCACAGTGCAGGAAGTAGTGCGCGATCGTCCCGTCCATGACCGGTTCGAGCCACACCTCCATGGTGCCGACCAGCTGACCGGACACTCCCCAACGGAATCCTGCGGGACCGCGATCTTCCCGGACTTCGAGCGCAAGATCACTGAACCAGCGACGCCACCGCGCGCGCGAGGACAACAGTTCGGCGACCCGCTCGGGCGGGGCGGCGATGAAAGTCTGGTCTGCGACCTGAATGCTGCTCACCGAAGTAGCTTCACATATCGCGTCGGCGAAGCGTCGGGGGGTGTCGCACCACTACATACCGGACAGACTGTAAGCCTGGCCACAACTGCGTCGGACATGCGACTACAGTAGGAGACGAAAACCCTACTCGTCAGTATTTCGCAGTGTCGGAGGTATTTCGTGCCTGAGTTCAGCGCACCCCAGACGTTCACCATTCCCGAGGATGCCTCCGCGGTCGACTCGGTCTTCGCCTTCGCGAAGACGAAGCCGGCGGCGGTTGTCTACAAGCGCAAAGTCGGAAATGCATGGGTCGATGTCACTGCAGGCGATTTCGCCGCCCAGGTGACTGCAGTCGCCAAGGGCCTCATCGCGATCGGCGTCAAGCAAGGCGACCGCGTCGGCCTCATGTCGGCGACGCGTTTCGAATGGCCGCTCGTCGACTACGCCATCTGGGCAGCCGGTGGCGTGACGGTTCCGATCTACGAAACCTCCGCAGCCGAGCAGGTTCGTTGGATTCTCGAGGACTCCGAAGCAATCGACCTCATCGTCGAGAACGACACTCACGCCGCGACCGTGAAGGACGTCGCTGCAGCCGCACCCGCGCTGCGCACGGTCTACCAGATCGATGCCGCGGCAGCCGGTAAGGGTGTCGTCGAGGAATTGACCGCACTGGGCGCCGACATCGCCGACGAGGACGTCCACGCCCGCGTCGCTGCACTGAAGGCCTCCGATCCCGCCACCCTGATCTACACCTCGGGCACCACTGGCCGACCCAAGGGCTGCCAGCTGACGCACTCCAACCTCATTGCGGAGTCGAAGGGCATCCTCGACTCCAACCTCGGGACGCTGCTCAAGACTCCCGGCGTTCGCACCCTGATGTTCTTGCCGCTCGCGCACGTTCTCGCTCGCGCAGTCAGCATCGCGTCGTTCGATGCCGGTGCAGCGCTTGGACACACGAGCGACATCCCGAACCTCGTTCCGACGTTCGGCGAGTTCAAGCCCGACTTCATCCTCTCGGTGCCGCGCGTATTCGAGAAGGTCTACAACAGCGCACGCGCCAAGGCGCACGGTGACGGCAAGGGCAAGATCTTCGACGCGGCCGCAGACACCGCGGTCGCGTGGAGCGAGGCTCAGGACAAGGGCGGCGCGGGCATCGTTCTCAAGGCCAAGCACGCCCTCTTCGACAAGCTCGTGTACTCGAAGCTGCGCGCTGCACTCGGTGGACAGTGCCAGCTGGCCATTTCCGGTGGTGCACCCCTGGGCGCTCGACTCGGCCACTTCTTCCGCGGTATCGGCGTCACGATCTACGAGGGCTACGGACTGACCGAGACCACCGCAGCGTTCGCCGTCAACACCATCGGCGCACAGAAGGTCGGCTCTGTCGGAAAGCCGTTGGCCGGCAACTCCGTTCGCATTGCCGAAGACGGCGAGATCCTCCTCTCGGGACCGGTGGTCTTCACCGGCTACTGGCGCAACGAGAAGGCGACCGCCGAGTCGATCGAGAACGGCTGGTTCCACACCGGAGACCTGGGCACCGTCGACAAGGACGGCTACATCACGATCACCGGTCGCAAGAAGGAAATCATCGTCACGGCAGGCGGCAAGAACGTCTCCCCCGCTCAGCTCGAAGATTCCCTTCGCGCACACCCCCTGATCAGCCAGGCCATCGTGGTCGGCGACCAGAAGCCTTTCATCGGCGCTCTCATCACCATCGACGCGGAGGCACTTCCCGCCTGGAACGAGCGCAACAACAAGGCCGCGGGAACCACAGCTGCCGACCTGGTTTCGGACGGCGAACTGGTCGGTGAAATCCAGGACGCCATCGACGAGGCCAACAAGCTCGTCTCACACGCCGAGGCGATCAAGAAGTTCCGCATTCTTCCGGTCGACTTCTCCGAGGACACAGGCGAACTCACGCCCACGATGAAGCTCAAGCGCAACGTCGTGCACGAGAGCTTTGCCGCCGACATCGAAAAGATCTACGCCAAGTAGGTTTTCGGCAAGCAGCTTCTCGCAGCAACGAACGGCCCGCACCGAATTCGGTGCGGGCCGTTTGCGTTCGAGTCCCGGTGGCTCAGCCGAGCAGATTACGCAGCTTCGAAGCGAGCGTGTCCCACTTCCAGTCTTCGGCAACCCACTCCCGGCCGGCTGCTCCCATCGCGGCCGCTCGATCACGATCGGACAGCACCTCGATCACGGATTCGGCGACGTCACGAACAGAGGTGCCGTCGACCACGAGCCCGGTCTTGTTCTGCTGCACGGTTTCCGGAGCGCCACCACTGCGGCCGGCGATGACCGGAACGCCGGTCGCCGAGGCCTCGAGGTAGACGATTCCCAGTCCTTCGACATCCAATCCCGCGCCTCGCGTGCGACACGGCATGGCAAACACGTCGGCAATCGTGTGGTGAGCCGCCAACTCTGCGGCGGGCACCGTGCCGGTGAAGACGACGTGATCGTCCATCCCGGTCTTACGTGTCAATTGACGGAGGTGGTCCTCGTACGGTCCACCGCCGACTATCACCAGTACCGCCCCGTCGACGCTCTTGCGAATGGTCGGCAGCGCCTTGATGAGCATGTCCTGCCCCTTGCGTGGCACGAGCCGCGACAGGCACAGGATCGTGGGCCGCTCCCCCAGCCCGTATCGCTTGCGCAGTTCTGCGCGGGCGACCGAGTCCGGGTGGAACACCGACGTGTCCACTCCGGACGGAAGGTGCTCGAGCGCCGCTTGCGGGCCGAAAGCCGCCGAGAACCGTCCACGGGTGTATTTGCTGACAAACGTCACCGCATCCGTGTGATCGCCGATCACACGCAACGACTGCCGCGCACCGGGAATCATCGACCACCCGACCTCGTGGCCGTGAGTACTCGCGATCACTCGGCTCGCTCCGGCGCGTCGAACAACCGGCGCCAACAGCGCCAAGGGCGCTGCCGCACCGAACCACACCGACTCACAGTCGTGCTTCTTGACCAGCTTCGCGGCCCGACGAGCGACAAAGGGCGACGGCAGCATCAGTGTCGTCGGGTGCCGAACGACCTCGAAAGGCTGTGCCGCATCGAACTTCTTGTGCGAGTCGCCCCGCCACCGCGGTGCGTACACCACCAACTTGTCCGCCGGCAGGTGCCCGGCAAACGTGTGGAGATAAGACTGGATACCTCCGGGGCGAGGAGGAAAATCGTTGGTCACCAAGAGGGTCCGGCGCATCCGTCCACCGTAGGGCACGCTGTGCTTGGAGTCGTGACAAGGGCACGCAGTGCTTCGAGACTTGCGAAGCTCACCTCGCCGAGTCGAACGTCCAGCCGCAAACCGCTCAGCCCAGATGGCTGTTGGTCCAGTCGACCCAGCCGACTCGCAGTTCCTCGGTTCCAACGCCGAGGACCGCTCGGATCCGCGAGTCGAGGTCTTCGGCCGTCATCTTTCCGGAGGCGAGGGCGCGAAAGAGGTCGGTCAGCTTCGCCTCGCCGAATCGATCAGCGATATACGCGTTGATAGACCACGCCGATTCGTACGCCAGTGAACTCACGACCGGGACACCGCCGAACTGTGTGTCGTCCGGAAACTCTGTCGGAGTATCGCCGGAGCGGACCGCTGCTGCCAGAGTCGGCGCGATCTCACCCCAGGCCCGCGAGGATCCACGATTTCCCGCGTACTCGGCGAACCCTTCCAACACCCACATCGGCGACCCGTCACGGGTTTTCGATCGGGCGGCTATGTGCATGAGCTCGTGGCGCAACACCGTTCGCCTGGTGATGTCGGTCAGCCTCGAAGCCGCGGCAGGTGAGAAGACCACCCGCTGGCCGCTCACGTCGGAAGACCCGTCCGCCGTTGCATCCGCGACCGACACTGCGGCAATCGAAGCGCCGTCGTGATGGGAGCCGACCAGTGCGGTGAACTCCTCCGCGGACCCCGCCACCATGAGCACCGCGCGCTCGGACCACCACGGCCCCCACAACTGCGTCGTGTTTTCGATGGCTGAGTCCACATCGGCCGCCAAAGCGTCGACGAACGCCTGCTGACCCGGGTGACCGATCACGAGTGCATTGCCCGCTGCATTTTCGGCGACGGCCAGCGGGCCGAAGTCCCAAGGGCCGTTCCAGGATTCGCCCGCCGTTCGGGCTCCGTCCAGTCCGACGATCGACCCGTCCGCAAGAACCGACCACTGATCGCCGCGTTTCGCGAGCGTCATGGACACTGCCTTGCGAGTGGGCAATGCGTCAACGCCGTCGAGGGCGTATCGCAACAGAACCTGTGCATTCCAGACCTCGACGTCTCCGTCCGGTGCACCGGTTCGCGGCGCCGGTGTCAGGCCGCCGCTGGGAATCTCGTATCCCCAGTCGGCAAAGTCGAGCGCTCCCGCAGCGGTGGCTCGTCGAACTTCCGCTTCGAGCACACCGGGTGCCGCGGCACTGTCGACGAACTTCGCCAGCCCCGACGGATCGTCGGACATCTGCGCCGCAGCCCATGCATCGAGAAATGCTTGTACCTGCGCGGTGCGTTCGGCGTCCTGCTCACTGGCCGCATTTTCGTCGGAATCGGACCTGTTCGTCAGGAAGATCGTCAACCCTAGAACGAGCACCACGGCAACGCCGAGCGCCACGAGGGCTGGATACTCCCAACGGCGTGGTCGATCTGCGCCGACGTCGGGCGTCGTCATCGGTTCAGTCGGCACGGTGCCGAGTGTAGGAGAACTCGACTCGACGCTTCACGGCGGCTGGCCACACGCCGCTCGGGCGCAGCAAGCCGTCAGTAACGACGCGCAGTGGAGAACTCCATGCCTGCCATCGACTGAACCTTCACCGGTACGCCGAACGTCGACGCATGCAGAATGTTTCCGTCGCCGGCGTAGATACCGACATGCGAGTTGTCGCTGTAGAAAGTCACGACGTCACCGGGCTGTAGTTGGTCCCTCGACACCGGTACGCCGCCCTGCGCCTGCGCCTGGCTCGAACGCGGCAGAGTCTTCCCGATTTGCTTGTAGGCCCATACGACCAGACCTGAGCAGTCGAACTCGTTCGGGCCGGTCGCGCCCCAGACATACGGGTCACCGATCCGCGTGAGGCCTGCCTGCAGAGCAGCAGCACCCGAACCAGGCGTCAAGTTAGCTAGAATTTTGCTGAGATCGACGTCCGGCGGGAATGGCGTACCGCTCAGTTGGTTACGCTCGTCGTCGGTGAGGCTCTGGAAAGCTTTGGTCACGTCGGCGATCTGCGTCTGCAGTTCACTCTGCTTGCGCTGCAAATCGTCACTGAGTGCGCGGGCTTGATCGGCGGCGGTCCGCGCTTCTTCGGCCGAACGCTTCGATGCTTCCGAGGCGGCACGCGCTTCGGCAGTGGCTTGGTTGAACTGTGAGACCTGCACTGCCGCGTCGTTGGAAATCACGTCCAGCGCGGACATCTGATCGAGCAACTGCTGCGGCGAGTCGCTCACCATCAACGCAAAGAGGCGATTGGTCCGCGCACCCTGGTAATTCGCTGTGGCAATACGGTTTACCGCCGGAGCGAACTCGGCGACACGTGCCGAAGCCGCGTCGAGAAGACCCTGATCGGCTGCCGAACGCGCGTCCGCATCATTCGCGACCGCCAGCTTCGCGTCGAGGTCGATCTGTGCGTTGTGCAGCGCTTCGTTGGTCTGCTCGGATACCCGGGAGAGTTCACCGAGCTTGTCGAGCGCCTCGGTGGGGTTGGTGATGACGGGGTCGGCACCGGCCTGCATCGAAGGCCCCGCGACGAGTCCGAACGCCAGCACTCCCACTGTCAATGCGGCGCGTACTCGACTGTTGTTTTTCGATGAAACCACGGAATGCAACTCTCCGTCTCGGTGAAGCGACGTCGACCGGGACCGGTCGACGATCTGTTAGCTGGCTGTCAACTATCCACAGTACCTGTCTCGGCCGCGCAATGTCTCGATAAGGTTACGGAACGGCATACGTTTGTGTCTACTCGCCGGTAGGCGTGTCGGGGTGAAGTACCGGGCGAATTGTCGCGAAACGAAAATGTGGGCCTCGAATCAAAGATTCGAGGCCCACATTCGAAGATCCGGAGCTCCCCCGAGCTCCGCCGCCTTGCAGCGGCGGATCGTTCCGACCGTCTACCGGAGACAGCCGTCGAGCGTGTTCAGAAATCAGTAACGGCGAGCACCGTCGTACGGCATCGAGGACACCGGTGCGAGCTTCACGGGCTGACCAGCGGTCGACGCGTGGATGACGTTGCCGTTGCCGGCGTAGATGCCCGAGTGCGATCCGCCGTAGAAGGAGATCACGTCGCCGACCTGAAGATCGGACTGTGAAACGGCAACGCCGGCTGCGGCCTGGTCGTAGCTCGTGCGAGGCAGGTTCAGACCAGCCTGCTTGTATGCCCACTGGACCAGACCGGAGCAGTCGAATGCGTCCGGGCCCGATGCGCCGTACACGTACGGGGAGCCCAGCTTGCTCTCTGCGGCGCGAACTGCCTGCTCACCAACACTGGAGATGGGAGCGGCCGGAGCGGCCGGTGCGATGTCGGTGATGCCCGGGATGACCGGCAACTGAGGAATAGAAACGCCCGGAACCTCGAAGGTGCCGACGCCGGGGATGGTGATGGGGTCTGCCGAGGCAGGTGCAGCGGTTGCAGCAAATGCTCCGACTGCGAGCGCGCCGGCTACTGCCAACTGCGCTGAACGCTTGAAACTCTGTGACGCCACTTAAGGGGTGCTCCATTTCTTCCATTCATCCGCCGACCGAGTTAGCTGACGGGTTCGGGCTGGGAAGATCAGCCCTACCCGCGTGGTCCGCAGCGATCATGCGTGCTGCACCCCAGGCGGGATTCACCCCAGTGGAAACTTGGGTTCCCGGTTCGGGTTCCTCGCGGAGATCCCGATTAGGCGGTTCCTGACGATGCCGGTCCTGTTTGGTCCGGCAAGACTTCGTTAGGTCTCAGGAAGGTTACGAAATGATCGCGACGATGTCGACCGCTTCGTGACAATCGCGCCCGATTCGCCGGAAATCATGCTGCCGCGCCCGCGATACGCCGGACGGGTCACGAAGAGATAACAACAGGTCTGTTCGGCGAGGCTCACCTGGCCCGCAAACCTGCGCTTGCTACCCACTGGCAAGGGTCACCAAACCCGACAATCCGATCTTCCATGCAGTTCAACGCCGATTACTTGAAACTAGAACCCGTTTCGATCAATCAGGCGGTTTCGGCGACTGATCGCCGTAGCAACACCCTCACGAATCGCCCTACCGGTAAGTAGGTAGGAGTCCGCATTCGCGAGTTCCCACCGCAAGTGTGATCCTCGTCTCTCGTACTTTTGTCGGGGGTCAATCCGTTGCTTTCCCAATGGAAGTCGGAGTGAGCCGGGTTCCGCGTATGCACTCTCGAATTCGTGTCGGGGGGTCCTTCTACTGTCTGCGGTGTGAGTCCCGCCTCGGCCCGAGAATTTCCGTCTCCGTCCCCGTTCTCCGACGGGGAGAAGTTCGACGTCGGGCGGCAACTGAGCTTCGACGAGCTGGACACACCGCTGAGCGAAACGACGTTTGTCGTCGTCGACCTCGAGACCACAGGTGGAAGCGCCGACCAGGACTCCATCACCGAGATCGGCGCCGTCAAGATCCGCGGTGGCGAAGTGCTCGGTGAAATGGCAACACTCGTCGATCCCGGCCGATCGATTCCGCCGTACATCGTCGAACTGACCGGAATCACCACCGCCATGCTGATCGGCGCACCTCCCATCGAACGTGTCCTACCCGCTTTTCTCGAATTCGCCGAGGGTGCGGTGCTGGTGGCACACAACGCGCCCTTCGACATCGGCTTCCTCAAAGCAGCGGCGTCACGCAGCGCACGCCCGTGGCCGGCGTTCCGTGTGCTGTGCACTGTGAAGCTCGCCAGGCGCGTGCTCACCCGCGACGAGGCGCCTTCGGTCAAACTCTCCGCACTCGCCCATCTCTTCCAGGTGACCACCCAACCGACGCACCGCGCGCTCGACGACGCGCGGGCGACCGTCGACGTCCTACACGGGTTGATCGACAGAGTCGGGAACCAAGGCGTCCACAGTTACAGCGAACTCGTCGACTACCTGCCCAACATTTCCTCACATCAGCGCGCAAAACGGTCCTTCGCCGCAAACCTGCCGCGAAGCCCGGGTGTCTACCTTTTCCGAGGCCCTTCGGACGAAGCCCTCTATATAGGAACTGCTACCGACCTTCGACGCCGCGTCCGCAACTACTTCACCGGTTCGGAGACCCGCGGCCGGATGAAGGAAATGGTCGCGCTCGCCACCCGTGTGGACCACGTCGAGTGCGCCCATGCGCTCGAGGCAGGGGTGCGTGAACTACGACTACTGAGCGCGCATGCACCCCCGTACAACCGTCGCTCCAAATTCCCCAAAAGAGGATGGTGGATCACTCTCACCGACGAGGCGTTTCCCAGACTGTCCGTGGTTCGCACGCCTACGGCCGATTCGATCGGCCCGTTCACCTCTCGCGGCGACGCAGTAGAAGTCGCCGACACCGTCGCAGAGTTCAGCCGCCTACGCACGTGCACCAAACGTCTCGGGCGCGGCGCCGTTCACGGCCCTGACTGCCCCGCTCGCGAACTGGGGGCGTGTCCCGCCTCCTGGGCACCGGAACTCACTGCGCAGGACTACGCGGCCGCCCCTGAGACTGTGCGTGGATTCTTCCGGGGAACCAACGACGCTCCCCTCCAACAAATGCAGGCGCGAATAGACGAGCTGTCCGAACACGCGTTGTTCGAGAATGCTGCTCGTCTGCGTGACCGAACGGTCGCAGTCTCTACCGCAGTGCGGCGCACTCAGCGACTTGCAGCAGTCGCGGCGATCGAACAACTGATTCTCGCCCGTCCCACCGGGGACGGGGGCTGGGAGCTGTCGGTGATCCGTTCCGGACGTCTCGCGTCCGCCGGGCTCGCCAGACGTGGAACTCACCCGATGCCCGTCGTCGACGCCATCACCGCGGCAGCCGAAACCGTCCTACCGGACGACGCACCGTTTCGCGGCGCGTCACCCGAAGAACTGGGCCTGATCGCACGGTGGCTCGCATCGGACGGTGTCCGAATCGTGTCGGCGACATCCGGCTACGTCGAACCTGCGGGCGGCGCCGGCAAGTGGGAAGCCTGGTGCCGACTCGCGCGGGCCGGTACCGAATCCGAACATCGATGACGTAACGACGGGGCGGCACCCCTAAGCTCGATCGAAACCACCGGGTCATCACAACCCACCGGGAAATCGAGGAGAGAAATGATCAACGCCATCGTCATGATTCACGCCGAGTCCGCTCGGATCCCGGAAACCGCGCAGGCCGTCGCCGACCTGTCCGGAGTGACGGAGGTCTACTCGTGCGCAGGTGACGTCGACTTGATCGCCATCGTGAAGGTACGTGACCACGCCCAGATCGCCGACGTGGTCACCGGAGGAATCAACAAGGTGCCCGGCGTTCTCCGAACCGCCACACACATCGCCTTCCAGTCCTTCTCCAGCGCAGACGTCGAGGCCGGTTTCTCGCTGGGCGAGTAGCTCGTCGATCAGGCTTGGTCGGCCAGTTCGGCGGTCAGTGCCGCCCACTTGTGAAGCAGTTCAGCGCCGGCGCCGCCGTCGATCGCGGCAGCGGCCGCAGTCATCCCGGCGGAGATCGCATCCTCGAGATCGTCACCGACACCGTTGAACGCCGCGATGGCCGCTCCCGCGTTCAGCAAGACCGCGTCCCGGACCGGCCCCTTCTGCCCGGAAAGCAGCGTTCGGGCGACGGTGGCGTTGAATTCGGCGTCTCCTCCGCGCAACTCTTCGAGAGGAACGCGGTCGATTCCGAGGTCGCGCGGATCCAGCGTGACAGTTCGCACACTTCCACCGCCGACGATGTGAACCGTCGAAGTCGTCGATGTGGTCAGTTCGTCGAGTCCGTCGTCTCCACGCACCACCAACGCCGAATTACCGCGCTGCGCAAGGACTCCCGCGACGACCGAGATCAGCTTCGGAAATGCGCACCCGATCAGCCCGGCACGCGGACGAGCCGGATTGGTCAGTGGACCGAGCACGTTGAATGCCGTCGGGATGCCGATTTCCTTGCGAGGCACCGCCGCAAAGCGCAGTGCGGGATGGAAGACCGGCGCGAAACAAAAGCCGATGCCGACCTCTTCGACGCACCTCGCAACCTGCTCCGGGCCGAGGTTGATGCGAACGCCGAGCGCCTCGAGCACGTCTGCGCCACCGCTCTTGGACGAAGCAGCGCGGTTGCCGTGCTTGACAACTCGCACACCGGACGCGGCAACCACGATCGAGGCCATCGTCGAGATGTTGACCGTGTTGGAGCGGTCGCCACCCGTGCCGACGATGTCGACCACGTCGGAATCGACCGGCACGCGCCGGGAGTGTTCGAGCATCGCGCCGGCGAGCCCTTCCAACTCCGCGGGGGTTTCGCCCTTCATCTTCAGCCCGACGCCGAAAGCGGCGATCTGAGCGGAAGTGGCATTGTCCGACATGATCTCGCCCATCGCCCAGCGACTGTCGGCTTCCGACAAGTCACTGCCGTCCGTGAGCAAACCGAGAATCAACGGCCAGGACCGCACCACTGCACTCGAATCGACGTTCACGGCGTTGGATGCGTCGGTGCCGGCCATAGTGCCTTGGTCCCCTGTCGTTCAAGTGGGCTGGATTTCGAGCTGTCGTTTCGCGCTGCCATTTTGTGCTGCCGATGACCCTCGCAGCCTAGTCAGTGAGGTAAGGAGGAAACCGAATAGGGCCGCTCAGGACTTTCTGCGACCGCGTTTGGGCGGCGCCTCCGCAAGTATCGGGGGCTGGAGCGCGTCCCACCCGGCGACCGAACCACCGAGTCGCTGCGCCAGACCGGCCATTCGTGACCGCTCCTGGGAGCAATGCAGGGCGTCAAGCACCTGGACACGCTCGAAGACGACGCGAACCGAATTCTCGACCACCGGAGTCACGTCCTCGGGCCGACTCGAGCCTCGCACATATCCGTCCTGGGCGACGATGCTCTCGGCATCGGCTACCGAGCCCTCCGGGAGGTCGAGATGATGCCGCAGAACCACTTCGGACTCCGCCCTGAACTCCGGCTCGGTGGAGGCGGCACGTTCGAGAGCCGTCGAGCTCGCCTCGGCGTCGTCGAAGCCTTCGGCAACGACGACCAGATCCGACCGCCCTGCATCGAGCGGTGTCGGAATCTTCGTGCCGAAAATTCTCAGGAACCACGGTCTACTCTTGTGTGTAGCTGCCATCGCGCCAGCATATTCCGACCACGCCACCAGCGCGTTCGCCGCCCGATCCCGCGAACTCGAGCCGAGCGACGCGCCGATGGTGGACCCGAGTGGTCGTCTCTTACGACGAAGCGTCATACTTCTGTCTGTGACGAGCGCAGTAGGGACTTCAGGATCGGCAATCACCCAACGCGTGCACTCGCTGAACCGGCCGAATATGGTCAGCGTTGGCACCATCGTGTGGTTGTCAAGTGAGCTCATGTTCTTCGCAGGGCTCTTTGCCATGTACTTCGTGGCACGAGCTCAGGCGAACGGAAATTGGCCGCCGGAGCCAACCGAATTGAACCTGTATCTGGCCGTGCCGGTGACCTTGGTGCTTATCGCATCTTCGTTCACCTGCCAGATGGGTGTCTTCGCGGCTGAGCGTGGCGACGTCTTCGGACTTCGTCGCTGGTACACCATCACCTTGGTCATGGGGGCGTTCTTCGTCGCCGGCCAGGGTTACGAGTACTACCACCTCGTGCACGAGGGCACCACGATTTCGAGCAGCGTGTACGGCTCGGTGTTCTACATGACCACCGGCTTCCACGGTCTGCACGTCATCGGCGGTCTCATCGCCTTCGTCTTCTTGATCGCACGTACCCGGGTCAGCAAGTTCACGCCCGCCCAGGCCACCGCCGCGATCGTTGTTTCGTACTACTGGCACTTTGTCGACATCGTGTGGATCGCGCTGTTTGCCACGATTTATTTCATCCGTTAATCAGCTGTACGCCCCAGGCAGCCCCTGACGTCCAGTTCCGTCCCGACATACCAAAGGGATACAGATGAGTTCATCCCCCCCTCCCGCATCCGATAACTCAGCGAATGCCGCGAAGTCGCGTCGCCAGCGGAAAATCCGCCGGCGCGTCACTGGCGCGCTCGTATTGATGATGGGATTGATCAGCGCAGGTTTCCTCGCTTCGGCGTTGACACCAGCTCCGCAGGTTGCGACCGCCAGCGACGATTCAGCAGCCCTGATTCGTGAAGGCAAGCAGCTCTACGACACGTCATGCATCACGTGCCACGGCGCGAACTTGCAGGGCGTGCAGGACCGCGGTCCCAGCCTCATCGGCGTCGGCGAAGCAGCCGTGTACTTCCAGGTCTCCTCTGGTCGTATGCCCGCAGCTCGCAACGAGGCCCAGGCTGCACGCAAGGACCCCAAGTTCGATGCTGCGCAGACCGACGCCCTCGGCGCTTTCATCCAGGCCAACGGCGGCGGCCCGACGCTCATCCGCGACGAGAACGGCGAAATCGCCCAGTCCTCGCTGCGCGGTGGCGACATCGGACGCGGCAGTGAGCTCTTCCGGCTCAACTGCGCGTCGTGCCACAACTTCACCGGCCGCGGTGGCGCACTGTCCTCGGGCAAGTACGCCCCGGTCCTGGATCCGGCCAGCGAGCAGCAGATCTACGCTGCCATGGTTACCGGCCCCCAGAACATGCCGAAGTTCTCGGATCGTCAGCTGACGATCGAGGAGAAGAAGGACATCATCGCCTACGTCAAGTCGTCGGGCGAGTCGAAGGACCCCGGTGGGTACGGGCTCGGTGGCCTCGGTCCGGCCTCTGAGGGTCTCGCCATGTGGGCCGTCGGAATCATCGCTGTCGTCGGTGCAGCATTGTGGATCGGAGCAAGGTCATGAGCGACGCTGGCCAGCATGGCGGCGATACGCCTAAGAAGTACACAGATGAAGAGCTCGACGCGATGTCACGCGACGACCTGGTCAAGCTGGGTACCAATCTCGATGGCGTCGATGTCGTCTACCGCCGTGATCGTTGGTCGGTAAAGGGCACCAGGGCGGAAAAGCGCGCCGAGCGCAACGTCGCCTTCTGGTTCGGCCTCGCCGGCGTTTCGGCGATCGCATTCATCGCGATCTACCTGTTCTGGCCCTGGGAGTATGCAGGTGCCGGTGACGAGAACTACGGCAAGTACAGCCTGTACACCCCGCTGATCGGCTTGACCATGGGTCTGGCGATCCTCGGCGTCGGCATCGGTGCCGTTCAGTTCACCAAGAAGTTCATCCCCGAAGAGGTCTCGATCCAGGACCGCCACGACGGTGGATCCACCGAGGTCGATCGTCGCACGATCGTCGCCGAGCTCGGCGACACCCTCGATACGTCCACCCTCCCCCGCCGAAAGGCCATCAAGCGCAGCTTGATGTTCGGCGGTGGCGCACTCGGCGTCATGATGGTCATGCCTCTCGGTGGACTCATCAAGAACCCGTGGGCCAAGGGCGACGACTCACCCCTGTGGGTGTCCGGCTGGACCCCGAACTACCCGGGCGAGACCATCTACCTGCGTCGTGACACCGGCCGTCCCGAGGACATCGTCCTCGTTCGCCCGGAAGATCTCGATGCCGGTTCGATGGAAACGGTCTTCCCGTTCCGCGAGTCCGACCGTGGCGACGAGCACGCTCTGCTCGCAGCACTGCGCGGCATTCGTAACTCGGTGATGCTCATCCGCCTCCGCACGGAAGACACCGCGCGTGTCACCAAGCGCAAGGGCCAGGAGAGCTTCAACTACGGCGATTACTTCGCGTACTCGAAGATCTGCACCCACCTGGGTTGCCCCACCTCGCTCTACGAACAGCAGAGCAACCGTATTCTGTGCCCCTGCCACCAGTCGCAGTTCGACGCACTGACCTACGGCAAGCCGATCTTCGGTCCCGCTGCTCGCGCACTTCCGCAGTTGCCTATTACAGTGAACGAAGAGGGCTTCCTGGTCGCCGACGGTGACTTCATCGAAGCACTCGGCCCGGCATTTTGGGAGCGTCGACCGTGACCACAACAACAACCAAACCGTCCAAGATCAGCGCGGCAGCGGCTGGACAAGCGGAGGCTATGGACTCCCGCTACCACCTCGCCGCAGGCATGCGCCGGCAGATCAACAAGGTCTTCCCGACGCACTGGTCCTTCATGCTCGGCGAGATCGCGCTCTACAGCTTCGTGATCCTGCTGATCTCCGGTGTGTTCCTGACACTGTTCTTCGATCCGTCGATGGCACACGTCGTCTACCAGGGCGCATACCAGCCGCTTCGCGGTGTCACGATGTCTCGCGCCTACGAGACGACCCTGAACATCTCCTTCGAGGTGCGCGGCGGTCTCTTCGTTCGCCAGATTCACCACTGGGCTGCACTGATGTTCGCGGCGTCGATCATCGTTCACCTCGCTCGCATCTTCTTCACCGGCGCATTCCGTCGTCCGCGTGAAGCGAACTGGGTCATCGGCTGCCTGCTGCTCATCCTGGCGATGTTCGAAGGCTTCTTCGGCTACACCATCCCCGACGACCTGCTCTCGGGCACCGGCCTTCGCGCCGCCTTCGGTGGTATCACGATGAGTATCCCGATCGTCGGTACCTGGATGCACTGGCTGATCTTCGACGGCGACTTCCCCGGCGACCTCATCATCCCGCGGCTCTACGTCGCTCACGTGCTGCTGTTCCCGGGCATCATCCTGGCTCTGATCGCCGGCCACCTCGCGTTGGTCTGGTACCAGAAGCACACGCAGTTCCCCGGCCCCGGCCGTACGGAACAGAACGTCGTCGGCGTCCGCATCCTCCCGGTCTTCGCAATGAAGGGTGGCGCGTTCTTCGCCATGACCTTCGGCGTGCTCGCACTGCTCGGTGGTCTGTTCCAGATCAACCCCGTCTGGAACATCGGTCCGTACAACCCGTCACAGGTCTCGGCAGGTTCCCAGCCCGATATCTACATGATGTGGACGGACGGCCTTGCTCGACTGTGGCCGGCGTGGGAGATCTACCTGTTCGGCCGCTACACGATCCCCGCTGTGTTCGCCGTCGCCCTGATCATGGGCCTCGTCTTCGCACTGTTGATCGCGTACCCGTGGATCGAGAAGCGTCTCACCGGAGACGACGCTCACCACAACATCCTGCAGCGCCCGCGCGACGTGCCGGTCCGTACCGCTATCGGTGCGATGTCCATCGCGTTCTACCTGGTGCTCACGATCTCCTGCATCAACGACATCATCGCGTACCACCTGCACATCTCGCTGAACGCAATGACGTGGATCGGCCGTATCGGCATGGTCATCCTTCCGCCCATCGCGTACTTCGTGACGTACCGGTTCTGCATCGGCCTGCAGCGCAGTGACCGTGCAGTCCTCGAACACGGCATCGAGACCGGCATCATCAAGCGGATGCCGAACGGCCAGTACATCGAGATCCACCAGCCGCTCGGCCCCGTCGACGAGCACGGACACCCGATCCCGCTCGAGTACCAGGGTGCCGCTGTCCCGAAGAAGATGAACAAGCTCGGCCTCGCCGGCAAGCCCGGTAGCGGTAGCCTCATCACCGCTGACCCAGTCGAGGAGAGCGAGGCTCTCGAAGCCGCTCATCACGAAGCTGAGCACGAGCAGCTTCAGATCCTTCTGGACTACCAGAACCGAACCAACGGCAAGTCCGATGGTTCCAGTGGAGAACTCCACTAAGAACGACAGTTGACCAGTGAGGCCCCGAACCGGATTCCGGTTCGGGGCCTCACTCGTTCTCTGAGCGATTCAGCATGACAACCTCCATTGGGTCACCACTCCCCCGGTTCGACGTCTGAGCGCCGACAACAGCGGGCACGACGCCTTGCTAGACCTCGAGCACAGTTGAATAGTGCTCCACCGTCGGGAACGGCTCGTAGAAGTGGTGGAGAAGTTCTCGCCACTTCTCGTATCCCGTGGACTGACGGAACCCGATGGTGTGTGACTCCACGTCTTCCCACTCGACGAGCAAGAGATACCGCTCCGGCGATTCCAGGCAGTGCGAGAGTCGCAGCCTGATGAATCCGGGGACCTCGGAGATGATGGTTCGGGCCACATCGAACGCGGCCTCGAATCGCGCTGACTGCGACGGATCGACCTGCAGGACGGCATGTTCGAGGATCATCTACGGAGTGTTGCACGTTCTCGGTAGTCCCCTCGAGGCGTTGCCGCCTGGTGAGATACTCGGACCATGACATCCCATGCACGCGGCACCTTCGAGATCGATCTCCGCCCCGCCGATCCTGAGCTCTCCGGACGCGTCGGGCGCTTCGAGTTCGACAAGACGTTCATCGGCGGCGTCGAAGGAACATCGACCGGACTCATGCTGTCCGCGGGCGATCCGACAACCGGTGAAGCGGGCTACGTCGCTTTGGAGTTTGTCACCGGGCAGGTCGACGAAGCTGTGGGATCGTTCGCCCTGCAGCAGTTCGGTCAGATGATCAACGGAACGCAGAAGCTGCTGTACGAGATCGTGCCGGGGTCCGGAACCGGCGAGCTGAAGGGCATCTCGGGCACTCTCGAGCTAGAGATCGTCGACGGTCTGCACCGCTACGACCTCGGATACTCGCTCCACGATTGACAAAGAGCGGTTGGGTAATCGGCACCCTCGTACCGCAACTCGTAGATACGACAACAGAGGCGCCGTACCCGGGTGGGTGCGGCGCCTCTGTTGGAGTGCGGGTGAAACTAGTGCTTCTCGGGTCCGGTGTAGTACTCGAACACCAGGCCTGCGGCTGCGGCGAGCACACAGACAACTGCGACTGCGATGAGCCACGGCTGGAAGTACGCCAGCGACACTGCCGCGAGTGCAGCTGCGGCGGCAAGCAGGATCGGCCAGAAGCTACCCGGGCTGAAGAAGCCCAGTTCTCCTGCACCATCCGAGATTTCTGCGTCGTCGTAGTCCTCGGGACGGGTGTCCAGACGACGGGCAACGAAGCGGAAGTAGGTACCCACGATGAGCGTCAGACCTGCAGACAGGACGATGGCCGTCAGTCCGGCCCACTCGATACCTGTGCGTGACAGAGCGGTGAACACTCCGTAGATGATCGCGACGAGAATGAAGAACATCGTCAGGATCTCGAAGAGCTTGGCTTCGATCTTCATATCAGCACTTGTCCTTGTTCAGTGAAGAGGCTGGCCGGCTCAGTTGCCTGCAGTGGCGACGGTTGCCTGACGGTACTCGCGGTCGGTGTTGAACGGCGTGGTCGACGTAGCCACCGGCGACTGACCGATTGCCTGCAGGGCCTCGGCGGTCGTCAGACCACCCTTGCCCTCCGCGTCACCCTTGCGCAGTTCGATGTACTTGGCGAAGTCCTCGGGCGAAACCGCACGAACCTCGAAGTTCATCATCGCGTGGAACGTGCCACACATTTCTGCACAACGCCCGACGAACGCGCCTTCCTTCTCGATCTCACTGATCTGGAAGATGTTGTCCGAGTGGTTCTCCTTGGGGTTCGGGAGAACGTCGCGCTTGAACAGGAACTCAGGCACCCAGAAAGCGTGGATGACGTCCGAGGAAGCGAGTTCGAACTGGATCCGCTTGCCGGTGGGCAGAACGAGGATCGGGATCTCCTGGCTGGAGCCGACAGTCTCGATCTTGTCGTAGTGCAGGTAGCTCAGGTCCTCGGTGCTGTTGCCGTGGATCGGGCCGGGAACTTCTTCGCCGTGATCGTTGACAGTGGAGCCCTCGGCCTTGGCAGCCTCTTCGGCTTCGACGTCGATGCCGTTGTACTTGGCACTGCCGTCACCGAACTCGATGGAGCGGTAGCCGAACTTCCAGTTCCACTGGAATGCCGTGACGTCTACGACGACGTCAGGGTTGTCCGTCTTGTCCAGAACATGGTTCTGGACGATGACGGTGAAGTAGAAGAGAACCGCGATGATGACGAAGGGAACTGCCGTGTAACCGAGTTCGAGAGGCACGTTGTATGCCGTCTGACGCGGGAATTCCGGCGAGTCCTTCTTCTTGCGGTGGAAGATGACGGCCCAGAAGACCAGCCCCCACACCAGCACACCCATGACGAGGGCGGCTACAACCGACCACGTCCACAGCTCACGCATGCGCGTCGCCTCCGGGGTGATGCCCGAAGGCCACCCGAAACGAAGCACTTCGTTGTCGATGGAGCAACCCGACAGCAGCAAGGCAGCAATGCCCAGAGATACTGCCAGCCCCGCTCGCCGAAGGATCCGACCTTGCGCCACGTTCACGCCTTCCTGATCGCCACAAAATTCAACTAGGGCATGCCCGGAGGGAAGGCCCAATTACTACGCAGCGTAGACCAAAGCCGGGCGCTATCCATCCTCGGGTCCTCGCCCGTGTCGCGGCGGACGTCACACAGCTCTCTCAGGTGCTGCTCAGGAACGGCTCAGGTCGTTTCGGCGACGCACATCACGTCGATTCGTTCCGCCGCGATCGGCAGGGACGTCGATCTGCGGCATACTTTCGACAAGAGTTCGTTGACCTCTCCCCGACACTCGTGTCCGGGAGCCTTCTCTACAAAAATTCTGAATCGAGGAACCGGACGCTGTGTGTGGACTGCTCGGGCTACTGACATCTGGCGGAACCAGCGAGGACGCCGTCTCGCGGGTCGACCAGGCGATGCATTGCCTTCGTCACCGCGGGCCGGACGAACACGGGACGTGGAACGACGACCACCTCGTCTTCGGGTTCAACCGCCTGGCGATCATCGACATCGCTCATTCCCACCAGCCGCTGCGTTGGGGCCCGCCGGAGAACCCGGAGCGTTATGCGCTCACGTTCAACGGCGAGATCTACAACTACCTGGAGATCCGCGCCGAACTGGTCAAGGACCACGACGCCAAGTTCTTCACCGAGGGCGACTCCGAGGCCATCGTCGCTGCATTCCACTACTGGGGTGAGGATGCGGTCCGGCGCCTACGCGGAATGTTCGCGTTCGCGATCTGGGACACCGACACACGCGAGCTGTTCATCGCGCGCGATCCGTTCGGGATCAAGCCGCTGTTCATTGCTACCGGCGCCGGCGGCACCGCGTTCGGCAGTGAGAAGAAGAGCCTGCTCGAACTCACCGATCTGATCGGCATCGGTACCGAGCTGGATCCGCGCGCCATCGAGCACTACACCGTTCTGCAGTACGTACCGGAGCCGGAAACACTGCACAAGGAGATCCGACGCCTGGAGTCGGGCAGCTTCGCTCGGGTGCGTCCGGGCGAGGAACCCACGATCACGCGGTACTTCACGCCGAAGTTTCCGGCCAAGCCTTTTGCACCTGGCACCGAGAAGGCGCGCTACCAGGAAATCGCCGAGGCACTCGAGGATTCGGTCGCCAAGCACATGCGCGCCGACGTCACCGTCGGTTCGTTCTTGTCCGGCGGTATCGACTCCACGGCGATCGCGGCACTGGCGATGCGCCACAACCCCAACCTGATCACCTTCACGACCGGTTTCGAACGTGAGGGCTATTCCGAGGTCGACGTCGCTGCAGAATCTGCCGCGGCGATCGGCGCGAAGCACGTCGTCAAGGTGGTCTCCCCCGCCGAGTTCGCCGCTGCCATTCCCGAGATCGTCTGGTACCTCGACGACCCGGTAGCCGATCCGGCATTGATTCCGCTGTGGTTCATCGCCAAGGAAGCCCGCAAGCACGTCAAGGTCGTGCTGTCCGGCGAGGGTGCCGACGAGCTGTTCGGCGGTTACACGATTTACCGTGAACCGTTGTCGCTCAAGCCTTTCGAGTACCTCCCCAAGGGATTGCGTCGGGCTGCAGGCAAGTTGTCCGAACGCATCCCGGACGGTACTCGCGGCAAGAGTCTGCTCAATCGCGGTTCGTTGACCCTCGAGGAGCGCTACTACGGCAATGCTCGTAGCTTCAACGACGCTCAGCTCCGCGCCGTCCTTCGCGATTTCCGCCCCGAGTGGACTCACCAGGACGTCACCGCGCCGATCTACGCGCAGTCACGGGACTGGGATCCGGTTGCCCGGATGCAGCATCTCGACCTGTTCACCTGGCTGCGCGGCGACATCCTCGTCAAGGCCGACAAGATGACGATGGCCAACTCGCTGGAACTGCGTGTGCCGTTCCTCGATCCCGAGGTCTTCGACGTAGCGTCACGCGTGCCGCTCGATCAGAAGATCACGAAGGACACAACCAAGTATGCACTGCGTCAGGCCCTGGAAGGCATTGTGCCGCACCATGTTCTGCACCGTGCGAAGCTCGGATTCCCGGTTCCCCTGCGCCATTGGCTGCGCGGCACCGAACTCTTCGACTGGGCACATCTGCAGATCGAGGAGTCGGGTACCGACCACATCTTCGACAAGCAGGCCGTCGTGAAGATGCTCAACGATCACCGCGAGGGCGTGTCCGACCACAGCCGACGCCTGTGGACCGTGCTGACGTTCATGGTCTGGCACGGGATCTTCGTGGAGAAGCGCATCGTGCCGCAGATCCAGGAACCGGTGTACCCGGTCAATATCTAGGCCTTCGGCCCGTGAGTGGTCAGGGAGTCTCCGGACTCCTCAACCACTCACGGGGCGGAATCCTACTTCGGCAGGATCGTCGCGATCTCGTCCGCAGCCGCACTGCCGTATGCGTCGGTAAGGCGCTTGAGGGCCTCGTCGCGATTGAACACCCACTCCTGTGTTCCCACGGTCTCGAGGATCAGCACAGCGACCAAAGATCCCAGCTGTGCGGCGCGCTCGAAGCTCAAGCCAGCGCCGTGTGCGAGCAGGAACCCGGCGCGGAAACCGTCGCCAACGCCCGTCGGATCCACCTTGCCGGTCTCGGGCACTACGTCGACGCGCACCCAATTACCTTCGGCGTCAACAATTTCCACACCCTTGGAGCCGAGGGTGGTGACACGAATGCCGACCTGCGCGCGGATCTCTTCCTCGCTCAGACCAGTCTTCTGCTGAAGCAGACCCCACTCGTACTCGTTGGTGAACAAGTACTTCGCACCGTGGATGAGCGCCTTGGCCTCGTCACCGGACAGGCGAGCAAGCTGCTGCGACGGATCCGCTGCGAACGGGATTCCGAGCAGACGGCATTCGTCGGTATGGCGAACCATGGCCTCGGGGTCGTTGGCGCCGATCAGCACCAGCTCGACTGCGCCCGCAGTCTTGGCCACTGCCGCGAGTTCGATCTCGCGGGCCTCGCTCATCGCACCGGGGTAGAACGACGCGATCTGCGCCATGTCCTCGTCGGTGGTGCACACGAAACGCGCCGTATGTGCCTTGTCCGAGATACGGACCGCGCTGCAGTCGACGCCGTTGTCCTCGAGCCACGTGCGGTACTCGGCGAAGTCGGCACCGACTGCGCCGACGAGTAGCGGGGACCCACCGAGCACGCCCATGGCGTAAGCGATGTTGCCGCCGACACCCCCGCGGCGAATCACGAGATCGTCCACCAGGAAACTCAGCGAAACGTGGGCGAGCTGATCGGCGAGGAGCTGATCGGCGAAGCGGCCGGGGAAGCGCATCAAGTGGTCGGTGGCGATGGAACCGGTTACCGCAATAGTCACGGATCGTGGCCTTTCAGCGAAGTGAGTACAAGAATGAAAGAGGAGCAAAAGTTCACGTTACCGCCCGTAGCGCCGTCATCGGCGCCCGAGCCGTCAGATCGGAACGGTCTACGTACGAGTCACCACAGACAACTGACGCGAAACCGAATGTCGGTTCCGCGTCAGTTGTTTGTGAATTGAGTTGTGATCGACAGACTCAGTTGAACGAGTCACCGCAGGCGCAGGAGCCTGTTGCATTGGGGTTGTCGATCGAGAAGCCCTGCTGCTCGATGGTGTCGAGGAAGTCGATGGACGCACCTTCGACGTACGGCGCGCTCATCCGGTCGACAACCAGGTTGACGCCGTTGAAGTCGACGGTGAGGTCACCGTCGAGCGTGCGGTCGTCGAAGAACAGCTGGTACTTCAGTCCGGCACAGCCGCCGGGCTGCACTGCGATACGCAGCGCGAGGTCGTCGCGACCCTCCTGATCGAAGAGTGCCTTCGCCTTGGCGGATGCGGCCTCGGTCATCTTGACGCCGTGGGTGGCGGTCTCGTTCTGCACAGTCATGGGCTCTCCCTAATGTTCGTACCAACCCGTGAACGCTTCAACGGTACGCCGCTGCCGACTTATTCCCGCCAGTCCTTACCGGGTGCGATTCGTCTTCATCCTATCCGGTCTTCCCGACACGGCAACGGCGCGTCGACGCTTGTTGATCCTCACCTCCGGGCGCCGCGCCAGATGTTCCACTCCCGTGCCGTGTGTTCGGCGAGTCCCTCGAGACACGCCGACGCTTCCTCCATCGCACGTTCCACCGACCCGGCGAACTCCGTCACCGATTTCGTCGCGACTATCGAGGTCGACGCAAAGTCCGCCGCGTCGAGCGTCACCTGACCGGCAAAGACGAGCGTCGGAACTCCGTGCGCCGCCCCGGCCGAAGCAAGCGTCGTGACGAGTTTGCCGCGCAGAGATTGGTGGTCGAACTTGCCTTCGCCCGTGATCACCAGGTCAGCGGAAGCCAATAGCGCCGCCTGGCCGGTGCGATCGGCGACGACGTCGGCCCCGGATCTCCGCTGCGCACCGAGAGCGAACAGCGCAGCACCGATACCACCTGCGGCGCCGGCACCCGGAAGATCCGACACTCGTTTTCCGGTTGCGGACTCCAACTGTTCGGCCCATCTCGCGTTCCTCGCTTCGAGGACAGAGACGGCATCGGGGTCGGCGCCCTTTTGCGGGCCGAACACCGCTGCCGCACCGTGCTCGCCAAGAAGTGCGTGTTCGACGTCGGTGGCCGCGACCAACGCAGTGCCCGCCGTAGCCGCCGTTGCGGCCTCCAGACCGCCCAGCGCCTCCACCAGTCCACGTCCCCCGTCGGTGCAGCAACTCCCACCGAGTCCGACGACAATCGTCTTCACGCCTGCCTCGAGCGCGACAGCGATCAGTTCTCCGACACCGCGACTGTGCGCGGTGAGTGCGCTGTCCCGTGTCGGCGGACCTCCGAGGAGACCGAGCCCGACAGCCTCGGCGGACTCGATGTACGCCGTGTCCGAATCCAACAGCCACGCGGCGTCGACGCCCGCGGTCAGTGGCCCAGGAACCCGTGTGGTCCGGAGGTCGCCCCCAGCCGTGGCCAAGACGTCGACGAAACCCGGCCCACCGTCGGATTGTGGCGCGGTGACGACGTCGTCTTCGGGTCGGCCACGTCGCCAACCGGCAGAAATGGACTCAGCCGCCTCGACGGCCGTCAACGTCTCACCAAACGAATCTGGAGCAACTATTACCCGCATAGCGGAAGTCTAAGAGTCCCGAATGACCCCGATGTTTCACGATCTCGCGCGTTTCAGTGCCTCGGGCGATCGGGTTTTTCAGAAAGACCGAGGTCGGTTTCCCAGACCGTGCACTTATCCAATAGCCTGGAGGTGTGAAATTGCTACGCCGCGGTGACTCAGACAACTCCGACAAACGTGACGTCGAGGGCACTGAGGCATCCTCGGCCTCCGAAGAGGCGCCCATCGAGCAGGTGGGCAAGGGCCGCCCCACACCCAAGCGTCGTGACGCCGAGGCGAAGAGGCGTGGCCCCGTTGCCCCTGCCCCGCTGACCGCGAAGGAAGCCCGCGCCCGCCGTAAGGCGACCCGCGGCTCCAAGGAGGACCGCAAGGCCGAAGCCGCCGAGCGTCGCGCATCGTCGGCAGACCGCCGCGCCCGCATGCTCGCCGGCGAGGACAAGTACCTGCTCCCCCGCGACAAGGGACCGGTTCGCGCCTACGTCCGTGATTTCATCGACGCCCGCCGCAACCTCGTCGGGCTGTTCATGCCGCTCGCATTGATCCTCATCATGACGATGTTCGTCACGCCCGCACTCCAGCAGATCGTCACGCTGGCAATGCTCGTGATGATGCTCTTCATGGTCGGCGAAGGCATCTGGCTCGGTCGCATGATCAACAACCGCGTCGCCGAGCGCTTCCCCGACAGCACCGACGGCGGATTCAAGCTCGGCTGGTACGCGTTCGTTCGCGCGTCGCAGATCCGTAAGCTGCGCGCACCGAAGCCTCGTGTGGGGCCGGGCGACGCAATCTGAGCGTGACGAACACGTATAGAACTTTGGTCCTCGGCGGCGCGCGGTCTGGTAAGTCCGCGCACGCCGAGGATTTGGTTTGTGCAGGCCACTTACCCGAAAGTTCGGCACCGATCCGGTACCTGGCGACAGCCAGACGTGATGTCACCGACGCAGACTGGGAAAGCCGGATCGACCAGCACCGCAACAGACGGCCTTCTCATTGGTCGACTGTCGAAACCGCAGCTGCGGGGGACCTCGCGGCGCAGCTCGAAAGCGATTCACACACAGCGACGTTGGTCGACGATCTGGGAACGTGGCTGACCACTGAACTCGATCGGCAAGGCGCCTGGGACGCTCCGCGCGGCACCGTCACTCCCGCTGCGGACAGCCTGGTCGCCAGTGTCGAGAACTACCGCGGACACCTGGTGCTGGTCAGCCCCGAAGTGGGTTTGGCCGTCATCCCCGAGACACGGTCGGGACGATTGTTCCGCGACGAGATCGGCACTCTCAACGCTCGTATCGCCGCGGTGTGCGATCGTGTCGTACTAGTGGTTGCAGGGTTACCGCTCATCTTGAAAGATACTGCTGCACAACCGGAAGGCACGATGTGAGTACCGAGGCCAATCCAGGGGCCATTTCAGGGGCGAATCCAGATGCCAACCCTGACGTCGCGCCAGTCAGTAGCGCCGACTTCGAACCCGTCACGCCGCCCGACCGCGAGGTGCGTGCGCAGGCCGACGCGCGTCAGCGTGATCTGACCAAGCCGGCAGGTTCGCTGGGCCGACTGGAGGCTCTCGCCGGTTGGGCATCAGCCTGCCAAGGAGTTTGTCCCCCACACGCTTTCGCTCGGCCTCGCGTCGTCGTCTTCGCGGGTGATCACGGAATCGCCCGCAACGGCGTCTCCGCCTATCCGCCGGAAGTGACCGCACAGATGGTCGCCAACTTCCTCGGGGGCGGCGCGGCAGTCAACGTCCTCGCCGAGGTTGCCGGCGCCACGGTACGCGTCGTCGACATCGCAGTGGACGGCGATACCGATCCGTCCGTCTCGAACCACAAGGTGCGCAGGTCTTCCGGGTCCATCGACCGCGAAGACGCCATGTCGAACGAGGAAACCCTTCAGGCCATCGCCGCCGGCCGAGCGATCGCGGACGAGGAAATCGACGGGGGCGCAGATCTTCTCATCGCCGGCGACATGGGCATCGGCAACACGACGCCCGCAACCGTACTCATCGCAGCACTGACGGACAGTGAACCCGTCGCAGTCGTGGGTCGAGGTACCGGTATCGACGACGCCGGGTGGATCCGCAAGACCGCAGCGATTCGCGACGCTCTCCGTCGCGCCCGTCCGCACGTTCGCGACACAGTCGCGCTGCTGCGCACGTCTTCGGGTGCCGACCTCGCCGCGATGGCCGGCTTTCTGGCCCAGGCAGCTTCGCGTCGTACGCCGGTGATCCTCGACGGCGTAGTGGTCACCGCAGCCGCCATGGTTGCCGACGAACTGGCTTTCGGCGCACGTGAATGGTGGGTCGCCGGACACCGCTCCACAGAACCCGCGCACACCATCGCGTTGACACGCATGGGTCTCGACCCGATCGTCGAGTTCGACATGCGTCTCGGTGAAGGTTCAGGTGCAGTCACAGCGCTCCCGATTCTTCAGGGCGCAGTGGCAATCCTGGGCAAGATGGCGACATTCTCCGAAGCCGGTGTCAGCACTCAGGGCAGCGCACCTGCCGACGAACCCGAGTCGATCGACCTGACCAAGACCGATACGGCGGAGTGAGCATGGCGGGCCCGCTGTCCGGAGTGCCTCTGGCCTTCTCGTGGCTGACGGTCCTTCCGGTTCGTGGTCCCTCCGACATCGACCGAACTGCCGGTCGTCGCGCCATCGCGGCAGCTCCGCTCACCGGGATCGCACTCGGCATTGCCGCGACGTTTCTGCTTTGGGGCACAACCAGTATCGGCCTGAATCCCTATCTCGCAGGCTTGCTGACGGTCGGTGCGCTCGCTCTCGGGACACGCGGGATGCACGTGGACGGACTGGCAGACTCCGTCGACGGACTGGGTTGTTACGGTCCACCGGAGCGCGCCCGCGAGGTCATGCACAGCGGCGGTGCCGGACCGTTCGGGGTCGCGGCACTGTTGATCTTCCTTGGGCTGCAATCGGTCTCCTTCGGCGTCCTCGCTGTTGCCGACTCCCCCACGCAGTGGATCGCCGTTCTCGTTTCTGTCGCTGCGGGTCGTGTGGCCGTCGTTTTTGCCTGCCGCCGAGGTATTCTCGCGTCGAGCCCGAGCGGATTCGGTGCGCTCGTCGCCGATTCACAACCGCTGTGGGCCGCAATCGTGTGGTCGGTTCCGCTGATCGCCGCTTCCGGCTTTGCCACCGACCGGTGGTGGCTCGGCCCTCTCGTGACCGCGTCGGCGCTGGTGATCAGTGTGCTGTGCGTGCGTCACTGCGTCCGTAGATTCGGTGGACTCAACGGAGACGTTCTCGGATTCGCGCTCGAACTCACTGTGACGCTGACGGCCGTCGGCCTCACTCTCGGACTGTGATCCGACGTCGTGCGAGTAGGTGTCCTTGCGTACGAAGGTTGCCTCGCGGCCGAGATCTTCGTTTTCACCGACCTTCTCCTGATCGCGAATCGGGTCGCTGATGGAGCGCCCGCCGACCCCTTCGAGGTATCGGTCATCGCAGCGTCGGGCACGCCCGTCGTTGCGGCAGGTGGATTTTCGCTCGGCGTGCAGGAGGGGCATCACGACATCGATCACCTGGTTGTGCCGGGGTTCGACCTCGTGCCGTCCGAAGACCCTGCGACGCGTTTGTCGCTGTGGGACAGAGAAATCGAGTTCATCCGTGCGTGCGAGGCGCGCGGCGTTCGGGTGTCGTCGGTCTGCGTCGGCGCGTATCTGCTGGGCGAGGCGGGACTGCTCGACGGACGCCGATGTACGACGTCGTGGCTGTACGGTGCGGACCTCGCAAGTCGTTACCCCGGTGCGACGGTTCGAACCGACTCGTTGATCGTCCAGGACGACGGCGTCACCACCACTGCGGCGTTCACTGCCGCGCTCGACCTCGCAACAGCACTCGTGCGCGAGCATCTCGGCGACAAGATTGCGCGAACGACTACGAGAATTACTCTGGCGCCGGAAAACCGAACCAGTCAATCTCCGTACATCGTCGACTCGATGCTGCCCGTCAAACACACACAGTTCGCCGACGACGTCGGGAGTTGGTTGGTCGAACGGATGGCGGCGCCTTACGACTTGGATCTGCTGTCGGATGCTTTTCACCTCAGCACCCGAACCATGCTTCGGAAGTTCAAGGACGAGACCGGGGAATCGCCGCGCAGTTATCTGCAGCGTGCACGGATCCGAAAAGCGAAACGGTTGTTGGAATCGACCGACTGGTCTCTCGGAAAGATCCTGGGGCACATCGGCTATCAGGATCCTGGAACCTTCCGTCGCCTGTTCACCGACCGCGTCGGCATCAGCCCGGCCGATTATCGAAAGCGATTCCGCAACGGCGGCGGCGGATAGGCCGTGTGTGGCGAGCCCGCCCGAAAACGTGGCGAACCGCCCTCTTCTGTAGTTGATCCCGCGCCGAAAGACTGTGCAGAGGAATTGTTTCGACTACTGAGAGGGCTCACCGTGCCGAACCGGAGCATGACCGAAGACGATCCGCTCGAAGACTTCGACCGTCGAACGATCACCATCGACGCAGTGGCGAAGTCCGTGTACGTGGCCGGCACCGGTCCCGCAGTAATCGTCATGCCGGAGATGCCGGGCATCAGCCCGCACGTCGCGCGATTCGCCCGCTGGGTGCGCGATGCCGGTTTCACTGTCTTCGTGCCGTCATTGTTCGGGCGCGACGGAGCGGTCCCCACAGTGGACGAGGGGCTGACGGTGTTCAAGAGAGCCTGCGTCAGTGCGGAGTTCCGCGCCCTCGCTGTCGACGAACCGAGTCCGGCGGTCCGTTGGCTGCGTTCACTCGCCGCTTCGGCGCATGAGGAGTGCGGCGGTCCTGGCGTTGGCGTGATCGGGATGTGCTTCACCGGCAACTTCGCGTTGTCGATGATGCTCGAACCCTCGGTCATCGCGCCAGTTCTCGCCCAACCGTCGTTACCGCTCGATCGACCGGACGAAACCGACAGCGGGCCCGAAGAACTCGAAGCCGTGCGCTCGAGACTCGAGGCCGAAGACCTCACGGTGCTTGCATACCGGTTTCAAGGTGACCCGTTCTGCCGCGCACAGCGATTCGCGGCCTACTCGAAGGCCCTGGGCGAGCGCTTCGTCGGAAAGGTACTGCCCGACGAAGCGGCCAACGCGACAACGTCACCATTCTTCGAACACGTCATTGCCAATCCACACAGCATGGTGACGGCTCATCTCGTCGACGAGGTGGGATCGCCCACCACCGTCGCTCGAGACGAGATTCTGCAGTTCTTCCGCGAGCGGTTGCTCGCAGAACGAACCAGCGATCAGTGAAGCTTGGTCATCCAGCCGTGGGTGTCGGCGAAGGTGCCGCGCTGAATGCCCGTGAGGGTGTCGCGCAGTGCCATCGTCACTTCACCCGGCTCGCCGTCGGCGATGGTGAACTCGCCCTCGGCGGACTTGACGCGTCCGACGGGGGTGATGACTGCTGCTGTGCCGCAAGCGAAGACCTCGGTGATTTCACCGCTCTTGCACTTGGTGCGCCATTCGTCGGTGCTGATCTTGCGCTCCTCGACGGCGAAACCGGAATCGGCGGCAAGGGCGAGCAACGAGTTGCGCGTGATGCCCGGCAGCAACGAACCGGACAGCGACGGCGTCACGAGGCGAGCGTCGGGGCCGGAGCCGAAGACGAAGAACAGGTTCATTCCACCCATTTCCTCGACGTACGTGCGCTCGATGGCGTCGAGCCAGACCACCTGGTCGCAACCCTCGTCGGCAGCTTGCGCCTGGGCGAGGAGCGAAGCGGCGTAGTTGCCGGCGAACTTGGCCGCGCCGGTACCGCCAGGGGCCGCGCGAACGTATTCGGTGGACAGCCACACACTGACCGGCTTGACGCCGCGCGGGAAGTACGCACCGGCGGGTGAGGCGATCAGCAGGTAGCGGTACTCGTCGGCGGGACGGACACCGAGTCCGGCTTCGGTGGAGAACATGAACGGACGGAGGTAGAGCGCGTCCTCGCCACCGGCTGCGGGAACCCAGTCGAGATCGACGTCGATCAGTTCGGTGATGGAATCGATGAACATCTGCGACGGGAGCTCCGGCATGGCCAGACGGCGCGCAGATGCTGCGAAACGCTCGGCGTTGGCCTCGACGCGGAACGAGCTGATCTCGCCACCCGGCTGACGGTATGCCTTGAGGCCCTCGAAGATGGCCTGTCCGTAATGCAAAACCATTGCGGCCGGATCGAGCTCGATGTTTCCGTACGGCAACACCTGGGCGTCGTGCCAGCCCTTGCCCGCGGTGTAGTCGATCGAGACCATGTGGTCGGTGAAGTGCCGCCCGAAGCCGGGCGCCGCCAAAATGTCACGGCGCTCGGCGTCGGACTTCGGGGACGAGCTCTGAACACGAACGAAATCGGCGGCACCTGTCATGGGCGCAATCCTATCGAACGTGAAAAAGCTCTCTACTTGGTGTTGGTCTCCACGAACGGAGGAGACACCACGACGCACCGAAGAGCACGACCACGGACGTCGACTTCGATCTCGTCGCCGGCCGAAACATTGGCGCCGGAATCGAGGAGCGCCAACGCAATTCCCACTTTGATCGAAGGCGAAAACGTCCCCGAGGTGGTCTCGCCGATTGCCTCGCCGTCACGCAGAACACCGAGGCCGGCACGAAGCACGCCGCGATCGAGAGCCTTGATCCCCCAGAGTTTGCGAGCCGGGCCGGCAGCCTTCTCGTCGGTCAAGGTCTCTTTGCCCCAGAATGTCGGCTTCTTCCAACCGATCGCCCATCCGCAGCGCGCTTCGAGCGGAGAAATCTCGAGCGAAAGCTCATGCCCGTGCAGCGGATAACCCATCTCGGTACGAAGAGTGTCACGGGCGCCGAGTCCGGCGGCCTGCCCACCCTCGGCGCGCACTGCCTCGAGAAGCGCACGGAACAACGGCTCGCTGTCCTCCCACCGCGGCAGGAGTTCGTAGCCGACCTCACCGGTGTAACCGCTGCGGCACACACGAACAGGCACGCCGTTCCATTCCGCATCTTCGTACGCCATGTACTCGATCTCGGTGGGAAGTCCCAGCGCCGTCAGAACCGCCACCGATTTCGGACCCTGCACAGCCAGCACACCGTAGGCACGATGCTGATCCTCGACGGTGATTCCGTCCGGTGCGAGGGCGACCAGAGCCGCAACGACGTCCGCGGTATTGGCCGCGTTCGGGACGAGGAAGATCTCGTCGTCGCTGACGTAGTACGCGATGAGGTCGTCGATGACACCACCGGACTCGTTGCAGCACAACGTGTACTGAGCCTTACCCGGCCCGATCTTGTTCAGATCGTTGGTCAGTGCGGAGTTCACGAATTCCGCGGCGCCCGCGCCACGCACGACGGCCTTGCCGAGGTGACTGACGTCGAAGAGTCCGACATTCTCACGCACAGAGGTGTGTTCGGCCACGACGCCGGCGTACGAAACCGGCATCTGCCATCCCCCGAACGGCGCGAACGTCGCGCCGAGTTCGACGTGGACGGGGTGGATCGGGCCCTGCAACAGTTGTTCGTCGGTCATGGCCCACAACCTATCGGACTTCGCCGATCGAAACATGTCCGCAGCGAGAGCTCACCCGGCCGCGACGATCGCCCCGTCCGCAAACGGCAAAGGGCCTAACATCGACTCAGGCATCCGCCAGAACCGGACGCATCGCACACTCACCTCACAGGAGACACCTTGAGCACTCGCACAGCCCGATCGTTGGGACCCGACCTCGTTCTCGCCGGCACAGTCGCCAAGCGCGCAGAGATATTGGTCGTCGGTCTGACGTCGGGTCCGGACGGCCCCGAGATCGCACTCAGCGAAGGCATCGTCGCCGAAGACGTGCTCGCCGAGATCCTCGACAGCCTCATCGCCGTCGGCGCCACCGGCAAGCCCGAGCAGCTCACCCGCGTCCCGGCACCGAGCGCGCTGTCGGTCACCAGCGTCCTCGCCGTCGGACTCGGCTCCGCCGACAAGCTCGACAGTGAGCAGATCCGCAAGTCCGCGGGTGCTGCAGCGCGCTCACTGTCTGGCATCGACACCGTCGCAACCACGCTCTCGATCCTCGATCTCGGCGCAGCCGCCGAGGGATTTGCGTTGGGCGCGTACAGCTTCACCGAATTCAAGTCGTCCATGACGGCTCCCGGTCCTGATTCGCAGCCACTGGCCCGCGTCGAACTTCTGGTGCCCTCGCCGCGCACCAAGGAGACCAAGGCAACGCTGGCACGGTCGGCAGCGATCGCCGAGGCCGTCGCCACCGCACGCGAGTTCGTCAACACTCCCCCGAGCCACCTCTACCCCGCCGAGTTCGCCGCGCGCGCCAAGGCACTGGGCGTCGAGGCCGGGCTCACCGTCCAGGTGCTCGACGAGAAGGCACTCGAGAAGGGTGGCTACGGCGGAATCATCGGCGTCGGCAAGGGCTCGTCACGCCAGCCGCGTCTCGTCCGCCTCGAATACGCGTCGAAGAAGCGTGGAGCCCGCAAGGTCGCACTGGTGGGCAAGGGCATCACCTTCGACACCGGCGGAATCTCCATCAAGCCTGCCGCCGGAATGGAGAACATGACCTCGGACATGGGCGGCGCCGCAGCCGTCATCTCCACCGTCGTGCTTGCCGCCAAGCTCGGTCTGCCCGTCAACGTCGTCGCATACGTCCCGATGGCCGAGAACATGCCGTCCGCGACCGCCCAACGTCCCGGCGACGTGCTGACCCAGTACGGCGGAATCACCATCGAGGTCGTCAACACCGACGCCGAGGGCCGTTTGATCCTGGCCGACGCGATGGTTCGCGCGGGTGAGGACAACCCCGACTACATGATCGACACCGCAACCCTCACCGGTGCGCAGATGGTGGCGCTCGGCAACCGCACCCCCGGCGTCATGGGCACGGAGGAGTTCCGTGACCGCGTCGCCTCCATCTCGCAGAGCGTCGGCGAGAACGGTTGGGCCATGCCGCTGCCAGAGGAACTGCGCGGAGATCTCGACTCCAAGGTCGCCGACATGGCCAATGTCACCCCGCACCGCTGGGGCGGCATGCTGGTCGCCGCTCACTACCTCAAGGAATTCGTTCCCGAGGGTGTCCAGTGGGCGCACATCGACGTCGCAGGTCCGGCGTACAACACGTCAGGGCCGTGGGGTTACACCGGCAAGGGCGGCACCGGCGTTCCGGTTCGCACGATGATCTCGGTCCTGGAGGACATCGCGGTCAACGGCTGACCACTTGCTGTGCGCCTTTATTAACCGCGGGAGGTTAATAAAGGCGCACAGCAAGTTCAGGCGCCGTCGCGCAATTCCTGCTCTCGGGCCCGCTTGCGTTCGATTCGCTTACGCTCGTCGTGATCGCGCATACGCTGCGGATATCCCGTTTTTCGGACGTCGTAGACCGGAATCTTCAGGTCTTGTCCCAATTTGCGGGCACCACGTTCGCCGCCGACACGACGACGAGTCCACTCCCCGTCCTTCGCGACGAGGACAACGGTCACCTCGGTCACCGTTGTCTGCGGTTCCACATAGGCCTCGACGCCTTCGTGCGAGTGCGCCCAATTCGCCAGATGATCCGCATCACTCTGCGCTGCGGCCTGAGCCGCACTCGGCGGACGCTTGAAACGATCGAACAGTCCCACGGTCGTACCCTCCTCGGTACCGACGCCGCGGATGCACCCCGGCGATATGTCAAGTTTGCCAGGCGATGTCCGTTGTGCCTGCGCACGACATACCGTTTGGTCCGCTTACGACGTTACAGCCGGACCCCCAACGCATACCTACTCGCCAGTAGCCGACACACCCGAAACGGACGGCATCCCCCTCATCGGACACGCCCGGCGTATCAATGGAAAGATGAACGACGGTGACGCCGCGCCCGCGCGTCGACATCGGCAAAATAGCTACAAGTAGCCGCACGTCGCGCGCCACTCGAGCACAATGCATTACGACCACAAGTCGACAAAATTCAACAACCCGAACACAACTGTCGAGGAGTCAAAAGACATGGCCTTCTCCGTCCAGATGCCAGCCCTAGGTGAGAGCGTCACCGAGGGAACTGTCACACGGTGGCTCAAGCAGGAAGGAGACACGGTCGAAGTCGACGAACCCTTGCTCGAAGTCTCCACGGACAAGGTCGACACCGAGATTCCGTCTCCCGTCGCCGGCGTCCTGACCAAGATCGTCGCGCAGGAAGACGACACCGTGGAAATCGGTGGCGAGCTCGCCCAGATCGGTGAAGCCGGCGAAGCCGCAGCACCCGAGGCAGAGGCACCCGCCCCCGCCGCAGAGGAAGCTCCCGCCGAGGAAGCCCCGGCTGCCGAGGAACCCGCCGAAGAAACTCCCGCTGCCGAGGCACCCGCTGCTTCCGGCGGTTCCGCTGAAGGCACCGCCGTGACGATGCCCGCCCTCGGCGAGTCCGTCACCGAAGGCACCGTCACCCGCTGGCTCAAGGCCGTCGGCGACGAGGTTGCCGTCGACGAGGCGCTGCTCGAAGTCTCGACCGACAAGGTCGACACCGAAATCCCGTCCCCCGTCGCCGGAATCCTGCTCGAGATCAATGCGCAGGAAGACGACACCGTCGAGATCGGTGGCCAGCTGGCCGTCGTCGGATCCGGCGCACCCGCCGCGGCTCCGGCACCCAAGGCCGCTCCCGCAGCACCGGCCGCTCCGCCGGCACCCAAGGCTGAAGCACCGAAGGCTGAGGCACCCAAGGCCGAGGCACCCAAGCCTGCTGCCGCACCGGCCGCACCCGCTCCGAAGCCTGCTGCAGCTCCCGCACCGGCGGCCGCACCCGCAGCTTCCGGCGACAGCAGCCCGTACGTCACCCCGCTCGTGCGCAAGCTCGCCACGGACAACGGCGTCGACCTCGCGACCGTCACCGGCACCGGCGTCGGCGGCCGTATCCGCAAGCAGGATGTGCTCGCCGCTGCGGAGGCCAAGAAGGCTCCCGCCGCCGCTGCTCCTGCTGCAGCACCCGCGGCCGCACCGGCCGCCACCGCAGCCGCAGGCGTCCGACCGGAACTGGCACACCTGCGCGGAACCACGCAGAAAGCCAACCGTATTCGGCAGATCACGGCCACCAAGACGCGTGAGTCGCTGCAGAACACCGCTCAGCTCACGCAGACCTTCGAGGTGGACGTCACCAAGATCGTCGCCCTGCGGGCCCGTGCCAAGGCCGGCTTCATCGAGCGCGAAGGCGTCAACCTGACGTTCCTTCCGTTCTTCGCCAAGGCAGTCGTCGAGGCGCTGAAGTCGCACCCGAACATCAACGCCAGCTACGACGAGGCTGCCAAGCAGATCACCTACTACGACGCTGAGCACCTCGGCATCGCAGTGGACACCGATCAGGGCTTGCTCTCCCCCGTCATCCACAACGCCGGCGATCTCGGCCTTGCCGGTTTGGCTCGCGCCATCGCCGACATCGCGAAGCGTGCACGCTCGGGTGGCCTGAAGCCGGACGAGCTCTCGGGTGGAACCTTCACCATCACCAACATCGGCAGCCAGGGCGCGCTGTTCGACACCCCGATCCTGGTACCGCCGCAGGCGGCCATGCTCGGAACCGGCGCGATCGTCAAGCGCCCGATGGTGGTCACCGACGAGAACGGCAACGAGTCCATCGGCGTTCGCTCGATGATCTACTTGCCGCTGACCTACGATCACCGTCTGGTCGACGGCGCCGACGCCGGCCGATTCCTCACCACTGTGAAGCAGCGGTTGGAAGAAGCCTCGTTCGAAGCTGATCTGGGCCTGTAAGCAACTGCTCGGCCGGCCGGGGCGTCATCTCCATCAGGAGGTGGCGCCCCGGCTTTTTCAGTACGGTCGGATATACACGGTCGGATATCGAAGCAGGCTGAATCGAAGGAGGCTTTCCGAATGCGAGTAGTCATCGCCGGCTCGTCCGGTTTGATCGGAACGGCCTTGGTGTCATCGTTGCGCTCCGACAACCACGACGTCGTACGTCTCGTGCGACGCTCGACCGCTGGACCCGACGAATCGCGTTGGGACCCGGACCAGGACCGTCTGGACCTCTCCGTCCTACAGGGCGCTGACGCCGTCGTGAACCTCTGCGGCGTCGGCATCGGCGACAAACGGTGGTCGGGTTCCTACAAGCAGGCGATCCGTGACAGCCGCATCGTCGCGACCGATGTCCTGGCCGAAGCTGTCGCAAGTCAGAAGGTTCCCGTACTCGCCAACGCGAGCGCCGTCGGCTACTACGGCGACACCGGCGACAAGATCGTCGACGAGGATTCGCCGGCAGGCACCGACTTTCTCGCCACGACGTGTCGCGATTGGGAAATTGCCACCGAGCCCGCACGCAAGGCGGGAGCCCGCGTGGTCAATCTGCGCTCGGGCGTCGTGATTTCACCCCACGGCGGCATGCTCGGTCGGCTTCGGCGCCTTTATTCGTTCGGTCTCGGTGGGCGACTGGGCAATGGTCGCCAGTACTTTCCGTGGATCTCACTCGAGGACGAGTGCGACGCGATCAAGTTCGCGCTCACGAATTCCGAAATCTCCGGTCCCGTCAACCTGACCGGTCCGGCACCGGTCACCAACGCCCAGTTCAACGACGCCATGTCCCGTGCGGTCCACCGACCGGCTCCCTGGATCGTTCCCGGGTTCGCACTCGAAGCGTTGATCGGAGAATTCGCCAAGAGTGGCATCCTCGGTGGCCAGCGCGCCATTCCCGCGGCCTTGGAAAAGGCGGGATTCTCCTTCCGCCACAACACGATCGGGGAAGCGCTGGCGGCCGCACTCGGATGATTCCGAAGTCGGGCGTAATCTCTACGTCCATGAGCAGCGCTGACGTTTCCGCCCGGTTCTCGAAACTGCCGATCGCCGTCGAGCAACTCGGTTTGATCGACTACAACGCCGCGTGGGACCGCCAGCGCGAGCTCGCGGCAGCGCGGGCAGACGACATCGGACCGGACACGCTACTGCTCCTCGAACACCCGCCGGTGTACACGGCAGGACGACGCACGGAACCCGAAGACCGTCCCGTCGACGGCACCGCTGTCATCGACGTCGACCGCGGCGGGAAGATCACCTGGCACGGCCCCGGCCAGCTGGTCGGATATCCGATCGTGAAACTGGCCGAGCCCATCGACGTGGTGCGGTATGTCCGACGCATCGAGGAAGCACTGATCACGGTGTGCACGGACCTCGGGCTGAACTGCGGGCGCATCGACGGCCGCTCCGGCGTCTGGCTGCCCGCCGAACTCGCAAACGGGCAATGGAAGCCCGAGCGCAAGGTTTCCGCCATCGGCGTGCGCGTCCAACGGGGCGTGGCACTGCACGGCTTCTCCCTGAACTGCAATTCGGTCCTGACCGGATTCGACAACATCATTCCCTGCGGCATCCGTGACGCCGGGGTGACGACGCTGTCGCATGAACTCGGTCGCGACGTCACCGTGGACGAAGTCACTCCCGCTGTGACCGAGGCAGTGATCGCTGCTCTCGACGGAACCATGCCCGTCACCGAACGGAACGTCGAGCGCGTCACCTTCGAAAGCGCCTCGCCTACTCCGACTTTTACTACCGTTCAGTACAGCTGACGGGCTCGCCCGAACCCCGTTGCAGGAATCACCGGGCGTAGGATCACTGTCGTGACTATCGCCCCAGAAGGACGTAAGCTGCTCCGTCTCGAGATCCGAAACGCGGAGACGCCCATCGAACGCAAACCCAACTGGATCAAGACCCGCGCAAAGATGGGCCCCGAGTACACGGAGCTCAAGGGCCTGGTCAAGCGTGAAGGTTTGCACACCGTCTGCGAGGAAGCAGGCTGCCCCAACATCTACGAGTGCTGGGAAGACCGCGAAGCCACGTTCCTGATCGGCGGCGAGCAGTGCACACGCCGCTGCGACTTCTGCCAGATCGACACCGGCAAGCCCGAAGCCCTCGACCGCGACGAGCCCCGTCGCGTCGCGGAAAGCGTTCAGGCCATGGGGCTTCGGTACTCCACGATCACCGGCGTCGCCCGCGACGACCTCCCCGACGGAGGCGCCTGGCTCTACGCCGAGACCGTCCGCAAGATCCACGAACTCAACCCGGGCACCGGCGTCGAGAACCTGGTTCCGGACTTCAACGGCAAACCCGAACTGCTCGACGAGGTCTTCGCCTCACGCCCCGAGGTACTCGCACACAACCTCGAGACCGTCCCCCGCATCTTCAAGCGGATCCGTCCGGCATTCCGGTACCAGCGAAGCCTCGACGTCATCACCGCAGCACGCGACTACGGACTGGTCACCAAGTCCAACCTGATCCTCGGTATGGGCGAAACCCCTGAAGAGGTCACCGAGGCGATGGCAGATCTCCACGCCGCCGGTTGCGACATCCTCACCATCACCCAGTACCTGCGACCCTCGCCCCGGCACCACCCCGTCGAGCGGTGGGTCAAGCCCGAGGAGTTCGTCGCACACTCCAAGGCTGCAGAAGAGATGGGCTTCGCCGGCGTCATGGCCGGTCCGTTGGTTCGCTCGTCGTACCGCGCCGGCCGCCTGTATGCGCAGGCCATGGCACATCACGGCCGTGAACTTCCCGAGGCGCAGCGTCATCTGACCGAGGGCGGAGACGCTTCCCAGGAAGCCAGCTCACTCATGGCGCGCCTGAATCGCTGATCCACTTTTTGCTGTGCGCCTTTATTAACCGCGGGCGGTTAGTAAAGGCGCACAGCAATGGACGTATCCTGGGTACATGGCGAACGGCAGCAAATCCGGTAAGGGCAAACCCACCAAAGAGGCAAAGGCTGCAGCGAAGGCTGCCCGCAAGCAGGCTTCCAAGGAACGTAGAACTCAGCTCTGGCAGGCATTCCAGATGCAGCGCAAGGACGACAAGCTCCTCCTGCCGCTGATGATCGGCACCCTCGTCGGTGCTGCTCTGGTCTTCTTCCTGGTCGGTCTCATCTGGGGCCTTCAGTGGTTCCTGCTGCCGATCGGCATCGTTCTCGGTCTCCTCGGCGCGTTCATCATCTTCGGTCGCCGCGTCCAGAAATCGGTGTACAAGAAGGCTGAAGGTCAGGCCGGTGCCGCTGCGTGGGCGCTAGACAACATGCAGGGCGCGTGGCGCGTCACGAATGCCGTCGCCGGCACCACCCAGCTCGACGCCGTTCACCGCGTCGTCGGACGGCCGGGTGTCATCCTCGTCGCCGAGGGTTCGCCGCAACGCGTCAAGGGCCTCCTCGCGCAGGAGAAGAAGAAGACTGCCCGCCTCATCGGCGACACCCCGATCTACGACATCATCATCGGCAACGACGAGGGCCAGGTTCCGCTCTCGCAGCTCCAGCGCTACTTGAACAAGTTGCCCCGCAACATCGACACCAAGCGCATGGACAACATCGAAGGGCGCCTCGCTGCGCTCAGCGCACGCGGCGGCGGAGCAGCGCTTCCCAAGGGCCCGATGCCCGGAGGCGCGAAGATGAAGGGAATGCAGCGAACCATTCGTCGTCGCTGACACTCCCCCACAGCAAACGAAAGACCCGGGCCCATACGGACCCGGGTCTTTCTTCGTTCGAGAAGTTTGTGTCAGCGCGACTTCACGAGCAAAGTGCCGGTCGCGCGGTCCTGCATACCACGACCGTCGATGTCGGTGATGGTCGCGGGAATGACGAACACCAGCAGCGCCTGACGCCCCAACGCGCGCACGAAGCCCACTCGGATCGGGCCTTCGATTCGCGCAACCTGAAGTCCGAGGACGAACTGCCCCGGGGTGAAGTTGAACAGAGCCACGGTGACGACACCGACGGCGAACCACACCATCAAAGTGACAGTCGAGGTCATACCGTCGAAGAAGTCTCCGGTGATGAGCGAGGCCACTCCCACGGCCATGACCCAATCCACCAACAGTGCGGCGATACGACGGCCCGAACCGACCAGCGAACCCGGCCCCTCCTGAGGGAAACCGAGGAACTCGCCACGGTACGACTGCTCACGGCCGTCCGTGCTCTTCGGCAAAGCTGCTTGCGGCCCAGAGAGCCAAGTTCCGGTGATACGTGCCATGCTGTCCAGGATAGGCGTCGCAGCACCGTAGTCCAGATTTGCCGGGTTTTAACTGTGTGGCCGGTCACATGGACTTCGGAAATCCCCAGGATGCTGCGACGCGTAACACTGCCGAAACAAAGGCTTGACGAGCGGGCAACACCAGCTCCCTACCGTCTGCCTCGACGGATTCAACCGACATCACTTGGCTGAAGCGACTTAAGGAGCACAAGCGTGGCGTTCACCACGGCCGAAGAGGTCATCAAGTACATCGCGGACGAGAACATCGAGTACGTCGACATTCGGTTCAGCGACCTGCCCGGCGTCCAGCAGCACTTCTCGATCCCGGCGTCTGCTTTCAACCAGGACGTGTTCGAGGACGGCCTCGCATTCGACGGATCTTCGGTCCGCGGATTCCAGTCGATCCACGAGTCCGACATGATGTTGCTTCCCGACGTCACCACGGCGCAGATCGACCCCTTCCGCAAGGCGAAGACCCTCAACATCAACTTCTTCGTGCACGACCCGTTCACCCGTGAGTCCTACAGCCGCGACCCGCGCAACGTTGCCCGCAAGGCCGAGGAGTACTTGGTCAGCACCGGCATCGCGGACACCGCATTCTTCGGCGCCGAGGCCGAGTTCTACATCTTCGACTCGGTTCGCTACGACTCCGGCATGAACTCCGCGTTCTACGAGCTGGATTCCATCTCCGGTTCCTGGAACACCGGCGCAGAGACCAACGCCGACGGCTCCCCGAACCTCGGCTACAAGGTTCGCGCCAAGGGTGGCTACTTCCCCGTCGCTCCGTACGACCACTACGTGGACCTGCGCGACGAAATCTCCACCAACCTGACCAACGCGGGCTTCGAGCTCGAGCGCGGCCACCACGAGGTCGGCACCGGCGGACAGCAGGAGATCAACTACAAGTTCAACACGCTGCTCGCAGCTGCTGACGACCTGCAGTTGTTCAAGTACATCGTCAAGAACACCTGCTGGCAGCACGGCAAGTCCGCGACCTTCATGCCGAAGCCGCTCTTCGGTGACAACGGCTCGGGCATGCACGTCCACCAGTCCCTGTGGAAGGACGGCAAGCCCCTCTTCCACGACGAGTCCGGCTACGCAGGCCTCTCGGACATGGCTCGCCACTACATCGGCGGCATCCTGCACCACGCTCCGTCGCTGTTGGCCTTCACCAACCCGACGATCAACTCGTACCACCGTCTGGTGCCGGGCTACGAAGCCCCCATCAACCTCGTGTACAGCCAGCGCAACCGCTCGGCAGCTGTCCGTATCCCGATCACGGGCAACAACCCGAAGGCAAAGCGTCTCGAGTTCCGCGCACCCGACTCCTCGGGTAACCCGTACCTCAACTTCGCTGCACAGATGATGGCCGGCCTGGACGGCATCAAGAACAAGATCGAGCCGATGGCTCCGGTCGACAAGGACCTCTACGAGCTTCCCCCGGAGGAGGCTCGCAACATCCCGCAGGCTCCGACCAGCCTCGAGACGGTCATCAACCGCCTCGAAGCCGATCACGAGTACCTGACCGAGGGTGGCGTCTTCACCACCGACTTGATCGAGACCTGGATCTCGCTCAAGCGCGAGCAGGAAATCGCTCCGGTCAACCTGCGTCCGCACCCGTACGAGTTCGAGCTCTACTACGACGTGTGATCCGCATCCTGACGTAAGTCAGACCTGCGAGTACCGAGTCCACCCGTCCCGCTTCTGCGGGGCGGGTGGACTTGTTTCTGTCCGAGGGAAACCCCTCGGACAGATGATGACCGGCCTTCATTCCGGACGCGGTCGAATCGCGGATCAGCCGCGAGCACGTTCGCCGATGGCCGCATTGTTGACGATATGGGCGATTCGACCTGCCCGTGTTGCGTCTCGAGCGGCACAGACTATCCACCACAGCATCTGTTTGCGGGCGCTGGGCGGAAAACTGTCCCAGTTGCTTCGCGCTTGCGGGTCCAGGTCCAGCGCCGCCTGCAAGTCAGATGGTTCCTCGAGGTCTTCGACCTGGTCGAGAATCGTCCACCAACCAGTGGATTTCGCGGCAGCAATGGCACCACGACCAGCAGCGGTCATGAGGCCACGCGCCTCCATATCCGCTGCGCGTTCGCGGTTGAGTCGGGTCCAGGAACTCTTGCGTCTACGCGGCGTGAACAGTTGCAAATTGCGCTCTTCGTCGAAGATGGTGTTGGTGGAATCGATCCAACCAAAGCAGATGGCTTCCTCAACGGCCTGAGGGTAGGGGCAGCGTGGTCGGCTGGTGGTGGTGCGCCAGGAGCACAACCACACACCTCGGCCTGACGTGTGATTGTCCGTCAGCCAAGTTCGCCACTGTTCCCGAGTCTCGGCGTGGATGATCGGGTAGTCGAACTTCCACGTCGGGGGGTGGATGGAAGCCGGCGATGATTTCGAATTGGTCAATTACTCTCCAAGCTCACAGGGGAACGGATACGTGTCTCGATAGACGAGGGGCCTGCGCGGGGAACACGTCCCCGCGGCAACCTGGACATGAATGGTTCTGTCGCACAATCCTCTTCTGACTGTCATGGTGGCGAGACCCTGAGGTGAAGGGCGAGCCGACTGACGGTGTCGGCAAGCTCGGTTGGTTCGATGACGACCACTGGGGCGGTGAGCGCAATGCGCGCAACCGTCATGGCGAGCCTGCCGAGATCTTCGCTGCGGATCTCGACAAGGCAGCGGTCCGCTGCCACCTCGATCGATGTGTGGTCTATCCATCTGAGTACGCCCTCGAGGTCGGCGAACGTAGCTTCGATGGCGAGTTTTGCATCGTGGTGACGGGGTGGCGAGCCGACTGATCTCGCGACGAAGGCTGCCGCGTCACCGCCCGGGATCTCGCGTGGCGTGAAATGACTGCCTGCCAGCCAGGGCTCCGAGAGCCGGTCCAGTCGAAAAGTTCGCCAATCCGCACGATGGTGGTCCCATGCTACGAGGTACCAACGACGTCCCGCCGTGACAAGGCGGTGCGGCTCGACGAGCCGTCTGCTGCTCTCGCCGTCACCTCGCCGGTAGTCGAAACGAACGTGCTCGTGGTCGCGACATGCCGCAGCGAGCACACTGAGTGCTTCGGGGTCGACGATGTCGTCATCTGCCCGCCGCATGGAACTGACGCTCGAATGCAGTGCCGACACACGTCGGCGTAGTCGATGGGGCAGGAGTGCTTCGATCTTGGTCAGCGCGCGCAGCGATGTTTCTTCGATGCCTCCGATGGCGGCCTCGGCGGCGTAGCGCAGTCCGACGGCTACCGCCACGGACTCGTCATCGTCGAGGATCAGGGGCGGCACGTGTGCCCCCGTTGCAAGTCGGTAGCCCCCGTACTTTCCGGACGTGGAATCGACCGGATAACCGAGGTCGCGTAGGCGATCGATGTCGCGGCGCACCGTCCGCTGCGTGACATCGAGTCGTGCGGCAAGTTCGGCACAGTGCCAGAAGCGATGGGTCTGAAGGAGCGAGAGCAATTGCAGTGCTCGGCCTGTGGGATCGTTCCGCATTTCTTCAGATTGCCAGCGATCTAGGACTTTATGTGTCCACGATGCTCCCTAACGTCGGAGCAACCGGTCGATCCAGACACGAGATCGGTACTCAACTCAAAGGAGCATCCGTGAATCCATCCGACTTCCCCAGGCCCGTCCTCATCCAAGTCAACGGCGTGGAACTCGAAGTCTTCGAGGCAGGGCGACACAATGCCGGGAAACCCATCGTGTTGTGTCACGGATGGCCAGAGCACGCCTATTCCTGGCGATACCAGGTGCCCGCCCTTGTCGAGGCGGGCTACCACGTCATCGTCCCGAACCAACGCGGCTACGGCAATTCATCACGTCCGACCGAAGTGACGGACTATGACATTGAACATTTGACGGGTGATCTCATCGCACTTCTCGATCACTACGGCTACGAAGATGCCACCTTTGTCGGTCACGATTGGGGTGCCTTTGTCGTGTGGGGCCTGACCCTGTTGCACCCGGACCGGGTAAACAAAGTGATCAACCTGAGCCTGCCCTACCAGGATCGCGGAGAGCAGCCCTGGATTGAGTTCATGGAAGCCGTGCTCGGCGGTGATTTCTACTTCGTCCATTTCAATCGACAGCCGGGCGTCGCGGACGCGGTGTTCGAAGACAACACCTTCCGGTTCCTCCGCAACCTGTACCGGAAGAACGAACCCCTCAGGGAGCCTCAGCCGGGTATGGCACTGATCGATCTCGCCAGAGCAGAGACACCACTCGGTGAGCCTCTGATGAGCGATAGCGAATTGGCCGTTTTCGTCTCCGCCTTCGAATCGACAGGATTCACGGGCAGTGTGAACTGGTACAGGAACCTTGACCGCAACTGGCATTTGCTGGCGGAGGTGGACCCGATTATCCAACAGCCCGCACTTATGATCTACGGCGACCGTGACGCGATCGCGAGAGCTGAGAACCTGACAGAGTTCGTGCCCAATGTGGAAGTAGTCAATCTCGACTGCGGTCACTGGATCCAGCAAGAAAGACCCGAAGAGACCAACCAAGCGATCTTGAACTGGCTGGAGCGGCAGGATGCCACATAGTTTCAAGGCTAGGTGCGGGTCTCAGTGAAAATGTCAGTCTCATTCAAGTCCGATAGGGGGCGTGATCCGGACCCACCTTGTGTGTATCAAGCGGATTGCTGAGCTCGGATGTGGACGAGTCGGTAAGAGTCGGTGGCGGTTTCGATGATGTTGCCGCCGAAGGTGAGCCGATCCACGATGGCGGCGCAAAGTCGTGGTTCGGTGAACGTTGTCGTCCAGCCGGAGAACGATGCGTTGGAGGCGATGGCGACGGTTCTTTTCCTCCCGTTCGGTCAACACCTGAAAAAGCAGCTCGGCGCCTCGTTTGTCGAGTTCCATGTAACCGAGTTCGTCGATGCCGAGCAGATCCCCCTCGGCCGTAGCGGGCGGTCCCGACCACCCACTGCCAGTTGGCCCAGGCCCAACCAGTTCCGGCATCGCCTGGATGGACGTTGTCGCCTGCTGCATCGACAAGAGGCTCTCGCCACATTTCAAATCGCCTCTGATCCAACAAGTTACCGGGTTCCGGAAACGCGTCTACCTCTCCGGGTCCACTTTCGGGAATCAACGAGAGCGTCGGAAAACAAGCCATGCACTCAACCCGGCGATGGGCACAAGCCAAATCCCGAAAAAGAAGGCGACTGCTCGCCACACACCGATTCGCCGGGACACGGAAACCACATCGGCCGTTCCGACAAGGCACAGGGAAATCCATATCAAGGCGAGAGTGAATCCGCCGACGTACAGAAGA
>NZ_JBJURM010000012.1:0-196953 GCF_046097995.1 Rhodococcus sp. 5A-K4
TGGGTGAGATCGAATCCGCGTTGGTCGGGTGTGCGGGTGTCGCCCGTGCAGTCGTCAAAGTGTGCTCCATTCCTATTCTCGGTCAGAAGATTGTCGGTTACGTAGTGGCGGAGGCCGGCTCGACAGTAGACTCGGATTCTGTCCGAGATTCGGCCCGCGCCGTGCTGGCTGATTACATGGTTCCCGACGCGATTGTCGTGCTGAATGAAATCCCGCTCACCCGCTCCGGAAAGATCGATTTGCGTGCACTGCCGGAGCCCGAGTTTTCTGCGCGGGTCTATCGCGCGCCCGAGTCGCCTGTCGAGTTCTCGGTGGCCGGTGTCTTCGCTGAAGTGCTCGGTGTGTCCAGAGTCGGACTCGACGACGACTTTTTCGAATTGGGTGGAAACTCTCTCGTAGCGACGCGCATTGTGGCACGTTTGGGTGAAGCGCTCGATTCGGTTGTGCCGGTGCGTGTTCTGTTCGAGGCAAGCACGGTCGAGGCGCTGGCTGCGCGCCTTTCGAGTGAAGTCGGTATCGGTGGCCGGGTGCCGTTGGGTCCGCGGACGCGTCCTGAACTGATTCCACTGTCGCTCGCGCAACAGAGGATGTGGTTCCTCAACAAGTTCGACGTCGAATCGGCGGTCAACAACATCCCGATTGCCATTCGACTTACGGGTTCGCTCGAAATCGACGCACTGAAGGCCGCAGTCGTCGACGTTGTGGCTCGCCATGAGATATTGCGGACCGTATATCCCGATCACGATGGAGTCGGACATCAACACGTGATGTCGGTGTCGGAGGCGGGTGCAGCTCTCATCTCGACTTCGGTTCCCGAATCGCAGATCATGGAAGAGGTCGAGGCCCTTGCATCGCGAGGGTTCGACGTGGGAATCGAGATTCCTTTCCGCGCCAAGGTATTCACGATCTCGGAAACGAGTCATGTTCTGGTAGTGGTGGTTCATCACATCGCTGCCGACGGTTTCTCGATGGGCCCGTTGACGCGAGACGTCATGGTTGCGTATGAGTCGCGCTCGCGTGGCGAGATTCCGACATGGGAGCCGCTTCCGATCCAGTACGCGGACTACGCACTCTGGCAGCGTGAGGCGCTCGGATCGGAAGACGATTCGGCGTCGGTCATTTCGCGTCAGCTGGAATTCTGGACCGAGACATTGCGCGATGCCCCCGACCAATTGCGCTTGCCCTCGGACCATCCTCGGCCGAGCATTGCTTCGAATCGTGGGGCAGAAACCGGTATCGAGATAGCCGCCGAGATTCACGAAAATCTCAATGCCTTGGCAGCGAAGCACAATTCGTCGCTGTTCATGGTCGTACACGCGGCTCTGGCCGTTGTCCTGGCTCGAATGACCAGCACGACCGACATCGTAATCGGTACCCCGGTCGCCGGTCGAGGCGAGCGGTCGCTGGACGACCTGATCGGAATGTTCGTCAACACGCTCGTGCTTCGGACCAAGGTTGACGGCTCGAAGTCGTTCGGTGAATTGCTGGACGACACAAGAGAAGCCGACCTGAGTGCTTTCGGGAATGCCGACGTTCCGTTCGAGCGGTTGGTGGAGGTTCTGAATCCACCGCGTTCGCAAGCGTTCACTCCGCTGTTTCAAGTGGCACTCTCGTTCCAGAACTTGGGGCGCAACGCCTTCGAGCTACCCAGCTTGACAATGGCTGCCGTCGACTTCGACCCAGGTATCGCCAAATTCGATCTTCAGGTGACGGTTGTGGAATCGGTCGCGGAAGATGGAAGCGCTGCAGGTTTGTCGATGCAGTTCACTTACGCAACAGACCTTTTCCGTGAAGCAACGATTCAAGAGTTTGCGCAGCGTCTGTCGAGGGTCCTCGATGTCGTGACACAGGATCCGTCTGTGTCGGTCGGCGACGTCGATATATTGACGACGGACGAGTCTGAAACCCTCCTCGCCGGTGAGGGGCTCGTAGACCGACAGCGCTACACACTGTCGGATATCTTCGTCGCGGCCGCTACTGAGCATGCGAAGTCGGTGGCGATCACGTGCGACGGGGTGGATCTCACCTACGAAGAATTGGACGGCTGGTCGTCGAGATTGGGCCGAGTACTGATTGGTGAGGGGATCGGCCCGGGAGATCTCGTCGCGATTGCGGTCCCGCGTTCCATCGAATCAATCGTCTCGTTGTGGGCAGTCGCCAAATCCGGAGCCGCGTTCGTCCCGATCGATCCTGGCTATCCGCGCGACCGAATCCGTCACATGATCAAGGACTCCGGTGTGACGGCAGGGTTGACGACAGATGCCGTCCGAGTAGCGCTTCCTCCGGGTGTCGACTGGATTTCCCTGGATGACAAAAAGACCGATGAAGGTAGCGGTGAACCGATTCGGGACAGCGAACTGGTCCGCCCGCTCTTGTTCGATGACTTGGCCTGGGTCATCTATACGTCGGGATCCACTGGTCTGCCGAAGGGTGTCGCCGTCACCCACAATGGACTGAAAAATCTGGCGGACGGACTGGTCGACGGATTGGAGGTGACGAGCCGGTCGAAGACACTGCATTTTGCTTCCCCGAGCTTCGATGCGTCGATGCTGGAGGCTCTGATGGCGTTTTCGATCGGATCGACGATGGTCGTGGCCCCCGCGACGATTCTCGGCGGTGAGGAGTTGTCCGATCTGCTGCGTCGCGAACGTGTGACGCACGCATTCATCACTCCCGCAGCGCTGGCGACGATGAACCCCGCCGGCCTGGACGATCTCGCCGTGATCGGCGCGGGCGGTGAGAGAGTGGCCCCCGAACTGGTCTCGCAGTGGGGGGCTCGACGGAAGTTCGTCAATATGTACGGGCCCACCGAGTCGACGGTGATTGCAACCATGAGCGGTGCGCTGGTACCTGGAGAAACTGCCCCGATCGGAACTCCGTTGATGGGCACGGCCGCGTTTATCTTGGATGCACGGTTCCATCCGGTGCCTGTCGGTGTGCCCGGGGAACTCTACCTTTCGGGCGCCGCACTGGCACGCGGCTACTTCGGGCGGTTCGGGCTCACAGCATCGACCTTTGTGGCGAACCCGTATGGTCCGGCAGGCTCGAGGATGTACCGCACGGGAGACATTGTCCGCGTCTCGGCCACCGGCGCCATCGAGTACCTCGGCCGCAATGATCAACAGATCAAGATCCGAGGATTCCGTGTCGAACTCGGTGAGATCGAGGCGTGCTTGTTGTCATGTCCAGGTGTCTCTCGCGTCGTGGCTTCGGTGTATGCAGATGACCGACTCGGTCAATTGCTTGTCGCACACGTCGTACCGGAGGCCGGCGAAATCCTCGACGGCGAAGCCGTCATCGCGTATTCGTCGAACTTCCTGACCCGGTACATGGTGCCTGACGCAGTGGTCGTGGTCGATGACATTCCGCGGACGCCTGCAGGTAAGACCGACATCGGTGCTCTGCCCGCACCGTACTTTGCGCCGAAGGCATTCAGGGCGCCGGCAACACCGACGGAAGTGGTTGTGGCCGAGGCCTTCAGCGACGTTCTCGGTATCGAAGCAGTTGGCCTCGACGACGACTTCTTCGAACTAGGAGGAAGTTCACTGCTTGCCACTCGGGTGACGTCGAGAATGGCGGACCGGGTGGGTCACACGGTTCCCGTCGTCTGGCTGTTCGGTTCGTCGAGCGTCGAGGACTTTGCTCAACGCATCGACGAGGAGAGTCGCGGTACCGGTGCTCCGGGATCGTCTGCACTGGAGGTCCTGCTGCCGATCCGCACCGTCGAATCGGCAGCGCGCGTCGTCTTCTGTCTGCACCCGATGAGTGGTCTTTCGTGGTGCTACACCGGATTGACTCAGTATCTCGATCCATCGATCGCGATCTACGGATTGCAGAGTCCGTCCTTGAGCCAGGCTGATTTCATTCCGACGTCGATCGACGAACTCGCAAAGATCTTTGTGGACCGGATTTCACTTGTTCAGGGTCAGGGGCCATACGACCTTCTCGGTTGGTCGCTGGGCGGCGTGCTCGCCCACGCCGTCGCCGTCGAGCTGGAATCACGCGGTCACGCAGTTCGCTCGCTGATTCTGCTCGACAGCGTGCCGCGTGTGAGCGTCGAGACTTTCGAACGTGAGTTCCGCAGTGAACTCGCCGCAACAGGCTTGGATCTCGGCCTCGGCGACGACGTGACCACAGTGTCGCCGGCACAAGCGCAGGCGTTGCTGAGCGCGCTGGACGGGGAACAGGTGGGCCTGACAGTCGAGACTTTGCAGCGCGTGTTCACTGCGGCAACCACGTCGCCTCAGATGATCAACAGTCATGCCCCGGCGGTAGTGTCCGGTCCGGTCACCTTCTTCAGCGCCGGAGTGGATCATCCCGATTTCTCGGATGCTGCGGGACTGTGGAGTCCATTTTCACTCGGCGAGATCGAAAATCACGTAGTCCCGGTGGAACATGGGCAGATGACGTCGGCCGAGGCGCTGACCGTCATGGGCCCGATTCTCGATCAGCACTTTCGGAGCGGCGACTCGAATTCGTAGTGAAGACCGGAAGAAGCGTCTGTGAAATGCCGCCTACCTACTGGCGGTCAGCGGAAGCCGAGGACGCCACTGTGACACAATCAGGTCTCGATCACGCTGTTCAGTTCCGACTGGATGGCCGAGGCTGGTATGAGCGATCCAGAGTGGGTCGCGGGATACACCCGTAAAGGATTGGATCGTTGTTGAAGAACTCTGCGAAGCTGGTCGCAGGTCTTGTTTCGGTGATGATGGTGAGTCTCGTGACCATCGTGAGCATTCCGGCAATCGGAAATGCTCAATCCCCAGACGAAGCCGACACGTCATTCGTATTACCCGGCGCGAACGATTGGGACTGCAAACCGTCAGAGAAGCATCCTCGGCCAGTCGTCCTCGTCCACGGAACCTGGTCTGACCCGGTGACAACGTGGACCACATTGTCACCCCAACTGGCGGCCGAAGGGTACTGCGTTTTTGCGTTGGAATACGGACGGACGGGAAGTCTGCTCGGCGGAAACGCCCTCGGGTTGGTCGGCGGAGACGACATCCCGAAGTCGGCGTTGGAACTGGCGCGGTTCGTCGATGACGTTCGTGCCTCTACCGGTGCAGCACAGGTCGATATCGTGGGTCACTCGCTCGGCGGCACACTGACGCGGCAGTACTTGCGGTTTGCCGGGGGAGCCGACCATTGGGACCCGTCGAAGAACAAGGTCCACACATTGGTCACGCTCGGTGCAACGAACCACGGTTCGTCCTTCGGCGGTAAACAAACACTGAGTGCGATCGCCGAAGCGTTCGGTCTGCCGATGTCGGACCTCGCACTGACTGCTGTGGGGCCGTCCTTCTTCCAACAGATGATCGGATCGGCGTTCTTGCAGGCACTGAACGCCGGCGGAGACACCGATGCGGGTGTCAACTATGCGGTGCTTGCAAGCCGCGGTGACGAAGTGTCGACTCCGCCCGAAGCGACGTTCCTCAACGCCGGTCCCGGCGCCACCGTCGACAACGTGTGGGTTCAGGAAGGTTGTGAGGATGTGAAGGTCACTCATCAGGAATTGACGTCGGCCCCGCGTGCGGTCGCCCTGATTCTCGCGGCGCTCGATCCGTCATACACGGACACGCATCCGCTGCCCTGCTGACGCGAGCCGGCACCGTTCGGGCAGCAAAGAAAAAGACCCGCAGGGATTTGTCCCCGCGGGTCTTTTCTTGCATCCGGTTGCATTCGGCTGCAGCTACGCCTGCATGAGGACTACTAGCCGGATGCTGCGGCTTTTCTATAACCACGGATCGCGGGGTAGATGAACACCGCCATCATGCCGAAGGACCAGGCAAGAGTCTTGATCGTCGGTTCCAGGACTTCGCCGCCCATCGCGAAGCCTCTCATCGCGTCGATTGCCACGGACATCGGTTGCTCGGCGACCACGGGCTGAAGCCACTTCGGGTAGGCCATGACCGGGACAAATCCGGAATTGAAGAACATCAGAAGAGTGCAGCCGATCGATACCAGTTCGACCAGAGGCAACGTATCGGAGACCGTGGCGAGCGCAGTGACCATCATCGCGAAACCGATTCCGAAAATGACCGGGATTACCAGCACCGCAATCGCCGGGAGCGGACCTTGATTGAAGCGGAATCCGAGGGCGAAACCAACGATGAGAATGACGATCGAGGTCGCAAGAACTCTGGTGGCTTCGGCAATCATTCGTCCGACAAGTCCGGACGCTCGGTGAGCCGGCAGCGTCCAGAATCTTCCCAACAGACCAGATTCTTTCTCGCTTCGAAGTCCGACAGCGCTGACGATGGATCCGAACATCGCTCCGACGAGGATGATCATCGGAACTGTGCCGTAGATGCTCGGCTGACCCGTGGCGTTGGAAATGGAGTTTCCGAGCACGACACGGAACATCAGGAGAGTCAGAGCTGGATAGATCAGCGCCTGAATTGTTGTCGAAGGGTCGCGAGCCCAGTTCATCAGCAAGCGTTTCGCTTGTATCAGGCTGTGCGACCACAGCGCTTTCGCCGAGTTTTCGGCGTAAGGGGAATCGACGACCGGCAAGGTTATCGCCGGCGACGTCGGTGGTGGGGTAGGTCCGTTCACGAAGTCGGTCATTTCCGCCTCAAGCTTGCCCAGTAGGCCCATGGGACACAGACCGCAAGGAGACCCACGGTCCACGCAATGGCGGGAAACAGCACGTCCCAAGTAGCGGAACCCTGAGCCAGATCACGCATGGCGTACGAATATTGAGATACAGGTTGATTGCGGACGAAGGGGCGAATCCACTCCGGAAACCCGGTCTCGGGCACAAACCCGCACGAGAGCATTCCGAGTATGAGCTGGGGGAGAGTCAGGATCTGGCTGGTAGCAGCAGGGCTCTTCGACATCGATCCGATGGCATCACCGGCAAAGGCGAACGCGATGGCGAAGGACATCGCGAGCGCGCAGAACATGAAAGCTTGCTCGAGACCCGCGTTGAATCGAAAGCCGATGACGTAGCCGTAGACCAAGGCAGCTGCGAGCGAAACCAACGAACGAACGACCGCGCTCGACATTCGGGCAAGGAGAGGAACAGGACCGACGACCGGCATGGTCTGCATTCGTGTGCTGAATCCTGTGATCGACTCGGTCGATGCGAGTTGCGCAGCAGAGATCGCCGTGAATGCCATGGCTTGAAGGACGATGATCGGCATCAAGAACTGGGCGTAATCGATTCCTTGCATCGACATCACGAACTTCAGCGGAAGGTAGAATCCCAACGTGAAGATGAGCGGCGCTACGATCGCGACGGTCAACTCGTGATGGCGGATCATTCGCCTGACGAATCGTGACGTCAGTACCCACCACTGGTTGATTCCCGATGGCTGCGGGCGACGGTGCCGCCCGACCTTCGGAGTGGTAGCGCCGATCAGCTTGTCGATCTCCGTCTGACGAACCTTCACCGAGTCGTAGCTCTTGGTTGTGGCTGTCATTGATCGCCACGCCCCTGGGGCTGGCCGGTCAGCGAGAGGAAGACGTCGTCGAGAGACGGGCGTCGGAGGGCGATGTCGGCGAGCTGGATACCGGCGTAGTCGAGACGTCTCAGTGCCTCGGACAACGTGGCTGCCCCTCTCGGTGCCGGGATGGCGATCTGCTGCGCTTCGAGCGCAAGATCGAATCTGAAATCTCGGGGGACGAGATTGCCCAACGCGTGCACGGCTTGGCCGAGTTGGCGCGGGTCGACCGGAACGATCTCGCAGAAGCTGCTTCCGGTGCGCGCCTTCAGCTGATCTGCAGTGCCTTCGGCGATCACGGTGCCTTTGTCGATGACGATGATGTTGTCACTCAGAAGATCGGCCTCTTCGAGGTATTGCGTGGTCAGCAGCACGGTGATTCCTTGGGACTTCAGCGTCTGAACCAGTGCCCACACGCTTTGGCGGCTGCGTGGATCGAGCCCCGTGGTCGGTTCGTCCAGGAAAACGACTTCTGGACGGACCACGAGGCCACATGCGATGTCGATACGACGGCGCATACCGCCGGAGTAGTGCCGGACTGCGCGGCTGGAGGCTTCGAGGAGGTCGAACTGTTCCAACAACTCCACGGCACGCTGACGGGCCGCAGCCTTGTCGAGGCCCATCAATCGCGCGAACATTTCGATGTTCTCTCGTCCCGAGAGCGTCTCGTCCAGCGCCGCGAACTGACCCGTCATCATGATCGACCGACGAACTTCCGGCGCATTGCGAACGACGTCATGGCCTGCGACGACCGCGCGACCACTGTCCGGAGTGATCAGGGTGGACAAGACTTTCACCGTCGTGGTCTTGCCGGCGCCGTTCGGCCCGAGGATTCCGAGAACAGAACCTCGAGGTGCGCTGAAACTCACGCCTTGAAGGGCGTGGACGTCCTTGAATGACTTGTGGACGCCTTCCACCAGAACCGCTGCGTCCGTGGAATAGGGCATCAACACTCCGCTGTTTGCGTGGGATTGGACGGGCACGCGATCCCCGCGGGGCTCTGTTGCCTTCATTACTGAGTATCTAGTTACTAGCTAGGGATGTTACCGGAGCGATCCGTCGCGGACCGCAACATGCAAGGAGTGCTGATCGATAACCTCGAGAAACACCCAGGAACAGGTGACCGCGAGCCGGTGATGTGTCCTCACCCACACTGAAATGGGCGGTCATGTGAAATCGATCCGATCGGGCACGCCGAGCCTGTCGAACAACGTACGTAGTCCACTGAAGTCTTGTACCAGCAACTCCGAACCCGTGGAATGCTCGAGGTTGTCGATCATCTTGTCTCCGGACCCGATGCCCTCCATCGCGAGTATCGACCGCCACGCACCGTAGTCGTTCGAGGCGAACGAGCGCATCGCAGTGCATGCGGAATCCGCGAAGATTCGAAGTTCCTCGTCATCGAGCGTGCTGCAGACCGACTCGGCCAGTTCCCCGGCAATCGAGGCGTGGCAGTACTCGTCGCGAGCGTGCAACCGGATTGTCGCGCGGTTGATCGACTGCACACCCGGGTCATCCGAGATCAGGTCGAGGTATGCGGTGATCGACACTTCGGCGACGGTCATGAACGCCAACTGTGTCAGGGCGATCTTGCGAGGCCCCTCGGCTGCGTCGAGAGCTTGCGCCCGCGTGCGGACCGTCAGGACGTCTGGCAGTGCCTTCGCCGGCAGCCCCCAGCCCCTGCCTCGACGGGTCGCTGAACTGGCATTGAAGTGCATGAGCGTGTGATATTGCTCGTCGACCATCGCCTGATTGACGGCCACTGCAGCCCAATCTCCGAGACCGACGCCGAGTCGGTCTTCGGCGAGAACGTCGAATCCGGGATTGACGACGTACTTCTCGATGTCCATGACGTTCTTGTTGAACGCGATCCATGCCCAGGCTTGCAGGCGTTGCTTCTGCTCGGGACGCAATGCCAGGTAGGTCGGATGCTCCGCGAACGGGAGAAGTGCTTCGGGGTAGTCGGACAACGACGAATCGAAGAGATCGTCCAGTTCCGGCTCCGCCTTCTTCACGGTTGCCCGGCGCGCCCAATTGCTCGCAAGCCGACTGACGATTGCACTCTCGACCGGATCCGAGGCGTCGTACTCGGGGAGGCTGGGCGGACTCACTCCAGGTCTCATCGTTCCCTACTCTCTGTGCCTTTCGGCAATGCGATCGAATAGGCTCTGGCACTCCGCGTTCAATTCGCCGGAGTGATCGTCGAGCGCTGCCTCGGCGGTTTTCATCAGCGTCGTGAAGTCGCCGAGCGTCTCGGCCGCCGTGTCCACCTGTGAGGTGGCATCGAACAGTGCTTTTCGTGTCGCACCTGCATACGGATTGCCCGCTTGTACGTCCCAGTACACCTCCGGTTCGCCGCCGGCTATCCGCGCCAGGAGCGCGAGCAAGGTCCGATGCGGGGGAGGGGCGACCGCGAGGAGTTCGTCCGCAGAAACTCCGAGTTCGGCCAGGGCAACGCCGAAAGCCAGCACCGACGCGTGTGTCAGAACCTGGGTAGCCGCGGCCAACCGGTCGTGACGATCGGCGTCCATCACCGCGACCGACGCTCCCCACGAGCGCACGACGTCGAGGAATCTGACGGACTGCGGACCGTCGACGTACGGCACTGCGATGACGGCCCGACCGCGCGGTCCGAGCGACGGACGGAACATGGGGTTGAGTCCGAGGAACTCCCCTTCTCGGCCGGCGTCGGCGATTGCTGCGTCCATCCGCGATTTGACCGACAGTGTGTCCACAACGAGAGCACCGGATGTTCGAAGGCTCGGTAGTGCGGCTAGAGCGACCTGTTCGGGAACCGCGAGCACGATGACGCTCGAGGACTCCACGTGTGCGAGGACCCGGTCACTGGGTTTCGTGATGTCTCCGACGACTACATCTCCGTCAGGATCGCTGCCTGCTGGGTCGACGACGGTGACCGTCGCCCCCCCGGCGCGAAGCAGTTCGACGAACATGGATCCGACGGCACCCAGGCCGCCGACAACCGTCGCGGTGCCTGATGCCGGCGTCATGGCTGGATCTACCCGCCGTATTCGAGGACCCGCGAGGACACCGCATCGAGTGCACGGAGCAGAGTGGACGCCTTGACCGTGGTCTCGTCGAATTCTTCTTCCGGGTCGGACAACGCTGTAATGGCACCACCGATTCCGAAGGTCACGCCGCTCTCGGTGCAGACCAGCGACCGGATCACGATCGAGAGGTCCGCGGCGCCACCGAGGGCGAAGTACCCGATCGATCCCGAGTAGACCCCACGTGGGCCGGATTCGAGGCGGTCGATGATCTCCATCGTTCGTACCTTCGGAGCACCTGTCATCGATCCGCCGGGGAACGCGGCGCGGACACAGTCCACCGCCGACGACCCCGGGCTCAGATGTCCACGCACCGTCGACACCATTTGGTGAACGGACGAGTACGACTCGATCGCGAACAGCCTCGGAACGTGGACACTTCCCGGAACGCAGACCTTGGTGAGGTCGTTGCGAGTGAGGTCCACGATCATCAGGTTCTCGGCGCGGTCCTTCTCGCTGTCGAGCAGGTCCTGCCGTAGCGCAGCATCACGCGCTCGGGTGACGCCGCGCGGACGGGTCCCTTTGATCGGCTTGGACTCGACGTTGCCGTCCGAGTCGACACGAAGGAACCGCTCAGGCGAGGCCGAGACCACCGAGATGCCGGTGAAGTCGAGAAGTGCGCTGTACGGCGTCGGATTGATCGAGCGCAGATACTCGAACGCCTGCTGTGCATCGATCGTCTCGTCGACGCTCGCCATGTTGGTCAGACATACCTCGTAGGACTCACCTGCCCGGATCTCCGAGAGGGCCGTTCCGATCAACGACAGGTACTGATCGCGATCATGCCGCAGGCGAGCCTGCGTCCAGACGGTGTCGCTGATCAGCGGAACCGGGGTGCGTTCCGGAAGGTCCGCGCCGATCCGCGCCAAGGTGTCGACGGTCGATTCGAGCCAATCGTCATAGCCGGCGTCCCGGACTTTCTCGCGCAACCTCAAAACGTGAGTGCGGCCCGCGGTGTGATCGATGACGACGGCGCGATCGGCAAACACCAGAGCGGCATCAGGAGTGGGTGCCGGATGGACTGCCCTTCCTCCGGTCTGTGCTTTCAGTTCGTAGCCGAGGTAGCCCACGTAGCCGAGGTTGAAGTCGAGTTCCGGATGCGAGGGCACGAAGCGCGTCGCGAGTTGTGCGTCCAAGTAATCGAAGAACGGAACTCGAATGTGCTCGTCGGACAAGCCTTTTCGGCTGACAGTCAGTACCTCGGCTTGCACGTCGTACGTGATGAACTCGGCCAGCGGCCCCGACGAATCGCCGAGTATCGAAAAGCGCGCACTCGGCTCTGCGGTTGCCGCGCGGTCCAGCCAGAACGCGTTCGGACCGTCGGCGAACAGTGCTGCATAGGCCGCAGACGGGTCCACTGCAAAATCGAGAATCACGTCGTCGACGTCGTAGTTGATCGCCGGCCGCAGGTCGGGTGTTTGCGAAGTCGGTTCGGGTCGGATCACCGAATCCAGAGTGCGTCCGACGGACAGATCGCGGAAGTTCGCGAGCAAATCTATGCCGAACTCGGTACTGATGGACTCCGGATGGAACTGAACGCCCCACATCGGCTTGGTCCGGTGCCGGACACCCATGAGCAGTCCGTCGGACGTCCACGCGGTACGAACGAAGGCGTTCGGCAGATTCTCGACGGTCAACGAGTGGTAGCGAACAGCTCGGAACGGCGACGGAAGTCCGGCAAAGATGCCCGAGCCGTCGTGATCGATCAGCGAAATTCGGCCGTGCATCGGTACGGGCGCAACGACCACGTCCGCGCCGAACAACTCGCACAGGCCCTGGTGGCCGAGACAGACACCGAGAAGTGGGAGAGGCGCTTCTTCGATGAAACGGCGGCTGATTCCGAAATCACGGTCGCGATCCGGCCGGCCGGGACCTGGGGAGATGACCACGTTGTCGTATGACGCGAGATCGATGGAATCCCAATCCGCGTCGTTGCGGACCACGGTCGGCACAACCCCGTTGACCTCGGTCAACAGGGTGAACAGGTTGTAGGTGAACGAGTCGTAATTGTCCACCAGAAGGGTGCGGGAACTCATGTCGATGATCCTGATCTCGGTCCGACGGATTCCCGAACAGTGTCCTCCTCCTCAACAGGTGCGTTGATCACCAGGTCTTCGAGTCGACAGGTCTCGGCAATCATCAGCTCGTACAGGGCGTTGAAGAAGTCGGGGGAGAGGTCGTGTCTACGGGCGAATTCACGCGCCCGCTCCTGCACGAGGCGGACGCGGCCGGGTTGCATCATCGGAACCTCGCGGGAGCGCTTCCACTCGCCGATGCGTAGGCAGAGTTCCAGCCGCTGCCGCACCGTCTCGAGAAGTAGAGCGTCGATGGCGTCGAGGTCGCGCCGGAAGCTGTCCAATCCCTCGGCCTCGTCCGGATACGACGAGGTCTGCGTGCCTGCTTCGGAACTCGTTGTGGTCAAGAACTCTTCCACGAGGCCTCCCGGTGCTCGGCGTGACGCGAGGTCGACAATGTGGTGCCCGGAACGCAACCCACCTCCGGACACCGGCACCCCGACCGACCATCGCCGTTCGGGGAGGTGTTCCACGATCGTCATTCGCCGAAACCTGCGGTGGTGCCTAATTCTGCGAAACCTGCTTGGCGGGCGAATCAGGTTGCGATGCAGGCGGGTTCGTGAGTGCCTACTTGGGGGAGACCCAGGTGGTGATTTCGGCGTGGACTACTTCCTTGCCGCCCCGGTCGAAGATCGAGATGGGAACGAGAAGTTCCGTGCCACTCTCGATCGCCGCGAAGTCCGGCAAAGTCTCGAGTCGGGCGACCGCCCGCAGGCCGGTCTCGGCCTTGGCGAGGTAGTCGACCTTCATGGACTTGGGGATCCAGCGGTGCGAGTTCGGAACCGTCGCTTCGCTCAGCATGCCCATTGCGACCTCCGCGAGATTGCATGCTGCGATCGCGTGAAAGGTGCCGAGATGGTTGTGGACGCCCCACCATTTGGGGGAGCGGACCTCGCACAGGCCCGGTTCCAACTTGGTCACCCGGGGGAGAACGGAGGCGAAGTAGGGCACGCGAATGGACATCGCCGCCGAGAAAACTGCATGTCCGAGGGCGTTGTCCGGCAATTTCTGCCATCCGCGATAGGTGGGGCTGGAAGTAGTCATCGGACTATCTTACTTCTGAGTAAGGTTGTTGTCGCGCAGCTCACTCGGAAAGGCTGGTTCGGGGGAGTTGAGGAATCGGGCCAGGTACGGCATACTGGTCGGGTTGCCTTGTCCGGGACGCGGTCGTTTGCGGCCGTGATCGGGTAAGGGTAAGACGTCACAGACGATCGATCGCAGATCCCGTCAGGGTAATCGGGTCAACGACTGTGACCATGCAAGACATGCAAGACGAGAAGTAATGCAGGACGGAAGCAGTACCTACTTTGTGTTCGACATCGAACACGTCCGGTACGCATCACGCGCCAGATGATCGAAAGATTGTCCGGCGCAGGATGAGTGAGAAGGCGACACGCCCGACCGCGTGTACCGGAGAACAATGACAAACGAACAGCGGCAGCAGATCCTGATCTGATCCGATGCTCGGTTTACCGCTAACACGGTCTTCCGAACTTTCGGACTTGGTCCCGATCGCTTCAGTGTTCGTCGTGTCATCGTCCAGGCAAGGACTGTGCAGACGAGGTAGCTCGAGCCTGACCAGGCGGGCTACGAAACGCGGCAAGAAAAGGACACTAAGCGTGGCGGGACAAAAGATCCGCATCAGGCTCAAGGCCTACGACCACGAGGCGATCGACGCGTCAGCGCGCAAGATCGTCGAGACGGTAACCCGTACGGGTGCCCGCGTCGTTGGACCTGTGCCGTTGCCGACCGAGAAGAACGTATATTGCGTCATCCGCTCGCCGCACAAGTACAAGGACTCGCGCGAGCACTTCGAGATGCGTACTCACAAGCGGCTGATCGACATTCTCGACCCGACGCCGAAGACGGTTGACGCGCTCATGCGCATCGACCTTCCGGCCAGTGTCGACGTGAACATTCAGTGACGGCGGAGACAAAAACAATGACTGATACCAAGATCAAGGGAATCCTGGGCACCAAGCTCGGCATGACCCAGGTCTTCGACGAGAACAACCGGGTTGTCCCGGTCACCGTCGTGAAGGCTGGGCCGAACGTCGTAACCCAGATCCGTACCGAAGAGCGTGACGGCTACAGCGCCGTTCAGCTCGCGTTCGGCGCCATCGACCCGCGCAAGGTGAACAAGCCGACTTCCGGCCAGTTCACCAAGGCTGGTGTGACCCCGCGTCGCCACGTAGTGGAGCTCCGCGTTGCGGACACCTCGGACTACGAGGTCGGCCAGGAGCTCACCGCCGAGGTCTTCGAGGACGGCGCATACGTCGACGTCACCGGAACCAGCAAGGGCAAGGGCTTCGCCGGAACCATGAAGCGTCACGGCTTCAAGGGACAGGGCGCGTCGCACGGTACCCAGGCTGTTCACCGCCGCCCGGGCTCCATCGGTGGCTGTGCAACCCCCGGCCGCGTGTTCAAGGGCATGCGCATGTCCGGACGCATGGGTAGCGACCGCATCACGACGCAGAACCTCTCGGTCCACAAGGTGGATGCCGAGAACGGCCTGCTGCTGATCAAGGGTGCGATCCCCGGCCGCAAGGGCGGCCTCGTGATCGTCAAGAGTGCAGTGAAGGGTGGTGCACGGGCATGACCAGCACCGAGACCAAGTTGACCCTGGACGTCAAGGTCGCCGGCGGCAAGACCAACGGCACCGTCGATCTCCCCGCTGAGATCTTCGACGCTCCGGCCAACATCGCGCTTCTCCATCAGGTTGTCGTCGCGCAGCTCGCAGCTGCTCGTCAGGGAACCCACTCCACCAAGACCCGCGGCGACGTCCGCGGCGGTGGCAAGAAGCCGTACCGCCAGAAGGGCACCGGCCGCGCACGCCAGGGCTCGACTCGCGCACCGCAGTTCGTCGGCGGCGGAACCGTTCACGGCCCGCAGCCGCGTGACTACAGCCAGCGCACCCCCAAGAAGATGAAGGCAGCCGCTCTTCGCGGAGCCCTCTCTGACCGCGCACGCAACGAGCGCATCCACGTCATCACCGAACTGGTTGCAGGGCAGACGCCTTCGACCAAGGGCGCAATCGCGTTCCTCGGCGAGATTTCGGATCGCAAGAAGCTGCTGCTCGTCGTGGGTCGCCAGGATGTAGCCGCTTGGAAGAGCGTGCAGAACCTGGAAGGCGTGCATCCCATTGCACCCGACCAGCTCAACACCTACGACGTGCTCAATGCAGACGATGTCGTGTTCAGCGTCGAGGCACTCAACGCGTTCATCCACGGGCCCGCAGAGAGCGCTCAGAACAAGGAGGACGCCAAGTGAGCACCATCGCTGACCCCCGCGACATCCTGCTCGCTCCGGTCATCTCCGAGAAGTCCTACGGACTGATCGAGGAAGGCACCTACACCTTCCTGGTGCACCCGGACTCGAACAAGACGCAGATCAAGATTGCCGTCGAGAAGGTCTTCGGCGTCAAGGTGACCAGCGTCAACACCGCCAACCGTCAGGGCAAGCGTAAGCGGACCCGATTCGGTTACGGCAAGCGCAAGGACACCAAGCGCGCGCTCGTGACCCTGTCCGCTGACAGCAAGCCCATCGAGATCTTCGGAGGACCGGTCGCGTAAGCGCCGGGACTTGACGAGACATAGAGGACGAGAAGACTCATGGCAATCCGTAAGTACAAGCCGACAACACCGGGCCGTCGTGGCTCGAGCGTCTCGGACTTCGCCGAGATCACTCGGTCAACCCCCGAGAAGTCGCTGGTTCGCCCGCTGCACGGTCGCGGTGGACGTAACGCACACGGTCGTATCACCACCCGTCACAAGGGTGGCGGACACAAGCGTGCATACCGACTGATCGATTTCCGTCGCAACGACAAGGACGGCATCCCGGCAAAGGTCGCTCACATCGAGTACGACCCCAACCGCACAGCAAACATCGCACTCCTGCATTACGCAGACGGTGAGAAGCGCTACATCATCGCCCCCAAGGGCCTGGTGCAGGGTTCACCGGTCGAGTCCGGTGCAGGCGCCGACATCAAGCCGGGCAACAACCTGCCGCTGCGCAACATCCCGACTGGTACCACCATCCACGGTGTGGAACTGCGTCCCGGCGGCGGAGCCAAGATGGCTCGTTCCGCAGGCGCCAGCATCCAGCTCCTCGGTAAGGAAGGCAGCTACGCCACGCTGCGTATGCCTTCCGGTGAAATCCGTCGCGTCGACGTGCGCTGCCGCGCATCCGTCGGCGAGGTCGGCAACGCCGAGCAGTCGAACATCAACTGGGGCAAGGCCGGCCGTATGCGTTGGAAGGGCAAGCGCCCGACCGTTCGTGGTGTCGTGATGAACCCGGTCGACCACCCGCACGGTGGCGGCGAGGGCAAGACCTCAGGTGGACGCCACCCGGTCAGCCCGTGGGGTAAGCCTGAAGGCCGTACCCGCAAGAACAAGGCAAGCGACAAGATGATCGTCCGTCGCCGCCGCACCGGCAAGAACAAGCGCTAGGAGGGAGTGAAGGATGCCACGCAGCCTTAAGAAGGGCCCGTTCGTCGATGACCACCTCCTCGCGAAGGTGGATGTACAGAACGAAAAGGGAACCAAGCAGGTCATCAAGACCTGGTCCCGTCGTTCGACAATCATCCCGGACTTCATCGGCCACACGTTTGCAGTTCACGACGGCCGCAAGCACGTCCCCGTGTTCGTTTCCGACTCCATGGTCGGACACAAGCTCGGAGAGTTTGCACCGACCCGCACGTTCAAGGGTCACATCAAGGATGATCGGAAGGCGAAGAGGCGATGAGCAACACCGAAACCGCCAACCCGACTGCCAAGGCTGTAGCGAAGCACGTTCGCGTTACGCCGATGAAGGCACGTCGAGTTGTGGACCTGGTCCGCGGGCGCTCGGTTGAAGACGCCCTGAACATCCTGAAGTTCGCGCCGCAGGCAGCGAGCGAGCCGGTCGCCAAGGTGATCGCCTCCGCAGCAGCCAACGCCGAGAACAACCTCGACCTCGACCCCAGCACGCTTGTCGTTGCTACGGCGTTCGTGGACGAGGGCGCGACCCTCAAGCGGTTCCAGCCGCGTGCACAGGGACGTGCGTTCCGTATTCGCAAGCGCACCAGTCACATCACCGTGATCGTGGAGAGCCTGCCGAAGACCGGAACATCGACCCGTAATCGCCGGAAGGGAAGTGCTCAGTAGTGGGCCAGAAAATCAACCCGCACGGCTTCCGTCTCGGCATCACCACCGACTGGAAGTCTCGCTGGTACGCAGACAAGCAGTACGCGGAGTACGTCAAGGAAGACGTCGCGATCCGTAAGCTCCTCGCCACCGGCATGGAGCGCGCAGGAATCGCGAAGGTCGAAATCGAGCGCACCCGTGACCGTGTTCGCGTGGACATCCACACTGCACGTCCGGGCATCGTCATCGGCCGCCGCGGCGCCGAAGCCGATCGCATCCGCTCCGAGCTCGAGAAGCTGACCGGCAAGCAGGTTCAGCTGAACATCCTCGAGGTCAAGAACGCAGAAGCTGAAGCACAGCTCGTCGCACAGGGTGTGGCCGAGCAGCTCTCGAACCGCGTTGCCTTCCGTCGTGCAATGCGCAAGGCCATCCAGTCGGCCATGCGTCAGCCCAACGTCAAGGGAATCCGCGTTCAGTGCTCCGGTCGTCTCGGCGGCGCCGAGATGTCCCGGTCGGAGTTCTACCGCGAAGGCCGTGTGCCGCTGCACACGCTTCGTGCGGACATCGACTACGGCCTCTACGAGGCCAAGACCACCTTCGGTCGCATCGGCGTCAAGGTCTGGATCTACAAGGGCGACATCGTCGGTGGCAAGCGTGAGCTCGCCGCCAACACGGCCGCACCGGCCGGGGATCGCCCGCGTCGTGAGCGTCCGAGCCGTCCGCGTCGTTCCGGTGCCACCGGTACCACTGCGACCAGCACCGAGGCCGGCCGCGCAGCGACCGCAACCGCCGATGCTCCCGCAACTGAACAGAATCAGGAGGGCTGACGCATGTTGATCCCACGGCGGGTCAAGCACCGCAAGCAGCACCACCCGAGCCGTTCGGGTGCCGCCAAGGGCGGTACCCAGGTGACCTTCGGTGACTACGGCATCCAGGCTCTCGAGCCTGCCTACATCACCAACCGGCAGATCGAGTCCGCTCGTATCGCCATGACTCGGCACATCAAGCGTGGCGGCAAGATCTGGATCAACATCTTCCCGGATCGCCCCCTCACGAAGAAGCCGGCCGAAACCCGAATGGGTTCCGGTAAGGGTTCGCCCGAGTGGTGGATTGCCAACGTCAAGCCCGGACGCGTTCTGTTCGAGATGACATACCCCAACGAGGAGATTGCTCGTGAGGCCCTGCGCCGCGCGATGCACAAGCTCCCGTGCAAGTGCCGGATCGTGACCAGAGAGGAGCAGTTCTGATGGCTACTGGAACCCCAGCAGCAGAGCTCCGCGAGCTCAGTGAAGACGAGCTGGTCACCCGGCTCCGTGAGTCGAAGGAAGAGCTTTTCAACCTTCGTTTCCAGATGGCTACCGGCCAGATGGACAACAACCGACGACTGCGCACCGTTCGTCACGAGATCGCGCGCATCTACACCGTCCTGCGTGAGCGTGAGCTCGGACTCGCTGTGGGTCCGGATGCAGGTGACGCGGCATGAGTGAGGAAAAAGCAGTGAGCACAGAAGAGCGCGCGAGCCGTAAGGTCCGTGTCGGATACGTCGTGTCCGACAAGATGGAAAAGACGATCGTGGTCGAGCTCGAAGACCGCGTCAAGCACAAGCTCTACGGCAAGATCATCCGCCGTACGACCAAGGTGAAGGCGCACGACGAGAACGGCGTTGCCGGCGTCGGCGACCGCGTTCAGCTGATGGAAACCCGTCCGCTGTCCGCGACGAAGCACTGGCGTCTGGTCGAGGTCCTCGAAAAGGCCAAGTAAGCCTGATCGAATCCTCGAGCTGATCGAGTATCACCGAATGGCCCGCTTCCCCTTGGGGGAGTGGGCCATTCGGCTTTCCGGGGGCTTTCCGGGGGCTTTCGGGGCTTTCCGGGCGAAGGGTTCGAGTTGCGTCGAGTACGGCTGATTTGGTATTCGGTGAACCCTTCCCTACAATAGAACGGTTGCCTGTGGCAGAGGTGTGTCTTCACGTGCGCAGCTCGAACGGTGCTTGCAGTGATCGTCTCCCGACGTCAGTCGGTGGGACTGCAGCTCAGACACGACGCAGGTGGCAACAATGACCGCGCGCACCGGGTCGGTAATCCGTTGCGCACGAAATTCCAGGTCTAGGGAGATCAAGTGATTCAGCAGGAGTCGCGAGTTCGCGTCGCTGATAACACGGGTGCCAAGGAAATCCTTTGCATCCGCGTTCTCGGCGGTTCGTCACGTCGCTACGCCGGGATCGGTGACGTCATCGTCGCCACCGTCAAGGACGCAATCCCCGGTGGAAACATCAAGAAGGGTGAGGTCGTCAAGGCCGTCATCGTTCGCACGACCAAGGAGCGCCGTCGTCCGGACGGTTCCTACATCAAGTTCGACGAGAACGCTGCAGTGCTCATCAAGGCTGACAGTGATCCCCGTGGAACCCGCATCTTCGGACCCGTCGGCCGTGAGCTGCGCGAGAAGAAGTTCATGAAGATCGTTTCGCTTGCCCCGGAGGTGCTGTGATGAAGGTGCACAAGGGTGACACCGTTCTGGTCATCGCCGGCAAGGACAAGGGCGCGAAGGGCAAGGTCATTCAGGCCTACCCCGCGACCGACAAGGTCCTCGTCGAAGGCGTGAACCGAATCAAGAAGCACACCGCGGTTTCCGCGAACGAGCGCGGAGCATCCTCCGGCGGCATCGTCACGCAGGAAGCCCCGATCCACGTTTCCAACGTTGCAGTCGTCGACTCGGACGGAAACCCCACCCGCGTGGGCTACCGCACCGACGAAGAGTCCGGCAAGCGCGTTCGGATTTCCCGGAAGAACGGGAAGGACATCTGACATGACCTCCACCGAAAACAAGGTCCAGCCGCGCCTCAAGGCACGCTACCGCGCTGAGATCAAGGACGCGCTCAACAGCGAGTTCGACTACTCGAACGTCATGCAGATCCCCGGCGTCGTCAAGGTTGTCGTCAACATGGGCGTCGGCGACGCTGCCCGTGACGCCAAGCTGATCAACGGCGCTGTCCATGACCTGTCGCTGATCACAGGCCAGAAGCCCGAGATCCGCAAGGCACGTAAGTCCATCGCGCAGTTCAAGCTCCGCGAAGGTATGCCCATCGGCGCACGCGTCACCCTCCGTGGTGACCGCATGTGGGAGTTCCTGGACCGCCTCGTGTCTGTCGCTCTGCCCCGTATCCGCGACTTCCGCGGTCTCTCGGGCAACCAGTTCGACGGCAACGGCAACTACACGTTCGGCCTCAACGAGCAGTCGATGTTCCACGAGATCGACGTGGACAAGATCGATCGCCCCCGCGGTATGGACATCACCGTCGTGACCACCGCAACCAACAACGAAGAAGGCCGTGCACTGCTCAAGCACCTCGGCTTCCCGTTCAAGGAGAACTGAGCGCATGGCTAAGAAGGCATTGGTCAACAAGGCCAACAAGAAGCCCAAGTTCGCGGTTCGCGCCTACACCCGCTGCCAGCGGTGCGGTCGCCCGCACTCGGTGTTCCGCAAGTTCGGCTTGTGCCGTATCTGCGTTCGCGAGATGGCTCACGCCGGCGAGCTTCCCGGAGTTCGCAAGAGCTCTTGGTGATCTGAGGCCCTCGGGCTTCGTCACACCACGCATGTGAATGGACGTGGGTTCCTTTGGAACCCACGTCCATTCGTGGTTTCCATCGAGTTGTGTATCGCGCCGATCCTGAAAAGAACTGTCCCGCTGCGACTCTGGTTGAAAGCGATCATCGTTCGTCGATGTCGTTCTTCGGTGCCGAACGAGCAGTTCAGATTTCGGGGTGCGTCGATACCTTCCCGATCAGCGACCTTCGGGTGGCGGTGGGGGAGCCGACGTGGCATCCCGGTGGACACTTGCGCCAAAGTTCCCTACACTAGAGCGGTTGCCGTGGCTGACGCATGCGTTCAGCTCGGTGCGGTAACTTACGCCGTCTGACACAAGTCGGACGGCCCAGCCGAATTGCTGGAGGCCCACGATCGGATTCGTCCGGTGTTGCATGGGAACCACAGCGAGAAAGGTGTCGAGGTCGACCTATGACCATGACTGACCCCATCGCAGACTTCTTGACGCGTCTGCGCAACGCCAACACGGCGTACCACGATGAGGTGAAGCTTCCCCACTCGAAGATCAAGGCGAACATCGCCGAGATCCTCAAGCGCGAGGGCTACATCTCGGATTTCCGTACCGAAGACGCAGAGGTCGGCAAGACCCTCATCGTCGATCTGAAGTACGGTCCCAGCCGCGAGCGTAGCCTCGCCGGCGTGCGTCGCGTTTCCAAGCCCGGTCTCCGGGTTTACGCGAAGTCCACCAACCTGCCCAAGGTCCTCGGAGGCCTCGGCGTGGCCATCATCTCCACGTCGTCCGGTCTGCTCACCGATCGCCAGGCGGCCAATCAAGGAGTAGGCGGGGAAGTCCTCGCCTACGTCTGGTAAGGGAGGCCACCACAATGTCGCGTATTGGAAAGATTCCGGTCACCGTCCCCGCGGGCGTTGACGTCACGATCAGCGGCCAGGATGTCACCGTCAAGGGTCCCAAGGGCACCCTCGCGCTGACCATCTCCGAGCCCATCGCAATCGAAAAGGCAGAGGACGGCTCGCTGAGCGTCACGCGCCCCGACGACGAGCGTCGTAGCCGCGCGCTGCACGGTCTGTCGCGGACCCTGGTTGCGAACATCATCACCGGTGTCACCGAGGGTTACACGAAGAAGATGGAGATCCACGGTGTTGGTTACCGTGTGGCACTGAAGGGCAAGGACCTCGAGTTCGCGCTCGGCTTCAGCCACCCGGTGCCGATCGAGGCTCCTGAAGGCATCACCTTCGTCGTCGAGTCGCCCACCCGGTTCTCGGTGTCCGGCATCGACAAGCAGAAGGTCGGGCAGATCTCGGCCAACATCCGTCGTCTCCGTCGTCCGGACCCGTACAAGGGTAAGGGCGTGCGTTACGAGGGTGAGCAGATCCGCCGCAAGGTCGGAAAGACGGGTAAGTGATATGAGCCAGACTGCAAACCAGAAAGCCAAGCGGATTCCGCTGGGCAAGGATGCGTCCACCAAGCGTCGTCTCTCGAAGACGCGTCGTCACTTCCGTCTCCGCAAGAAGGTCTCCGGCACGCCCGAGCGTCCCCGCTTGGTCGTCAACCGGTCCTCGCGCCACATCCACGTCCAGCTCGTGGACGACCTGGCCGGCCACACCCTGGCCTCCGCGTCGACCATCGAAGCAGACGTGCGCGTGGCAGAAGGCGACAAGAAGGCTGCGAGCGCGAAGGTCGGTCAGCTGATCGCCGAGCGCGCCAAGGCTGCCGGCGTGGAAGCAGTTGTCTTCGACCACGGCGGACACGGCTACCACGGTCGCATCGCGGCCCTGGCAGACGCGGCTCGCGAAGGCGGGTTGAAGTTCTGATGACCAACATTTTCAACGGAAGGACAGCCTGATGCCGGGACGTCAAAGGCGTGACGGCGGAAGCGGACCCGCCGGACAGAATGGCCCCAACAGCGGTGACAACAGCAACGCTCGTGGGGACAACCGTGGTGGCGGCCGTGACCGTCGCGACGGTGGCCGTGGCGGAAACGCTGCGGAGAAGTCACAGTTCATCGAGCGCGTTGTCACGATCAACCGCGTTTCCAAGGTCGTCAAGGGTGGTCGTCGCTTCAGCTTCACCGCTCTGGTGATCGTCGGAGACGGCAACGGACTGGTCGGCGTCGGCTACGGAAAGGCCAAGGAAGTTCCCGCGGCCATCCAGAAGGGTGTCGAGGAGGCTCGCAAGAGCTTCTTCCGCGTCCCGATGATCGCCAACACCATCACTCACCCCGTTCAGGGTGAGGCTGCTGCCGGCATCGTCATGCTTCGCCCGGCAAGCCCCGGTACCGGTGTTATCGCCGGTGGCGCTGTGCGCGCCGTGCTGGAGTGCGCTGGTATCGCGGACATCCTGTCGAAGTCGCTCGGTAGCGACAACGCCATCAACGTCGTGCATGCGACCGTTGCTGCGCTCAAGGGTCTGCAGCGTCCCGAGGAAGTTGCGGCTCGCCGCGGCCTCACCCTCGAAGAGGTTGCACCCGCCGGCATGCTTCGCGCTCGCGCACAGGCTGCTGGGAGTGTGAAGTAATGGCAGATCTCAAGGTCACTCAGATCAAGAGCATCATCGGGACCAAGCAGAACCAGAAGGATTCTCTGCGCACGCTCGGTCTCAAGGGCATCCGTCAGACCGTTGTTCGTGAGGACAACGCACAGAACCGCGGTCTGATCAACGTGGTGCGCCACCTCGTAACAGTTGAGGAGGTCTAACCATGACCATCAAACTGCACCACCTGCGCCCCGCTCCGGGATCCAAGTCCAACAAGATTCGTGTTGGACGCGGTGAGGGCGGCAAGCGTGGTAAGACCGCAGGTCGCGGTACCAAGGGCACCAAGGCACGTAACACCGTGCGCGTGGGCTTCGAGGGCGGACAGATGCCGCTTCACATGCGTCTGCCCAAGCTCAAGGGCTTCACGAACCCGTTCCGCACCGAGTACCAGGTCGTCAATGTCGGCGACATCGCCCGTCTGTTCCCCGAAGGTGGAGCAATCACGGTCGAGGATCTCGTTGCCAAGGGCGCAGTCCGCAAGAACCAGCTCGTCAAGGTTCTGGGCGACGGCGAACTGACAGTTGCCGTTCAGGTGACCGTCGACAAGTTCACCGGTTCCGCCAAGGAAAAGATTGCTGCTGCCGGTGGTTCCGCCACCGAGCTGTGAGTAATCACGCGTAGCTAGTCCGATGGCCGCAGCGCAGCGTTTGCTGCGCTGCGGCCATCGGCGTCTACCAGGTCTTGTCACAGATTGGTCGTGCATGCCTCGGATGGGCCAGTATTCTGGTCACCGAGTGGCAAATGTATCTTCGGCTTACCCGGTTTTCGTGGTCTGCCCGCTTAGTTCCCAAATGCTCACTGTTAGAGTTCAAAAGTTCGACAGGTCAAACGATCTGTCTCCCTACCGTCGTGCCAGGAGGATCTTTGCTTTCCGCCTTCGTCTCGGCCCTCAGGACCCCAGACCTGAGGCGGAAGATCCTCTTCACCCTCGGCTTGGTGGCTCTGTATCGGGTCGGCGCTCTCATTCCGTCCCCAGGTGTCGACTACGGCCGCGTGCGTCAGTGCATCGATATCGCCAACTCCGGTGACTCAGCAGGTATCTACTCGCTGATCAACCTGTTCTCCGGTGGCGCTCTGCTGCAGATGTCGATCTTTGCGATCGGCATCATGCCGTACATCACGGCAAGCATCATCGTGCAGCTGCTGACCGTGGTGATCCCGAAGTTCGAGGAACTTCGAAAAGAAGGCCAGTCCGGTCAGGCCAAGATGACGCAGTACACGCGTTACCTGTCCATCGCTCTGGCAATCCTGCAGTCGACCGGCATCGTCGCTCTTGCGGCACGCGGACAGTTGCTCCAGGGCTGTGACGACATCATCGCCGACAAGTCGATCTTCGGTCTTGCCATCATCGTGCTGGTCATGACTGCCGGTGCTGCCATGGTCATGTGGTTCGGCGAGGTCATCACCGAACGTGGCGTGGGTAACGGTATGTCGCTCCTCATCTTCGCCGGTATCGCATCGCGTATCCCGAGCGAGGGCAAGTCGATTCTCGACAGCCGCGGTCCACTGGTCTTCGCCTTCGTCTGCCTCGCAGCGCTGTTGATCATCGCCGGTGTCGTCTTCGTCGAGCAGGGTCAGCGCCGGATCCCGGTTCAGTACGCAAAGCGGATGGTCGGACGCAAGATGTACGGCGGATCCTCGACGTACCTGCCTCTGAAGGTGAACCAGGCCGGCGTCATCCCGGTGATCTTCGCGTCTTCACTGCTGTACCTCCCGAACTTGATCGCACAGCTGACTTCGGCCAGTACAGCGGTCGACCCCAGTTGGTGGCAGCGCCTCATCAACACCTACCTGGTGAACCCGGCCAACCCGGTGTACATCGCGATCTACTTCGGCCTGATCGTCTTCTTCACGTACTTCTACGTCGCCATCACCTTCAATCCCGAAGAGCGCGCCGACGAGATGAAGAAGTTCGGCGGCTTCATCCCCGGTATCCGACCAGGTCAGCCGACCGCGGACTACCTCAACTACGTGCTGAGTCGCATCACCCTTCCGGGTGCGATTTACCTCGGCACCATTGCTGTTCTGCCCAACCTGTTCCTCGACATCGGGAATGGCGGCGGCGCGCAGAACCTGCCGTTCGGTGGCACCGCGGTGCTGATCATGGTCAGCGTCGGCCTGGACACCGTGAAGCAGATCGAGAGTCAGCTAATGCAGCGTAACTATGAAGGGTTCCTCAAGTGAGACTTGTCCTCCTTGGTCCTCCCGGTGCCGGCAAGGGCACCCAGGCCGCTATCTTGTCCGAGAAGTTCGGCGTTCCCCATATCTCCACGGGTGATCTCTTCCGCGCGAACATCGGTCAGGCCACCGCTCTCGGTGTGGAAGCAAAGAAGTACATCGACGCCGGCGAACTCGTACCGAGTTCGATCACCAACGACATGGTGAAGGCTCGCGTCGCAGAACCGGACGCAGCAAACGGTTTCCTTCTCGACGGATTTCCGCGCTCGGTCGAACAGGCTCAGGCACTCGAGGGAATCTTGAAGGATCTCGACACCAAGCTCGACGGTGTCCTCTCTTTTGTTGTCGACGAGGACATCGTGGTCGAGCGCATGCTCGCCCGCGGTCGTGCAGACGACACCGAGGACGTCATTCGCAACCGACTCCGGGTCTACCGCGACGAGACGTCACCGCTGTTCGATTACTACAAGGACAGCATCGTCTCCGTCGACGCGATCGGCGAGGTCGAAGAGGTCAACGCACGCGCCCTGGCAGCGTTGGGTAAGTAATGGTCTTCGGGCGTAAACGCAAGGTTGTTCCGTTCCGCTCCGCGGGCGAACTCGACGCGATGGCTGCTGCCGGTGCGATCGTGGGTTCGGCGCTGGTGGCGGTGCGCGCTGCGGCAAAGCCCGGTGTCAGCACTTTGGAATTGAACGCGGTCGCAGAATCGGTCATTCGTGACGCCGGCGCCGTGCCCTCGTTCCTCGGGTACCACGGCTTCACCGGTTCGATCTGCTCTTCGGTCAACGATCGCGTCGTTCACGGGATCCCTTCAGCTCAGGACATCCTGGCTGAAGGCGACCTCGTTTCCATCGACTGTGGCGCGATCCTCGACGGTTGGCACGGTGACTCTGCCTGGACGTTCGGAGTCGGTGAGATCAGCGTCGCCGATCAGGAACTCAGCGAAGCCACTCGGCTTTCGATGGAAGCCGGGATCGCGGCGATGATCGCCGGTAACCGTCTGACGGATGTTTCGCACGCGATCGAGGTCGGTACTCATGCCGCCGAGAAGTTGCACGGTCGTTCCTACGGCATCGTCGACGGATACGGTGGACACGGAATCGGTCGGGAAATGCACATGGATCCGTTCCTCGCCAATGAAGGTGCCCCGGGTAAGGGTCCTGAACTGGTTGTCGGATCGTGCCTCGCGATCGAGCCGATGCTCACGCTCGGCACCACCGACACGGTGATTCTCGACGACGACTGGACCGTTGTGACGACCGACGGGTCCCGTGCGGCGCACTGGGAACACACTGTCGCTGTGACCGAGGACGGTCCGCGGATTCTGACACTCCGGCCGGAGTAGTTGACGCCGTTGCTGACAAGTGTTGGCAGCGAGCATGATTCACGTTCGAGAAGTCCCAGCCTCATGTCGAGGCTGGGACTTTTTCGATGGGGGAGCGGTGTGCGTCGTCACCCTGACCGGAGGCGCATTTGGCCTGGTCGTTTACATCGCGTAACATGGCTAGGCGGTGCGCTATGCGCGTCGATAGTTCGTGTGCCTACGCCCGGATCGCTCCGGGATCGGGCCCCCGAAGTGCCGACGATCTTTCCATTGCGTGCCAATGTAACGGAAGCCGATGCACGAAGCATGCCAAACCAAACGGATCGCGGAGGATATGGCTAAGAAAGACGGGGCCATCGAGGTCGAAGGACGAGTAGTCGAGCCGCTGCCCAATGCGATGTTCCGCATTGAGCTCGAGAATGGCCACAAGGTCCTCGCCCACATCAGCGGAAAGATGCGTCAGCACTACATTCGCATCCTCCCGGAAGATCGCGTTGTCGTGGAGCTCTCGCCCTACGATTTGTCGCGCGGACGCATCGTTTACCGCTACAAGTAACGAACTTCCCGGACCTGACCTGGGTCAGGGAGAAGTATGTCTGCCGCGGTTCATCGCGGCGGGCTGCGACAAAACAGGAGATCAGAAGACGTGAAGGTTCAGCCGAGCGTCAAGAAGATCTGCGAGAAGTGCAAAGTGATTCGCCGTAACGGTCGAGTCATGGTGATCTGCGAGAACCTGCGTCACAAGCAGCGTCAGGGCTAGATCTAGCTTTTCGAAGATCTGCTTGGCAACAAGCAAAGAAGACCTCCCAGTACCAGCCATTGTTGACGAGACCCCACGCGATCGTTCACCGATCGCCAAGGTCGGACAATGGTTCACCCCCGGCACGGAGGCCGGGGCCCCACTGAGTTAGTTGATGAGATCATCTGCGCCTTCGGGCGTCGGTACTCGGCAAGAGGCACAGGGGAAGGGCTGGGAGCAGACCTCCGCACACCGATAAGGAAATGCCACCATGGCACGTCTCTCTGGTGTTGATCTTCCTCGCGAAAAGCGTATGGAGATCGCACTGACATACATCTACGGCATCGGCCGTACCCGCTCCAAGGAAATCCTTGACGCCACCGGCGTCAGCCCGGATCTCCGGAGCAAGGACCTCTCGGACGAGGACCTGGCAAAGCTCCGCGAGTACATCGAGGAGTCGCTCAAGGTCGAGGGTGACCTTCGCCGCGAGGTTCAGGCCGACATCCGTCGCAAGATCGAGATCGGCTGCTACCAGGGCCTGCGCCACCGTCGTGGTCTGCCCGTGCGTGGTCAGCGCACCAAGACCAACGCCCGTACCCGTAAGGGTCCGAAGCGCACCATTGCCGGCAAGAAGAAGGCGAAGTAATGCCCCCGAAGTCACGTAGCACCGGTCCGAAGAAGACCCAGAAGACGCGTCGCAGGGATAAGAAGAACATCCCGCACGGCGCCGCTCACATCAAGAGCACCTTCAACAACACCATCGTGTCCATCACGGACCCCGCCGGAAATGTCATTTCCTGGGCGTCTTCGGGACACGTCGGCTTCAAGGGTTCGCGTAAGTCGACTCCCTTCGCCGCTCAGCTTGCTGCTGAGAGCGCTGCCCGTAAGGCGCAGGAGCACGGTGTCAAGAAGGTTGACGTCTTCGTCAAGGGACCGGGATCCGGTCGCGAGACCGCAATCCGTTCCCTCCAGGCTGCTGGCCTCGAGGTCGGCACCATTTCCGATGTAACCCCCCAGCCGCACAACGGCTGCCGTCCGCCCAAGCGGCGTCGGGTATAGCGGGAAGGATAGGTAGAAGAAAATGGCACGTTATACCGGACCCATCACCCGCAAGTCGCGTCGTCTGCGCGTCGACCTCGTTGGAGGCGACCAGGCATTCGAGCGTCGCCCGTACCCGCCCGGACAGCACGGCCGCGCGCGTATCAAGGAGAGCGAGTACCTGCTCCAGCTGCAGGAGAAGCAGAAGGCTCGCTTCACCTACGGCGTCATGGAGAAGCAGTTCCGCCTGTACTACAAGGAGGCGAACAACCGCCCCGGCAAGACCGGCGAGAACCTGCTTCGCATCCTCGAGTCGCGTCTCGACAACGTCGTGTACCGCGCAGGCCTCGCTCGCACGCGCCGTCAGGCACGTCAGCTGGTCACGCACGGTCACCTTCTCGTGAACAACAAGAAGGTCGACATCCCGAGCTACCGCGTCTCGCAGTACGACATCATCGATGTCAAGGAGAAGTCGCTCTCCACGCTTCCGTTCCAGGTTGCGCGTGAGACCGTCGGCGATCGCCCGGTTCCCGGGTGGCTGCAGGTTGTCGGCTCGCGTCTGCGGATCCTGGTTCACCAGCTTCCCGAGCGCGCGCAGATCGACATCGCTCTGCAGGAACAGCTCATCGTCGAGTACTACTCGAAGTAAGGCGCTTCGCACCCCGTGAGTGGTTGAGGAGTCTCCGGACTCCTCAACCACTCACAGGGCCGCAGGCCCTTTCCCATCGTGGGCGTCAAATAGTGGACGTCCGTACAGGAGGAAATACCAATGCTCATTTCTCAGCGACCCACGCTGACCGAAGAGGTCATCGCTGATAACCGCTCGAAGTTCGTCATCGAGCCCCTGGAGCCAGGTTTCGGGTACACGCTCGGCAATTCGCTGCGCCGCACGCTGCTCTCGTCGATCCCCGGCGCTGCTGTCACCAGCATCCGTATCGACGGCGTTCTCCACGAGTTCACCACCGTCCCGGGAGTGAAGGAAGATGTCACCGACATCATCCTGAACCTCAAGGGCCTCGTCGTGAACTCCGAAGAGGACGAGCCGGTCACCATGTACGTCCGCAAGCAGGGCCCCGGCGCTGTTACTGCAGGCGACATCGTGCCCCCGGCAGGCGTCACCGTGAACAACCCTGATCTGCACATCGCCACCCTGAACGACAAGGGAAAGCTGGAGATCGAGCTCGTTGTCGAGCGCGGTCGTGGCTACGTCCCCGCCGTCCAGAACAAGGCGTCCGGCGCAGAGATCGGCCGTATCCCGGTCGACTCGATCTATTCGCCGGTGCTCAAGGTCACCTACAAGGTGGAGGCCACTCGCGTCGAACAGCGCACCGACTTCGATCGGCTCGTTCTCGACGTGGAAACGAAGAACTCCATCACCGCACGGGACGCGCTCGCTTCGGCGGGCAAGACCCTGGTTGAGCTCTTCGGCCTGGCCCGTGAGCTGAACGTCGAAGCAGAAGGAATCGAGATCGGACCCTCGCCCGCCGAGGCCGATCACATCGCTTCCTTCGGACTCCCCATCGAGGATCTGGACCTCACGGTCCGCTCCTACAACTGCCTCAAGCGCGAAGGTGTTCACACCGTCGGTGAGCTTGTCGGCCGTACCGAGTCCGATCTGCTCGACATCCGCAACTTCGGACAGAAGTCCATCGACGAGGTCAAGGTCAAGCTGCATTCGCTCGGCCTGTCCCTCAAGGACAGCCCCGCATCCTTCGATCCCACCACCGTTGCCGGCTACGACGCCGCCACCGGAACGTGGAGTGACACTGATGCCGGTTCCTTCGGCGATGCCGAAGGTACCGAGGACTACGCCGAGACCGAACAGCTGTAGCAGCTCAGGTCCTTTACTAGGAGATCATCATGCCCAAGCCCAAGAAGGGTGCCCGCTTCGGCGGGTCGGCTTCCCACCAGAAGGCGATTTTCGCCAATCTGGCTACCGCGCTCTTCGAGCACGGTCGCATCACCACCACCGAGTCCAAGGCCAAGGCACTGCGCCCCTACGCCGAGAAGCTCGTCACGCACGCGAAGGCCGGCACGCTGGCTCACCGTCGTGAGGTGCTGAAGGTCATCCGCAACAAGGATGTCGTTCACACCCTGTTCGCCGAGATCGGCCCGTTCTACGCGGACCGTAACGGTGGATACACCCGCATCATCAAGACGATCCCCCGCAAGGGCGACAACGCTCCGATGGCAATCATCGAGCTCGTCAAGGAAAAGACCGTCACCTCCGAGGCTGACCGCGCTCGTCGCGTCAAGTCCTCGCAGGAAGCTCCCGCCGCAGAGAACGTCGTCGAGGCCGTAGAGGCCGACGCGACCGAGGCTGAGGTCGAGAACGCTGACGCAGTCGTCGAGGCTATCGAGGACGAGACCGCAACTGCGNCCGACGCTCCCGAGGCCGAAGAGGCCAAGAAGGACTAGTCTCCCTTGGTTTCGGCACACGCTGAATCGAACGAGCCCGCCGCCCCCATCGGGGACGGCGGGCTCGTTCGATTGCGGCTGGACATCTCCTACGACGGCACCGACTTCTCGGGCTGGGCCCGTCAAACCGATCTGCGCACCGTGTGCGGTGAGATCGAAGACAAGTTGGGAACGGTACTACGGCAACCGGTTCAGCTGACTGTTGCCGGTCGCACGGACGCCGGCGTTCACGCCACGGGGCAGGTAGCGCACGTCGACGTCCCGGGCGAGTTGCTCCCCGACGATCCGTCGCGACTCGTGCGCAGACTTGCACGCTTCCTGCCCAAGGACGTTCGGGTCAAACAGATCTCGGTGGTTCCGGGTGACTTCGATGCGCGCTTCTCGGCGATGCGACGCTACTACGAGTATCGGGTGACCAACGCGGCATTCGGAGTGGAACCCCTACGCGCACGCGATACGGTGTCGTACCCCAAACCACTCGATCTCGCAGCGATGCAAGAAGCGTCGAATCGGCTTCTGGGCCTGCACAACTTCGCGGCATTCTGCAAGCGTCGAGAAGGCGCTACGACGGTGCGGGAGTTGCAACGCTTCGACTGGGCGCAGGAGGGCACGGTGTTCACGGCGTACGTGAATGCCGATGCGTTCTGCTGGTCGATGGTCCGGAGTCTTGTCGGGGCAGTCCTCTCAGTCGGTGAGGGACGCCGCACCGCCGACTGGGTGGCAGGTTTGCTCGACGAAACGTCGCGGTCGAGTTCGATCCTCGTTGCGCCGGCGCACGGACTTTCGTTGGTTCGCGTGGACTACCCCGACTACTCGGAACTGGCTGCCCGCAACGCGATTACCCGTGAAACCCGCGAGATTCCGTCTTCGGGCGGGTGCTGCGGGGACTGACCGCCTTGATAGAAAATGCCCTCCCACTCAGCGTGGGAGGGCATTTCATGTAGACGACTATCCCGCCAATTGGCGCGCGATGACCAGACGCTGAATCTGATTGGTGCCCTCGAAGATCTGCGTGATCTTGGCCTCGCGCATGTAGCGCTCGACGGGGAAGTCCTGGGTGTAGCCGTACCCACCGAATACTTGAACGGCGTCGGTGGTGACCTTCATTGCTGCGTCGGTGGCAACGAGTTTGGCGACGCTGGCGTTGCGCGAGTACGGAACTCCGGCGTCGCGGCGGCGGGCTGCATCGAGGTAAGTGGCACGAGCGGAGTCAACTGCGGCCGCCATGTCCGCGAGCACGAATCCGAGTCCCTGGTGATCGATGATCCGCTTGCCGAATGCCTTGCGCTCCTTCGCGTAGGCGACCGCGTCGTCGAGTGCGCCCTGAGCGATTCCGACGGCAACAGCAGCGATTCCGAGTCGGCCGGAGTCGAGCGCGCTGAAGGCGATCGGCAATCCCTGGCCGCGCTGACCGATCAACCGCTCGTCAGGGACGAAGGCGTCGTCGTAATTCGCGGATGCAGTGGGGACCGCGCGCAGTCCCATCTTCTCCTCGGGCTTGCCGAAGCTGAGGCCTTCGGTGTCCTTGTCCACCAGGAGGCAGGAGATGCCGCGAGAGCCGTCGTCACTGGTGCGGGCGAAGAGGTTGTAGAAGTCTGCCTTGCCGCCGTTGGTGATCCAGGCCTTCGAGCCGTTGATGCGGTAGCCACCGTCGGTGGCCGTCGCCTTGCACGACAATGCGGCGGCGTCGGATCCGGCCTGCGCTTCGGAAAGGCTGTATGCGCCGATGGTGTTGCCGCCCAGCATGTCCGGCAGCCAGCGGGCCTTCTGTTCGTCGGTGCCGAAGGTGAACAGTGGGAAGCACGAGAGGCTGTGCACGCTCACCGCCACTGCAACCGCTGCCCAGCGCGAGGCGATCTCTTCGAGGACTTGGAGGTACACCTCGTACGGCTGATCGCCGCCACCGAATTCCTCGGGATACGGAAGGCTCAGCAGGCCTGCCTGTCCGAGTGCGGGGAACACGCCTTCGGGATACTTCTCGGCCTTCTCGTATTCGTTGACCTTGGGCGCGAGTACCTTGTCCGCGACATCACGCGTCAGTTCGATGAGATCGCGAGCTTCTTGGCTGGGCATCAGGCGTTCGACGGGCACGGTCGGCTCCTAGCTAGGTAGTAGTACTGGGAACGATACTGCAGTACTGTCTTGCGTATGGCAAGGCTGGTTCACAAGACGACTGCGCGCAGGGCAGAGTTGTTCGATCAATTGGTCGAACTGTTCTTGAGCGAGGGTTTCGCCCACCTCACGCTCGACGAGATCTCAGCTCGTCTGCACTGCTCCAAGAGCACCTTGTACACCGTGGCGGCCGGCAAAGAGGATCTGGTGCGGGCTGTGACGGTGCACTTCTTCCGTGCCGCGACCGATGCGGTGGAGAGTGCCGTCGCTGCCGAGTCGACACCCACTCGTCGAGTTGCGGTGTATCTCGAAGCAGTCGGTGATCAACTGACCGCGGCGTCCCGTCAATTCATGGAAGACCTGGCTGAATCGGTGTCGGCGAGTCAGGTTTACGAGAAGAACACGTCGATCGCCGCGGATCGTGTGCGAGCGCTCATCGTCGAGGGAGTGGATTCGGGCGCATTCCGGCGGGTACACGCGTCATTTGTCGCTGATGCGGCCGCAGCGACAATGGTTCGGATCCAGCAACGCGCGGTCTATCGGGCTACCGGGTTGGACGATGCCAGCGCGTATCGGGAACTGGCCGCACTCATCACGGACGGGATCACTGCGTGACGAGTCGCTAGCATCGACGTTCATGGCACCTTTGAAGGTCGAAGTCATCGTAGGTTCGGTCCGCGAGGGGCGAATAGGACGAGCAGTGGCGGATTGGTTTGTCGAGCGCGCAACCGCGAACCAGTCGTGGAACGTATCGGTGATCGACCTCAGAGAGCTGTCGTTGCCCCAGGATTTCTCGGATTCACCTGCCACGGAGGTTTTCCGCCAGCGAATCGGACGAGCCGATGCTGTTGTTGCTGTGACCTCCGAATACAACCACGGGTACCCGGCTGCCCTCAAGACCGCATTCGATTCCGTGAAACACGAGTGGCGTGCCAAGCCGATCGGATTCGTGTCCTACGGCGGGATTTCAGGTGGTGTTCGGGCCGTCGAACAACTGAGGCAAGTAGTGGCGGAGCTGCACATGGTCTCGGTGCGTCAAAGCGTGACCATTCACCGGGTACGCAAGCAATTCGGACACGAGCCGTACGGCGTCGATTCGATTGCGATCGATGCCAGCGAGAAGATGATTCGTGAATTGCATTGGTGGGGGAGCGGATTGCGGATGCAGCGTGCGAGTGATCCCTATCCTGGCTGATCTTGGACATACGCGATCACGCCATCTGGTGAGCGTCGCCGGCTCGAGGACGGCCGATGAACGAGGTCTCGGAAGCAATGGTTACCAGAGTCAGTTCGACGCGCGTGCGGCCGGTTTCGACTGTGATCTTGTCACCGAGTGCGAATGGCTGGACTATCGATATTTCAGGGTCGATCCGAGGCCATTGGCGTGGATGTCCGTACACGTAGATCGCGGTCACGCCGGCACGCGGCGGTAACCCCTCGACTCCGTCGAACACGACCGTGTTGAAAGCGCCCCCGAGCCCACCACCCTGCCCGGACACGCGGAGTCGGTCAGGCACTCCCATGGAGTCGGTGAGCGCGGTCCATGCTTCCGGTCGATCGGTGTGGATGAGTACCAGTGCGCCGGTCGCGATGGCTCGAAAGATCAATTGCTGAGCCAGATAGAGTTCGCCGGCGACAAAAACGGTGTTGACGCCCGGCCCCGAAATTCTGGCCGCGACACCGTGCCCGTTTCGGTCCGAGCCGATGAGCTGGCCGCACCCGGCAAGAGGTAGAGCGAGTGAGTCGAGTGTGCCCCCGTCCATGCGAATGTGCGGCGTGATGCGGTCCAGCGCGGCCAATGCGGTTGGCAGGTTGGTCAGCAATCCGTCGCGCTGGCGCCCACGTAGCGAGACCAAACCGGCCAGCGGTGCGTTCTCAGGTGGATTGCGCGTGGTGAAGCGACATGTCGCACTGACCTTCGCCTCTCCGCGTTCGCCCGTGGGGCGCAACCGAATTGTCACGGACGTCCCGACCGTTGCCACTGCCCATACTCGGGTCAGGGTCGAGTTGGTGATGAAACGGGGTTCGATTCCGTATCCGACGTTGGACACACCAGGCAAGGGGGTACTTCGCCACGTTTCGGTGACCTCGTGGCTGGCGACTCCTCTTGCGACCTGGGCAGTGGACGACGCGATCTCCGGTGCGGTCAGGATCCGCGCCTTGCATCCCGCTGAATCGAGTACCCGGATGACACGATTGGCGGCAACAGCGATCGCGCGGCCCGCGCCCTGTTCGCCCCCGCCTCGGCGTTCGACTGCTGCACGACCCTCCAAAGCGTCGAAACGTAGTGCAAGCCAAACACTTCTGGTGGCGGTGGCTGGTAGTGGCCCGATGAGACGTTCGTAGACTTCGGTGGCCGGCGTTCCTGATGCGGCGCGGTATCCATGACTGACAATGTCGATGCCGGTGAGTGAGATGTCGTGCTGATGCAGACAATTGACCAGGGCTGCTGTGGGCAGAAGGTGGGAAGCGTCGAATGAATGACGCCCGATCCTGGTCAGGTAGTCGCGTGGGGGAGCGATCTCGACGACGGCGACGAGTGAAGATCCGTCCACTCGGAGCCCGATCGACTGTTCGGAGGGAGTGTGAAAACTGACGATCGTGCTGCCGTCGACGTCTTTGCGGCGCAAATAGCGAAAGTACTTGACAATCCAGGACATTACCGACCAACCGCCCACATGGAGGAGCATTGATCCGGCAACCACACAACCGATTGCCAGCGCCCAGAGCCAATCCGGCCCACTGGCCGTCGCGATTCCGCCTGCACTGATTCCGAGAATCTGTGCCGACACGAATTCGTGCGTCGAAATCCTGTGTGACGACGGCCAATGCTTCAACCGCGATCGGTCCACGGTTCCTCCCCGATACCTGACCTGCGAACTACCCGAAAATTTCCGCCCCAGCCAAACTGTACTGTGTCTTCGCAAGGGGATGTAAGGCACGGGGGGAATGATGGCTGCAACACCTACCACGCGCTGGCAGGTCAACGGGTACCGATTCTTGGTCAGGCGGATGGAACATGCGCTGGTCAGACGAGACGTGCGGATGCTTCACGATCCGATGCGGTCACAGTCCCGCGCCTTCACCGTCGGAATAGTCCTCGCTGCACTGGGATTGGCGGGTTGCGCGGTACTCGCTCTGTTTCGACCTCAGGATAAAATCGGCGATGCAGAAATCGTTGTTGCAAAGGAATCTGGCGCAATGTTCGTCGCCATGGAGGGTACTTTTCGCCCTGTGCTGAACTTGGCCTCCGCCCGACTGATTCTGGGTTCGCCAGTAAAACCGGCAATAGTCAAGGCGTCTGAGGTCGAGGCGAAACCGAGGGGCGCGCTCGTCGGCATTCCCGGCGCACCGTCCGCGCTGCCGGAATCAGCCGACCCGAGCAACGCCTTGTGGACGGTATGCGATTCCGTCGGATCCGACGGGAGAAAATCGTTGACGACTTCGGTCCTGGTCGGATCGTCCAATGTCGGTGAAAACACGACATATCTGACGAGGGACCGTGCATTCCTGGTGAAGTCGGGTTCCGATCACTTTCTCGTATACGACGGGAAGCGAGCGGAAATCGATGTGGACAATCCGGCGATCATGCGGGCTTTGGGGCTGGAAGGAGCACAGGCGCGACCGATCAGTGCCGGATTTCTCAATTCGATCCCCGAAGTTCCGCGCATCGAGGCTCCGCGAATCCGCGAACTGGGATCAGCGCCCCGGTTCCCGCTGCAGAACAAGACTGTCGGCTCCGTCGTTCAGGTTTCGGTGGGCGCGGACCTGCAGTACTACGTGGTGCTCGAGAACGGTATCCAGAAGGTCGGTGCGGCGCTCGCCCAACTGATCTACTTCTCGGATTCGCAGGGCGCCACCGGGATCGCGAGCGTCACCCCTGACGCCATCAGTCGTATTCCCTCGGTGAGGGAGCTGGCCGTCGACTCGTTGCCGCAGGTGGTTCCGGAGATCGTCGATGATCATGGCGCACCTGTCGGCTGTCTGGAATGGGCTCCCTCGCCTGCAGTCGAGGGCGGCGAAAGTAGTTCTGCAACATTGAAACTCGTCGCTGGATTGCAGGTTCCGATCCCGGCGGGTGGCAAGTTGGTGTCCTTGGCGCAGGCGGACGGATCGGGCGACAATCTCGACAGCGTCCACGTCGGACAGGGCTTCGGTGGGTTTGTTCAAGCGACCGGAATCGAGACGAACAGCACCAGGCACGACGGAGTGTTCTACGTAGCGGATACCGGTGTGAAATACGGAGTACCGGACGAAACCTCCGCTCGCGCGCTCGGATTGACGCGAACGCCTGATCGCGCGCCTTGGCAGATACTCGATCTACTTGCATCAGGTCCGGCGCTCGAGAAGAGGAATGCACTGATAGCTCACGACGGAGTCGCCCCCGATTCAACGCCGGCCGCTCCAGTGAACTGAACACCGTTGACGGTTCAGAGATCGACGTCCCGTCGTTCGGGAAGTCTCCGACGAATTACTCGACGAATGGGCATCGACGCCAACAGCGTCAGTAGGGCTAGGGTGCCGACCGTTCCGGCTCCGACGAGTGCCGCGTCGCGAGATCGGTTGTCGGGGGCCGGCGGCGTGGGTAGGGGATCGATCGTTACCGACTGATGATTGACCTTGACGCGTTCCCCCGGTGCCAATTCGCCCGTTACTGCGGCGAGCGGATCGATGACGCCGTGACCGACGTAGGGATTCCAACCCTGCGCCGGGGCGTGGGCGGTGGCTTCGATACGTTGCATGACCTGAAGTGCAGTCAGTTCCGGGTGAACCGACCGGACCAGCGCGGCGGTTGCCGCGACATAGGGCGCAGCGAAACTGGTCCCGTTGAACGACTGTACGGCGCCGTCGGAGCCGTAGACTCCGTTGGTCAGACCAGGCGACGTCGGGTGAAGTGAGATGATTCCGGTGCCGGGCGCCGCAACGTCGACCCATGGACCGCCGAGGCTGAAGGAGCTGGCGGTGCCATTGGGGTCGACCGACCCGACGGTGAGGACATAGTCGTCGTACCAGGCAGGACTGGCAATCGTCGTAACCGAGTTCCATGGATCGGCTTGTGGATCGAGGGGATCCGGCGGTGGATTCTGGTTCTTGCAACCTCCGGATCCGACGTTCCCTGCAGCAGCGACGACTACGGCGTTCTTCGCGATCGTGGCGTATTCGATTGCAGCGCCCAGTCGTTGGTCGTTGATCCCGTCCCCGGCAGGCTTGCAAGCGACCTCGGAGATGTTGATAACGCTTGCACCCAAGTCAGCAGCGTGACGTACGGCCAGTGCCATGGTGTCGACGTTTCCGTAGCCAGACGAATTCTCGGCTACGGCAGGGTCTTCGCGTTGGCCGGCCACCGAGAAAGCGGCACTGGACTGCCTGATCGAGATGATCTGTGCGTCCGGCGCAGCTCCGGAAAATCCGGAACCGTCGACCTGCTCGGCGGCGATGAGACCGGCGACGACTGTTCCGTGTGAGTCACAATCGTCGGTGCCGTCGGAGGTCCCGACATAGTCACCGCCGCCTTCGAGGGCCGGTAGCCGGGGATGTCTGCTGACGCCGGTGTCGATGACAGCAATTCGCTGCCCTGCCCCTCGGGTGATCGACCACACCGAATCGAATCCCAGATCCTGTTGAGAACGTGGAATATCCGCGCCGTCACCACCCGCTACGGCGGGGACGCACAGGGTTCGTTGTTCGGTGGGTTGGGGAGGCGCGGGTGGACCGTCCTCCGGCAGCATTGCAGGATCGATGGGGGAAGGAACCGCACTCGATGCGCCACCCGCCCCGGCGAGGACTGTTAAGACAACGATCACGAGTGCGGCACAGATGTTCGTCGCGCGTCGAATCACCATCGAGATCCGATCGCTCAGAGACCGCGCATGAGCGCGAAGAGCCCACTGACCCAGCAGATCAGCGGAACGATTGCTGCAATCGCAGCGAGGTCCAACAGTTCGGCCGCGCGTCGCATCACGGGGCTGAATGTGTTCTGGGGGGCGAGGATTCCCAGAATCAGTGACAGGAGGAGAACAGTCATCGTGATGGCGAAGACGACCAATGCATGGTCGCGATGGGTCCATGCCATGCCGCCCAGGAGAACGAGAATCACCGAGATGCCTGCCGCGATGAGTGGGACCGCCTGATGTGCGCCCGCGTAGGTGCGCCCGCGAAACATCAGCACGACGGCCGTCGCGAATGCGAGAGCAAGGTTCGGCCAGACGATTCCCTGACCGGGCCAGGACCACGCGAGCGCGACTGCGGCAGTGAGCGCGACCACTGACGTGGCCACGATCAGTCCGGTCAGGTAGCTACGAGCCCGCCCTGCCCTTTCAGTCAACTCGGTCAGCCCGGGCAGTTCGGGCTCGGGCAGTCCGTCGCGATCGTCGTCGAGGGGATTACTCGGCGTCGGAACCGGGGGAAGCGGTAATCGCGCGAACAGCATCGACAGTCGAGCGGTGAACGTGAGAACGATCAATGCTGCGGCAATCACCGCGCTGCTGACGGTTGCGGTGCGCGCCTCGGGAAGCGTCGTCGCGACGGCGAAGGTGCCCACCGCAGCAAGGAGGACGACGAGAAGTGCGGTGAAGACGGCTAATCCGGCACCGCACAAACGGAGGCAGATCAGACTCACCGCGGCTGCGAATGCCGAACCGAGAAGGAGATGAGCAGAAAGAACAGTGCCGGGTACGCAGAGTGCGCCGGAGACGAACGCCAGTGGCACCGCTGTGCATCCGAGCGTGATGGAGCTTGCAGTGTCTCCGTACACCCGCGCTGCCACGACGGCGGCGACGGTGAGCACCAAAGACGTCACTCCACCGCAGACAGCGCCGATCAGACCTGTATCGCCGAGGACCAGGGCGAGGGCCGCGACGAGCGCAGCGACGAGGGCGGCGGACGAGCCGACAATGCGCGCGGTGATCGGAGTCCAGCGTCGGTAGATGTCTGCATCCGTCGCCGCGACGGTGTACATGATGTCGTCGAAGAGTGGGGGCGGGGCAGCGGTGTCCGCGGCCGCGAGTACGAGCAATTCCCCATCGCGGATTCCATGCTCGTGCAGCGACAGCGTCGGTGCCAGCGGTGCCCTGCCGACTTTCGACAGAGTCCAGTCGACGGGCTCGAATTGTTCGGCGCTGTGGTCGAACTCGTTGAAATTGCTGTGGTTGACAATTGTGTCCACAATGCCCGGAATGACCACCGCGAGTGGAACACGAAGCGGCACCGCAAGATCCACCTGCGAATGGGCTGAAAGTACCGTCAACCTGCACAGTTCGGCAGAATGGGTCGCGCGTCGTCCGTTTGCGGTGTGCGCAGCGCTGGTTTCAGTGGTGCTGGTCAAGATCTGTCCCCTCCCATGACGCGATTCCCCTGTCACGTCACCCCAGTTCACCCGAACAATACGACATGAACTGTGCGCCTGTGTCGGCGACAGCGCAGACAACAGGTGGCACCGACCCGAGTGTCGGTGTTGTGATCTACTCTCTTGCAATTGCGTGACTACGCCTTGGGGGGCGGGCCGGCGGTAGTCGGACGAGGCGCGTGGCGGCAACAGCTGCAGCACCGATGGGGGTGGGTGAATTGAGCACTGTCAGATTTGCGCGTCGAGCGCGCCGTGAATCGCCGCGTACACCGGGCGGCGAGGTGACGCTTCAGGCCCCACCGGAGATTCCTCGCGTCACGCCGGGAAACCTACTGACCAAACTACTTCCGGTGATCATGGTGGTTGCCATGATCGGCATGGTGGCGCTGATGTTCTCTTCCGGCATGGCGCGCAATCCGATGTCTCTGCTGTTTCCGGTCATGATGATGGTGTCGATGCTCGGGATGCTCGCCGGGGGCGGTCGTAGCGGTGGGGCACGAGCGTCCGAAGCGAACGAGGACCGCAAGGACTACCTGCGGTACCTGGATCAGATGCGCAGCGATGTTGCTGCGACGTCTGGTGCGCAGCGTGCTGCTCTCGAGTGGAGCAATCCCGAGCCGTCGCAGCTTTGGACACTGGCCGGGACTGTGCGAATGTGGGAACGTCAGATCACCGACTCGGACTACTGCCACGTTCGGGTCGGTCTGGGTACACAGCGATTGGCCACCAGGCTTGTATCTCCGGAGACGGGGCCGGTCGAGGATCTCGAACCCGTCGCTGCTGTCTCACTTCGGCGATTCGTCCGTGCGCATTCGGTTGTAAAAGACCTGCCGACCGCCGTCTCGCTTCGCGGATTTGCTGCGATGTCCATTGAGGGGCAGAGGGATTCCGCTCGAGCGCTCGTCCGCTCGATGTTGATGCAGCTGTGCACTTTTCACGGTCCGGACACCGTCCAAGTTGCAGTGGTGTGCGGTCCCGATACCGAAGCCGAGTGGGAGTGGGTCAAGTGGCTCCCACACGTACAACACCCGGAGTCTCAGGACGGCGCCGGCACTTCACGCATGGTGTTCGGTTCGTATCTCGAGTTCGAAAGTTCCCTCGGGGAAACGCTTTCGATGCGTGCTCGATTTGCTCGCAACACTCCAGCGAGTGCGGGCGTTCCGCATCTCGTGTTGGTCGTGGACGGTGGCTTGCTCGAAGGTGACACCGGCCTGTTGTCCGAATCCGGGCTCGACTCGGTGACCGTCCTCGACCTGTGCGGGTTCTGCCCGCGGCTGGCGGCGGCACGCGGTTTGCGACTGGTCGTCGGTAGCGATCAGATCGGCGCGGTGAGCAGCGCAGGAGTCGAGAATTTTGCGACGCCTGACGCCGCGACGACGAGCCTGGCGCAGTCGTTCGGACGTCGCATCGCACCGTTCCGTGCGGCATCGCAGAACGCCGTGGACGCGACTGACGACGACCGATCCCTTCGGACCTGGAGCCAGATGTTGGGGATAGGAAATGCTGCGAGGTTCAATCCTGAGCATGGCTGGCTGCCACGTCAGGGGCGCGACCGACTCCGCGTGCCGATCGGTGTCGGACAAGATGGAAACCCTGTCGAACTGGATCTGAAGGAGTCGGCCGAGAACGGTATGGGTCCGCACGGGCTGTGTATCGGAGCCACCGGTTCTGGTAAGTCGGAGTTCTTGCGAACCTTGGTGCTCGGCCTGATCGCGACGCACTCACCCAACGCACTGAATCTCGTCCTGATCGACTTCAAAGGTGGTGCAACCTTTCTCGGCCTGGAGGAGGCGCCGCACGTTGCTGCGATCATCACCAACCTTGCCGAGGAATTGGCGATGGTCGATCGTATGAAGGACGCACTCGCCGGCGAAATGAATCGTCGACAGGAACTGCTGCGTGCGGCAGGAAACTTCGCAAACGTGTCTGACTACGAGAAGGCGAGGCTGGCCGGCGCTGCACTCGATCCGTTGCCTGCACTCTTCGTGGTTGTCGACGAGTTCTCCGAACTGCTCAGTCAACAGCCGGAATTTGCCGAATTGTTCGTGGCCATCGGGCGATTGGGCAGGTCACTTCACATTCACCTGCTGCTGGCCAGTCAGCGGCTCGACGAAGGAAAGCTTCGGGGTCTCGACAGCCATCTTTCGTATCGCGTCGGTTTGAAAACGTTCTCGGCGAACGAGTCCCGTTCCGTTCTCGGCGTTCCCGATGCTTATCACCTGCCGGGCACACCCGGTGCCGGATACCTGAAGTCCGATTCTGCGGAGATCGTTCGCTTCCAAGGTGCATACGTGTCAGGCCCGTACGAGGGCGAGCGGATAGTGCCCACTCGATTCTCGGTAGATTCCCCCGTCGAACTCGCGCCGCTGCCGTTTACCGCGACGCCCGTGGTCGGGCCAGAGGCTGTTGTCGTTCCCGTCGAGCCCGATGTCATCGACATGGGCGAAATCGGTGACGATGCACGTACTCTCATGGGAGTCCTCGTCGACCGCATGCGCTCTCACGGTCCACGCGCGCACGAGGTGTGGTTACCGCCGCTCGAGGCATCCCCGACGCTTGACCAGTTGTTGCCGCGGTGGGCGGCCGGTGATCAACCTCGCGGAAATCTGAGCGCACCCTTCGGCGTAGTCGACAGGCCGTTCGATCAGCGCCGCGATCTTCTCGTCGCCGATCTGAACGGATCAACGGGCAACCTCGCGATCGTCGGCGGCCCGCAGTCGGGAAAGTCGACGGCCTTGCGCACGTTGATCTTGTCTCTGAGCATGACGCACACGCCGGAACAGATTCAGTTCTACTGCCTCGACTTCGGAGGTGGAACGCTCCTCGGATTGAAAGATCTGCCGCACGTCGGATCGGTGGCAAACCGCTTGGATTCCGACCGCGTCCGCCGCACGGTTGCCGAGGTACTCGGTGTGGTCGCGAAACGAGAGCGACTGTTTCGTGACCTCGGCATCGACTCCATGGCTGATTTCCGAGGATTGCGAACAGCTGATCCTGCCGGGGAAGGTGTGGCGGCGGGACTCCGAGATGACCCGTACGGTGACGTCTTCCTCGTCGTCGATGGTTGGCCCAGCGTTCGTTCGGATTTCGAATCACTCGAGCCTCAGATCAACATGCTCGCCGGTCAAGGTTTGTCCTTCGGTGTGCACGTGATCGTCACGACGTCGAGGTGGGCCGAGATCCGGCCGGCACTCAAGGATCAACTGGGTACTCGCATCGAACTTCGATTGGGTGATCCGGGAGATTCGGATGCGGGTCGCCAGAAAGCCAGCCTGGTGCCGGAAGGTCGACCGGGTCGTGGCATCACGCGCGACGGGCTTCACCTTCTCACCGGACTACCTCGAATCGGCGGTTCGCCCGGTAGTGAGAATTCCGGTGGGTCTGTGGCGTCGACGGTCGAACATATTGCAGCCATGTCGAATTCGCGCCCGGCGCCCACCGTGCGGATGCTTCCGGATTCGTACTCGCGGGCAGAACTTCTCGAAGCTGTCGGGACCCGGTGGCCCTCACCGAGTGCGGCCGACGGTCGGTGCCTCACCGTGCCGATCGGGCTCGGTGAGACCGACCTCTCCCCGGTGTACATGGACTTCCGGGAACACCCGCACCTCTTGATATTCGGCGACACCGCGTGTGGCAAGACATCTCTTTTGCGCGGAATAGCGGAAGGGATCATCGCGTCGAACACGCCGGCGCAGGCCAAGTTGATTATCGGTGACTATCGGCATTCCCTGCTGGGAGTGGTCGAAGGGAATCACCTCGGCGGTTACTCGGCGTCGTCGACGACCTTCGGTGAGTTGATGGTCGACTTGGCTCGGATCGTCGCCGCCAGAATGCCGAACGCCGAAACAACACAGCAGCAATTGCGGGAAAGGTCGTGGTGGAGTGGACCGGAGATTTATGTACTGATCGACGACTACGACCTTGTGGCCACACCGAGTGGTAATCCGGTGGCGCCGTTGCTCGAGTACATTCCGCATTCCAAGGACATCGGTTTGCACCTGGTGATTGCCCGCCGTTCCGGTGGCGCGGCCAGAGCACTCTACGAGCCGGTCATTGCGAGAATTCGCGACATGGCACCGGCCGGATTGATCATGAGCGGAAGTCGCGACGAGGGAAATCTCGTCGGCACCGTCCGCGCGTCGGCATTGCCGGAAGGTCGTGGGGTCTACGTTTCTCGGTCGCAAACCCAACTTGTCCAAGTTCCGTGGATGCCACCGCTGTGACCGTTCCGTCCTTGGTGTCGGTCTCGCTACATTGGGGTGCATCCAATATCTGGGTCGTCTCGGGTCAACGCGAATTCTGTTGCAGTGCAGACCTCAGACGCGAACCGGCGTCGGGTCCCGGTACGACCGGTGAAAATGCGATCGATTACGTCGACGACGATTATGTCGACGTAGATGGTCGGATTGTCCCCACCGTCTTGGAGCTGGCCAGGCTGATCTCCAGTGCGATGGACGGGTGCGGAATCGTCGATGCAGACATCCTCTATCTCAGCCATCCCTCGGATTGGGGTGCCCCACGTAGGCGGCGATTGCTCGATGCCGCACGGCGAGTGGCGCACGACGTCGTCCTCGTTCCGACGTCGGTCGCGGCGGCGAGGTCGGCTCGTACAGCCTGGCGATCACGGTGTGTCGTCCTCGAACTGCGTGGCGGAATGGTGGTCGCTTCTGTTGTCAGCGAGGTCGACGGTGAACTCCGACTCGACGGGGCACAAAGTTCGGCGATCGCAGACGCTGCGGGGTTGTTTTCCGGAATCGGGGACTTGTCGGTTCGGGACGCTGTGGTGTTGGTCGGGCCGCGCTCGCATGCCGTTGCGGCTTCGCTCGAACGTGGGTCGACGAATGTCCACGGCCACGCGAGCATTCGAATTCTGGACGAGAGTCGGGTGGCGTCGTCTCTGGTGGATCCTCGGACGCTCGTTCGCCAGACAACTGCGCGGGACAGTTCCGGTCGAATCGTCGACAATTCAGCTTTTGGCGCCGGGTGGGTAGGCGATCCGGATGGCGCGATGTCGATTCCTTCCGTGCACTCGACTGCCTCCTCGCCCCGTCGAGTCGGCGGGTGGCACGGAGGCCGTCGATGGTTCGCGGCGGCGCTTGCGGTGCTCGCCGTCGTCGCTGCGGTCGCGGCAACGGTCGTGGTGTCGACTCGCGATCGAGGCGATTCTCGGTTGGCGGACTCGGTTGCAGCTACGGCGGAAGGCAAAGCCGAGATCGTGGAGGCGTCGAAAGAGCAGGAAAAGCCTGCGCCGAAGACTTCGATTCCGTCGATCGAGTCCGGTGTCACGCCGGAACTCACGCGTGTGGAGGTGGGGAGCGTTGCAGCAGAGCTGCCTTCCGATTGGAAGCTTCTGTCACGAGGGACCTCGAGCGGGCGCACCGATTTGATACCCAGTTCCGGCGCTGATCGCAAGATCGTGGTCATCGAGAAAAGTCTTGCGGAAGGTGCTGGATTCGATTCCGTCGAAGCCGCTTTGCGTCAGCAGTTTTCGGCGTTCGAGGACCCATTGCGGTTCGGAGAGTTTTCTGTGATCGACGATGCCGCAGGAAAACAGGCAGTGGTGTACGTCGAGTTTCCGGACGATTTCTCCGAGGTGCGTTGGCACGTGTACGTCGACAACGGTCGGCAAGTGAGTATCGGCTGCCAGTATCTGGTCGGTGAGTGGAACAGTCTCGAAGCGGACTGCCTGCGGATGTGGCAGTCACTCGAATTCACGCCCTGACCGGATCGGTCGGTTCTGAAAACATTCTTCGATCGGGCCGGAACCGTTGGCACGGAGGTCGCGTCAAAGTATGTGTAGCGCACATCAGGGAGTTCCGCTCGACCCCGGTGCACATCCGACGGACAAGCCGTCGTGGTCGCCGATACCGAACGGTACTCACCGAATCCAGGGGGACGACATGGGCTTTACCGCAACTACCGCTGAATTGATCGATTCGGCGGGGACCATCGACGGACATCTCGGTGACATCAGGGGACTGGTCAACGCTGTTCGGTCGGAGGCCGACGCTTCGCACAATTCGTGGAACGGTGCGGCGCAGGTCGAATACGCAGGAATCATGGAGCGATACAACAGCGCGGCCCTGAAGCTGGACACTGCTCTGACCGACATCTGCGAGCAGATCAAACAGGCTGCGGGAACCTTCGACTCGACCGAAGACGACAACGTCAGCTCGCTTCGCGGCGCGACGGTGAACATGTCCTGACCGTCAGCTCTTCACCGTTCGATCAAGCAGTCCTCAGCCAGTAGTTCTCACAAAGTTCTCTCCAGTCACACCGAACCGGGAGCAGTTATGTCCGACAGGATCAAGTACGACTTCGGCGGCCTCGCAATGCTGTCCGATCAGATGAAACAGCAGGCCAAAGCGATCAACGACAAGCAGGGCGACATCAAGGTTGTCGTAGACAAGCTGCAAGCAGGCTGGGAAGGGGCAGGTTCCGAAGCCTGGAACGACGCACAGCGCCGCTGGGCCCAGGCGTCCGAAGAACTGAACATGGTTCTCGCGCAGATCGCCGGAGCGACGGCGAGCGGCTCGGAGAAGATGCAGGAAGCTGACCGGATCGCCGCAAACGGGTTCGGTCGCTGACAACATTCATGTCGTGACGACACCCCGACTGCCCCGGTACCGTCAGGTTGCCGGGGCAGTCGCATGTCGATCGCTTACCTGCTGGTTCCCGACGAGGGCATTGTCGGAGGAGATGGCTGCGCTTTGACCTGGCAGCGGGTAGACCGGTATCGTCTATCGGTGGCGTGCCGTAGGGCTCCGGCAGAAATGCGTGGAGACCGGCGGTTCTCGGGTCTCAACTGGCCGCCGAGGATCGTTTACGCGATACGCACATGGTCAGCAGTGGAATGAATTAAGACGAGGAAGATCTGTGTCTACGTACACCCCGAAGGCCGGAGATGTGACCCACTCGTGGCACGTCATCGACGCCACTGACGTGGTGCTCGGCCGTCTTGCCGTTCAGGCAGCGAACTTGCTGCGTGGCAAGCACAAGCCCACCTACGCGCCGCACATCGACGGTGGTGACTTCGTTGTCATCATCAACGCTGAGAAGGTTGCCATCAGCGGCAACAAGCTGCAGGGCAAGAACGTTTACCACCACTCCGGATTCCCGGGTGGCCTGAAGTCCCGCACTGTCGGTGAGGTCCTCGACAGGACCCCCGATCGTCTCGTCGAGAAGGCCATTGTCGGCATGCTCCCCAAGACGAAGCTCGGCCGCGCAATGAGCAGCAAGCTCAAGGTCTACGCGGGCCCGAATCACCCCCACACCGCGCAGCAGCCGGTGCCGTTCGAGATCAAGCAGGTCGCACAGTGACATCGCCGGAAGAGCAGAACGTGTCCGAAGAGAACATCGAAGCAGTGGAAGAGCTTGTCGCCGCTGACGCAGTCGAGGTCGTCGAAGAGGTTGCTGCAGCTACGCTCGCACCGATCGTCCTCGATCGCCCGGTCCAGACCGTCGGTCGCCGCAAGGAGGCTGTCGTTCGCGTCCGGATGACTCCCGGTACCGGTCAGTTCAAGCTCAACGGCCGTACGTTGGAGGATTACTTCCCCAACAAGGTTCACCAGCAGCTGATCAAGGCTCCGCTGGTGCTCGTCGAGCGTCCCGAGTCTTTCGACATCATTGCACTGCTGCACGGTGGCGGCCCGTCCGGTCAGGCAGGCGCACTGCGTCTGGCTATCGCGCGCGCACTCATCGAGGTAACCCCTGATGATCGTCCGGCCCTCAAGCGTGCAGGCTTCCTGACGCGTGACGCCCGCGCGGTCGAGCGTAAGAAGTACGGCCTGAAGAAGGCCCGTAAGGCATCGCAGTACTCCAAGCGCTGATGCTTTGCCGAGGTTGACCCGACGGGTCTGCTTCGGCACCTGTTCACCACAAGAGCGGGCGTCCATCGTTACCGGACGCTCGCTCTTGTGTTTCTCGGAGAAATTCCATTCTCGAGTTCCATTCTCGAGGTTCACAGGATTCAGGAGTCGTTCTATGGGTCGGTTGTTCGGTACTGACGGTGTTCGTGGACTTGCCAATTCGGATCTGACTGCAGATCTTGCATTGAGATTGGCGGTTGCCGCGGCGAGCGTACTGACAGCCGGCACTTCGGATGCCCGTCCGACCGCCGTGATCGGCCGCGATCCTCGCGCCAGCGGTGAGATGCTTCAAGCCGCGGTGACGGCCGGGTTGAGCTCCGCAGGCGTCGACGTGCTCGACGTGGGTATCCTTCCGACTCCGGCAGTTGCATACTTGACGGCAAAGCTCGACGCCAGTCTCGGTGTCATGATTTCTGCATCGCATAATCCCATGCCGGACAACGGAATCAAGATTTTCGCGGCCGGTGGGCACAAGTTGGATGACGCTGTCGAGGTGGCGATCGAGGATGCACTCGACGGCACTGCGCCGCCGGTCCTTCCGACAGGTGCCGGCATCGGCCGAGTCCGCGCGGTCGACGACGCCGCTCAGCTGTACCTTGCGCATCTGGCGAGCGCGGCGAGCGAGCCACTCGCTGGACTTACCGTTGTCGTCGACTGCGCCAACGGCGCTGCTTCCGCGCTCGCACCGGTTGCCTACGAAGCAGCGGGCGCTCGCGTCATCGCGATCAGCGCCGATCCCGACGGCCTCAACATCAACGACGGCTGCGGATCGACGCACCTGGAGAATCTTCAGAAAGCCGTAGTCGATCACGGGGCGGATCTAGGCCTCGCGCACGACGGCGACGCCGACCGCTGCTTGGCCGTCGACGAGACCGGCGCGGTGGTCGACGGTGACGCGATCATGGCTGTTCTGGCGATCGCGATGAACGAGGCCGGGGAGTTGGTCGAGAACACTCTCGTCGCGACTGTCATGAGCAATCTCGGTTTGCACATCGCGATGCGCGAGGCAGGCATCAACATCGTGACTGCTGCCGTAGGCGACCGCTACGTCTTGGAGGAATTGCGCGCGGGCGGGTACAGCCTCGGTGGCGAGCAGTCAGGTCATGTTGTGTTGCCGGCGTTCGGCACCACGGGCGACGGAATTCTCACCGGTCTCCGGCTGCTCGGACGCATGGCTCGTACGCGCAAGTCGGCATCGGCATTGGCTGCAACGATGACCACCCTCCCGCAAGTGCTGATCAACGTGAAGGTCGGGGACAAGGCGACAGTCGCAGCGTCGCCGTCGGTACTTGCAGCAGTCGCGGACGCCGAGCGCGTTCTCGGTGACGGTGGTCGAGTGCTCCTGCGCCCGTCCGGGACAGAGCAACTGGTCCGCGTCATGGTCGAGGCCACCGAACTTCCGCTCGCGCAGAAGCTGGCTGACGAGTTGGCCGAGATCGTCGGTTCGGTTTAGCCCTCTCATTGCGCGTTCGCGTTTTGAGGGAACGTAATTGCGCCCTGCTGCGTCCAAGGAGTCAAAGGCCACTCGACGTGCGAGTGGTTCCGTTGAAACTTGGGGGCGCTCGTGGATGTCGACCGCGCTGGAACAGATGAATTGGCACGCCATGCGGTGTCGGTGGCCCAGGGTCTGCGCGATTCTGCCGAGCCGATCAAGCATTTGCGATGGGGCGGTGCCGCTTCGGGCCGTGACTACGCCGAGCACGGAGCCGCGTTGGCGTCGGCATTGGCGGTCCTGAATTCTCGCTTGACTGGCCGTGCGGATCTTCTCGATACGTTGGCGCGCCGGCTTTCCTCTTCGGCTGAGGCAATCACTGAGGCGGATCGCGAGGGTGCGCGGCGGGTGCGGGACTCCGGCGGGTCGGCCTCGTGATACCGAACAGCCTTACAGCCCAGGCAGTACCGAACGGCCCGTGTTCTTTCGAAGATATTCTTGCACTGCGTGATTCACATGCTCATCCCGACGAAATTCTGGAAGCGGGCGCTAGCGGACTGCAGTTCTTCGGCCGATTTCACGACCTGGCCACTCGGTTGGGTTTCGAAGAACGGATGCTTACCTCCTATGAGGATGCATATCGCGCAGAGGCGGGCATCGATATCGCGGCACTGACGCGAGACATGTCGGACATGGCTGCGGCGGTGGACGGTTCGGTCGCGGAGATCGCGATGCTGACGGTCCTGGCCGAGAATCTTCCCGCAGTGTGGAATGTTTCCGGCGTGGATGCGGTCGTCGATCAGGTCTTCGCCGCGCGGCGCGAAGCTCGGTCCGATGCGGATTCGGCGCCACTGTTGATCACGTTAGCCGACGAACTTGCGCGGACTGTTCGAACGGCTTTGGCAGACAAAGCTTTCAAGGTGGCCAGCCTCGACCGGGCGACCATCGGCGGTCTGGGTGCGGGGGAGATCGATCAGCTGGCTCACGTCGCTTCCAGCGGTCGTGGCGCGGCGCCATGGTTGGACACTGTTTTTCGGTCGGCGTATCTGGATGCCCGCGACGAATTCGACAGGGCGTGCGCGCAGTGTGCGAGCGCGGTAGGCGATGCTTTTGATGCCGCGACTCAATGGGTGACAGACGCCTTCCCGTCGACCTTGCCAGTCGCCGAGACAATCGAATCCGCTGCCGCGGCTGCGCCGATCTCTTTCTCGATCGGCGGCAACACGTGGGGCTTCTCGATTGCGCCCGACGGTCGTGGGGTGAGTCTCGATGTCGCCGGTGCTGACGGGAACTCTGTGTCTGTCACCGTGGAGTTGGACGAAAACGGTTGGCCGAGAATAGTTTTTGATGCCGGTCAGGAGGCGGTCATGCAGGAGACATACCCGCAAGAAGCGTCCCAGCCCGCGACACTTCAACCCGAAATTCCCCAGCCCGATAATCCCCAGCCCGAGATACCGGTTGAAACCACCGCCGAAGTCTCGCCCGCGCCGGACCCGGAGCCGCCTGTCACAGTCCCGGACGAGTCGATCGCCGGCCCCGACGGAGAGACGGGCGCTGAGCTGGCCGGAGCTGGTCCGCTGTGAAGTCCGTTCACGCGCCCTTCGAAGAGATCCGTCGAACTCTCGATTCTCAACTCGAGGACTTCCGTGAGCGCAGAGCGCTCGAGGACTTCCGTGAGCGCAGAGCGGCAGTGGCGAGCGAGGAATCGCGCCAGGAGCCGCCGTCCGAAACGACGTCTGCCGATAACGACACGGAAGGGTCGGTCAGATCCGGCCCGTATCTGCGATCCGCGTCAGAGCCGACGACGACGCCGACGAAGCCGTGCTCGCCGCCGGAGTCGGGGGCGGGCACGGACTCCTACTTACGCAACAGCTGGCTGGCCCGCGCGTCGGAGTGAGGTTCAACCGGGAGCAACGGCGCCGTGTGTGGAATCTCGACATCAGGATCAGCAAAGTCCTGGTACTTCTTGTCGCCGGTCAGATGGAACAACAGGAAGCCCGTGAGCAGGCACCGTGTGGCGGACTGTGTCTTGCGCTCGGATCCACCGAGGCCCAGGGCTCCGAGGAGTCGGCGGCCTTCGATCAGTCCGGCGTCTTGGCCGTCGTTCACGGTGCGTGCGACGACGGGACCGCCCCACTCCACGCTCAGCGGGCGCGCATTGCTGGTCAAGGAATCGACGTCGTCTTGGCCGGCAAGGATCAATCCGGGCGCTGTGATCTTCGACGCGTAGTTCTCCGCCTTGGGTGCTGTCGGGGCCGGGAACAGCGCGGCTACCGCACCGACATCCCCGCGCTGCGCTGCGGCCAGTACCGCCGCGCCCGCGCCCATGCCGTGACCGGCAAAGGCGACTCGATCGGGGTGGACGCTGATCTGGCCAGGGCCGAGTCGTACGCCGACGCAGATGTCGAGCGTCGCTCGAAGATCTGCAGCCAAGCCGAGATGGGACGGGACCGGACCGCGTTCGCTGTCGGGCGCCGCTGCGACAATTCCCCAGGAAGCGAGGTGCTGGAGTGTCTGCTCGTACTTGTGGGACCCGACCATCCACCCGTGCGCGAAGGCAACGGCGGGGAGATTGAAACCGGTTTCCGGCGTGTACACGACACCCGGCTGTCCGGCCAGGGCGAGGTTGCCGCGGAGAACTCGGTGCGGGCCGCGCTTGGACAGCTCACGGGTCAGTGTCTTCAGTTTCGGTGCCACGGTTGAAGACGTTATCCGATGAGCGCCTCGTGTATGCGGAGCCGACGCTGCAACCGGCTGGGGGATGTCTGTGGAACCGCAAAATGCGCCCACCGCCGATGTCCAAGTACCCTGAGTCACCATGTGCGGAATCGTGGGATACGTCGGCCACCGCCCAGCTCTGGGCGTTGTGGTGGAGGCTTTACGGCGAATGGAGTATCGCGGGTACGACTCGTCGGGAATCGCGATTCTCGACGGAACCGGTGGGGTCGAGATCGAGCGTAAGGCCGGTAAGTTGGCCAACCTCGAGGCGGAGCTCGGCGAGTACGGCGCGGATCACTTTGTCGGTACGTCGGGTATGGGTCATACCCGGTGGGCGACGCATGGGCGACCGACCGACCGTAATGCGCATCCGCATCGTGATGCGTCGGGCAAGCTGGCTGTCGTTCACAACGGAATCATCGAGAATTTCGCCCCGCTGCGTGCGGAGCTCGAGGCTGCAGGCGTCGAGCTTCAGAGCGACACGGATTCCGAGGTGGCAGTTCACCTGGTAGCCCGGGCGTACTCCGACGGGCCGACGGCAGGTGATTTCATCGAGAGTGCGCTGTCGGTGGTTCGTCGGTTGGAAGGTGCGTTCACGCTCGTCTTCACGCACGCCGACCACGCGGACACGATTGTCGCCGCCCGCCGCTCGACGCCGCTCGTCGTCGGTGTCGGTGAGGGCGAGATGTTCCTCGGCTCCGACGTCGCTGCGTTCATCGAGCACACACGCGATGCGGTTGAACTCGGACAGGATCAGGCAGTGGTGATCACTGCCGACAGCTATCGGATCTCCGACTTCGCGGGTAACGAGGCAGAGGGACGTCCGTTCCGCATCGACTGGGATCTCGCGGCCGCCGAAAAGGGTGGTCACGATTACTTCATGCTCAAGGAGATCGAAGAGCAGCCGACTGCGGTCGCCGACACGCTCCTCGGCCACTTCGAGAACGGGAAGATCGTCCTCGACGAGCAGCGGTTGTCCGATCAGGAATTGCGCGACGTCGACAAGGTGTTTGTCGTCGCATGCGGTAGTGCCTACCACTCCGGACTGTTGGCGAAGTACGCGATCGAGCATTGGACGCGTCTACCTGTCGAGGTCGAACTCGCCAGCGAATTCCGTTACCGCGACCCGGTTCTGGATCGCTCGACGCTTGTTGTCGCGATCTCGCAGTCGGGGGAGACGGCGGACACACTCGAAGCTGTCAAGCACGCCAAGGACCAGAAGGCACGCGTCCTGGCGATCTGCAACACCAACGGTGCACAGATCCCGCGCGAAGCCGACGCCGTTCTCTACACGCGGGCGGGACCGGAAATCGCGGTTGCGTCGACCAAGGCCTTCCTGGCGCAGGTGACCGCGAACTACCTCGTCGGTTTGGCTTTGGCGCAGGCTCGCGGCACCAAGTATCCGGACGAGGTTGCGCGCGAGTACGCCGACCTCGAAGCTATGCCCGCGTTGGTCAGCAAGGTGCTCGAGACGGCAGAACCGGTGCGCGCGTTGGCACGCCAGTTCGCGCACGCGTCGACCGTGCTGTTCCTGGGGCGCCACGTCGGCTACCCGGTGGCGCTCGAGGGTGCGCTCAAGCTCAAGGAGCTTGCATACATGCACGCCGAGGGCTTTGCCGCCGGTGAGCTCAAGCACGGCCCGATCGCGCTGATCGAGGAGGACCTTCCGGTCATCATCGTCATGCCGTCGCCGCAGGGTCGCGCTGTGCTGCACTCGAAGTTGGTGTCCAACATTCAGGAGATCAAGGCGCGCGGGGCAACGACTATCGTCATCGCGGAGGAAGGCGACACCGTCGCCGCGGCGCACGCGGATCACCTGATCGAGATTCCGGCGTCACCGACTCTGCTGCAGCCGTTGCTGTCCACGGTTCCGTTGCAGATCTTTGCGGCCGAGGTTGCCGCGGCGCGCGGATACGACGTCGACAAGCCGCGTAACCTGGCGAAATCGGTTACGGTCGAATAGTTTTCGTAGGGAAATTCGGGCCCCGCAGTCGAAAGACTGTGGGGCCCGAGTGCGTTACGGCGTCTCGACGACGACGGTTCCGCGCATCTCGGGATGCGGTGTACAGGTGTAGTCGTAGGTTCCGGGTTCGGTGAACGTGTAGGTGTAAGTTCCCGATTTCTTGAGTGGGCTGCGGAGTTTGCCCTTGGCGTCTCCGAGGCCGTTGACGTCGTGGGCCATTCCGTTGTCGTCGAATACCCACGTGACGGTGTCGTCGACGTTCACGGTGATGGAAGCGGGGGAGTACGCCATCCCGGAGATGGTCACCACAGGTCCGCTCGCCGTCGTTTCGGCCGCAGATGGTGTGGAGTCGGTGCCGGAACTGCACCCGACCAGACCGAGAGCGAGGACGAGTCCCGCGATTGCCGGGCGAAGACGTGATTTCATGGTTTCGAGGGTAGCGACGGCAACTGAAGGGTTCCGACATGCGTGGGTACTACACAGCCGATCAGGTGCGAGCAGCGGAGGCGCCGCTGCTCGACAAGCTGCCCGACGGAGTGCTGATGCGTCGAGCGGCGTACGGTCTCGCGCGAGTCGTCGCGGACGAATTACGTTCCCGTACAGGATCGGTCGCGCATCGGTCGGTGACGCTTCTGGTCGGTACCGGCGACAACGGCGGTGATGCCCTGTGGGCGGGTGCGTTGCTCCGCAAACGAGGTGTGAGTGTTCGGGCCGTGTTGCTCGATCCGGCGCGCGCTCATCGGTCGGGCCTCGACGCTCTCCTGAAGGCCGGTGGCCGAGTCGCTGCCGAAGTCGGGTCGCCGGATCTGGTGATCGACGGCATCGTCGGGATTTCCGGACACGGCGGTCTGAGGCCTGACGCAGCCGAGCTCGTCGGCCAGGTGGATGCACCGATCGTGGCGGTCGATCTTCCGAGCGGCGTCGACGCGAACACCGGCGCAGTGGACGGCCCGTCGGTGACCGCTGATGTGACGGTCACATTCGGTGCGCTCAAGCCGGTGCACGTACTCGCGGCTCCGCTGTGTGGTCGTGTCGAACTCGTGGATATCGGATTGAGCGTCGGCGAACCGGCGTTCGGTTCGCTCGATCCGGCCGAGGTCGGTGCGCTGTGGCCGGTGCCAGGCGCGGAGGACGACAAGTACTCGCAGGGTGTGGTGGGCATCGTTGCGGGAAGTGAGCAGTATCCCGGCGCGGGAGTGCTCTGCACCGGCGCCGCGGTGACCGCGACCTCCGGACTGGTTCGCTACGCCGGGCACGGCGCCGCCGAGGTGCTCGCCCGGTTCCCGGAGGTGATTGCGAGTGAGACGTTCCAAGCCGCCGGGCGGGTTCAGGCCTGGGTGGTCGGACCCGGTATGGGTACCGACGACGACGCCGCGCGGCTTCTGGCGTCGGTACTGGCTACCGATGTACCCGTTGTCGTCGATGCGGACGGACTTACCCTCCTCGCTCAACGTCCCGAACTTGTCGCAGCCAGGACCGCGCCGACTCTTCTGACGCCCCACGCCGGCGAGTTCGCACGATTCACACCACTCGGCGACGACAGAATCGCGGCCACGCGTGCTCTCGCCGAACGCCTCGGAGTCACGATTCTGCTGAAAGGCCATACGACGGTGATCTCGGATCCCGGCGGTGAGGTCCTGGTCAACGACGCCGGCGGCTCCTGGGCGTCGACCGCAGGCTCGGGTGACATCCTCTCCGGTGTGATCGGCGCGTTGCTGGCGGCGGGTCTGAGCCCTCTCGAAGCCGGGGCCGTCGGGGCGCGGGCTCACGCGTTGGCTGCGAACATCGCCGCTGCCGGCGGTCAGAGCGATGTCGCCGGAGCACCGATTTCGGCTTCGCCGCTGCTGGGAGGTCTGCGCGAGTCGGTGCGTGTGCTTCGCTCTCTTGCCCTTGATTGAGGGTGTTCAAACCCGAACACGTGTCCGATTCTGCGCGGGTGGCAGGATTGTCGCCATGACGCTTGCCCAGGGAAGAGCACCGAAGGAGCCTGCGGAGGGGAAGGCGAGCCGACTCGACGACGCAGTAGGGCCGCAGACGGAGGCAGTCGTCGATCTGGACGCGATCGCGCACAACGTGCGTGTCCTGCGTGAATTTGCCGGTGATGCAGCGTTGATGGCGGTCATCAAGGCGGACGGATACAACCACGGCGCAGTTGCGGTTGCGCGGACGGCACTGTCGGCCGGAGCCCGGGAACTCGGCGTCACCACCATCGCGGAGGCACTGGTCCTTCGCGAGGCAGGCATCACCGCTCCCGTCCTGGCCTGGCTGCACGGCCTCGACGCCGATTTCTCCTCGGCGATCCGGTCCGACGTCGAGATCGGCGTGTCCTCGCCGCGGCACCTGGCTGCTGTCGTCGACGCGGCACGGGTTCTGGGACAACAGGCGACCGTGACGCTCAAGGTGGACACCGGTCTCAATCGCAACGGCGTCTCGAGAACCGAGTGGCCGCAGATGCTCGACGACCTCGCTACTGCCCGGGACGAGGGCACGATCAGGCTGCGCGGAGTGTTTTCCCATCTTGCGCACTCGGACGAACCGCATCATGACGTCATCGACATGCAGAAGCAGCGTTTGATCGAAGCGGTTGCCGACGTCCGCGCTCGCGGATTCGAACCCGAAGTTGTTCATCTTTCCAACTCCGCCGCTACAGTCACCCGTCCTGACCTGCAATTTGACATGGTTCGACCCGGAATCGCGATATATGGATTGTCTCCGGTGCCCGAACTCGGAGATTTCGGTTTACGACCGGCGATGACGCTGCGAGCGAAGGTGATTCTGGTGAAGAAGGTGGCCGCCGGAGAGGGCGTCTCCTACGGGCATCAGTGGGTCGCACCGCACGACACCACTCTTGCGCTGCTTCCCGTCGGCTACGCCGACGGTCTGACTCGTTCACTGAGCGGCAAGTTCGAAGTGCAGTTGGGCGGCAAGCGTCGCCAGGCCGTCGGGCGGATCTGCATGGACCAGGTGTTGGTGGACCTGGGGCCGGACGGCGACGGAGTTCGCGAAGGCGACACCGCGATCTTCTTCGGCAACGGCGATCACGGCGAACCCAACGCGCAGGCCTGGGCCGACGTACTCGACACCATTCACTACGAGGTCGTGACCGGAATACGTGGACGCACTGTGCGTACGTACATCGGGGGAGAGACGTCATGAAGACTGCAGGAAAGATGAGCATTCTCGGTGGCCTGCTCAGTGCTGTGGCGCTCGGCTCGATGGCCGGCGTGAATGCATTCAAGACCGCGACGCGTCCGGGCCGGGAAATCTACGCGGACGAGGACTTCGACCTCATGACGCGCGACCGCAAGAGCACGGTGCGCACCGAGGACGGCGTCGAGCTGGCAGTTCGCGAAGTGGGACCGGATGACGCTCCGCTGACAGTCGTTTTCGTGCACGGGTACTGCCTGAGTGCGCTGTCCTGGCATTTCCAGCGCCGCCAGCTCGAAGAGCGATGGGGCAACAAGGTTCGCATGGTGTTCTACGACCAGCGCGGACACGGAGATTCAGGTATGCCGCGTTCGAAGAGTTGCACGGTCTCGCAGCTGGGCCGCGACCTCGCGACTGTCGTCGAGGCCAAAGTGCCCAAGGGACCGATAGTTCTCGTCGGCCACTCGATGGGCGGCATGACGGTGCTCGCGCTTGCCGGTCAGCGACCCGAATGGTTCGAGGGCCGAGTCATCGGCGTCGGGCTGGTCGCGACGACGGCGGCAGGGCTGGCCGAGACCGGTCTGACCCGCAATCTGCAGAATCCGATCATCGACGGGTTCCGGTTGGCAGTGCGCACCTCGCCAGGAGTGGTTCAGCACGCCCGGGGCGCTGCGCGAGTACTGATCACGCCGATCCTGCGTGCAGCGTCGTACGGCACCGATGTCAGCCCACGACTGCATGAGCTGTCGGACGGCATGCTCGACCGGACCTCGGTCGTGACCATCGTCAATTTCTTGCGGACGTTGGAACTGCACGACGAGTCCGCGTCCCTCGAGGTGCTCGCGCACACACCGGCAGTCGTGATCTGCGGCGATCAAGACATGATGATTCCGTTCATCAGCTCCAAGCGTCTCGCTGCCGATCTCCCCGAGTCTGAACTCGTGAGAGTTCACGGGGCCGGCCATCTGGTGCAGCTCGAGTTCCCGGCGATCGTGACGGACGCAATCGACAAGCTGGTGCAGCGTGCACAGGTAGAAGAGCGGTCCGATGTCGGCTGAGAACGCCACGGGACTTCCCGAATCCGGACAGATCACGTTGGAAACGGCAGAGGATACCGAGGCTTTCGGCCGACGGTTGGCGGCGGGACTTGTTGCCGGCGACCTGGTGGTGCTGGACGGGCCACTCGGGGCGGGCAAGACCGCGTTGACGCGCGGAATCGGCGCCGGGCTCGGAGTGCAGGGCCGGGTGACGTCCCCGACGTTTGTCATCGCTCGTGAGCATCGTCCGGGCACCCGCCCCGGCGGCGGAGTTCCCGTCGGCATGATCCACGTCGACGCATACCGGCTGGGAGACAGCGGACCGCATGCGCTCGACGAACTCGATGCCCTCGACCTCGACACCGATCTCACCGATGCAGTGGTGGTGGTCGAATGGGGTGGTGACGTCGTGGAAAGGCTCGTCGAACGACACTTGCGAGTGCAGCTTCATCGGGAACCTGAATCGGATGTGCGGACTGCGAGTTGGTCCTGGACGTCGTGAAACGGCGTTTGGTGTCGCAGACGTCGTGAAACGGCGTTTGGTGTTACGGACGTAGTGACCCTCCCGGGCCGGAAGTAGTTCTTCACGTGCGGGTACCCTGAGAAATCGTGCTTGTTCTCGCAATTGACACCTCCACTCCGGCAGTCACTGCCGGTGTCGTCTCCCTGTCTGCTCCGTCACCGGACACCGAGTCACCGGGCACAGTGGAGACGCTTGCCGTGCGTGTCACGGTCAATCCTCGTGCGCACGCCGAGGTCTTGACCCCTCACGTCCTCGAATGCCTCGCCGAGGCCGGGCTCATGCCGGCAGAGTTGAACGCCGTCGTCGTGGGTGTCGGGCCGGGGCCGTACACCGGACTGCGTGTCGGCATGGCGACAGGCGCTGCTTTCGGTGATGCACTCGGTGTTCCCGTGTACGGCGTGTGCAGCCTCGACGCCATCGCGGCTGCGGTACCGACCACACAGAGCCTGCTCGTCGTGACTGACGCGAGGCGTCGCGAGATCTACTGGGCGCGCTACGACGGCGGAGTGCGCGTCGAAGGACCGGCTGTGAATTCCGCCGGCGACGTCGATCCTTCGCCTTCGACGCTGATTGCCGGATCTGCTTCGCACGTGGACTTCTTCGATCTGCCCGTCGACCCGGCGGAGACACCCTCACCGGCCGGCTTGGTCACAGTCGCTGCTCGCGAGATTGTGGCCGGATCGGTTCCGGCCCCGCTCGAGCCGCTGTACCTCCGACGCCCGGATGCGAAGACCCTCGCAGAACGTGGCAAGTGAGACCGAGCAGATGAAGTACAGCATCGAGCCGATGAACGTCGATGACGCCGAACGGTGCGGGGAGTTGGAGCGCGCGTTGTTCGCGGGCGACGGACCCTGGAGCGCGCAAGCGTTTGTCTCGGAACTTGCGGGCGCACATAATCATTACTTCGTTGCCAGGGAACCCGACGGTCACGTCCTCGGCTACGCCGGAGTCGCGTTGTTGGGCGCGTCGCCGAACATGGAGGCCGAGGTTCACACCATCGGTACCGATCCCTCGGCTCAGCGACTGGGAATCGGCGGCGCGTTGCTCGATGCGCTTCTGACCCTGGCGGATTCACGGCAGTGTCCGGTGTTCCTGGAAGTGCGCACCGACAACGACCCTGCCATCGCGCTGTACCGGCGCGAAGGATTCGAGATCGTCGGAACACGAAAGAAGTACTACCAGCCCAGTGGGGCAGATGCGTACACGATGAGACGGCCCGCCGTGCTCGGTGTCCGCGAAATTGAGGAGCAGCAAGCATGATCGTCATGGGTGTCGAAAGCTCTTGCGACGAAACAGGTGTCGGTATCGTTCGCTGGAACGGTGACGGAACCTGCGACCTGTTGGCCGACGAGGTGGCATCGAGCGTGGATCAGCACGCCAGGTACGGGGGAGTGGTTCCCGAAGTAGCCTCGCGGGCTCACCTCGAGGCGATAGTGCCGACGATGCGCCGTGCCCTTGCTGCCGCCGGTATCGAGAAGCCCGACGCACTTGCCGTCACCATCGGACCCGGCCTGGCCGGTGCGCTACTGGTCGGTGTCGCCGCCGCGAAAGCCTATGCCGCAGCCTGGAACATACCGTTCTATGCGGTCAATCATCTCGGCGGTCACGTCTCGGTTGACACTCTCGAGCACGGTCCGTTGCCCTCGTGCGTCGCATTGCTGGTCTCCGGTGGTCACACGCACCTGCTTCACGTCGAAGATCTGGGCAAGCCCATTGTCGAACTGGGCACGACTGTCGACGACGCCGCCGGTGAGGCCTTCGACAAGGTGGCCAGACTGCTCGGGCTCGGCTTTCCCGGCGGACCGGCACTCGATGCTGCTGCGCAAGAGGGAGATCGGAACGCAATCGCCTTCCCCCGCGGCATGACCGGCCCGCGCGATTCGCGGCACGACTTCTCGTTCTCGGGACTCAAGACGTCCGTCGCCCGCTATGTCGAATCGAAAGAGCGCGCAGGCGAGGCCTTTTCGATCCCGGACATCGCTGCCTCGTTCCAGGAAGCGGTTGCCGACGTCCTGACGATGAAGGCAGTGCGTGCAGCCAAGGACGTCGGGGTCGACACGTTGGTTCTCGGCGGCGGCGCCACGGCCAATTCACGTATCCGTTCACTCGCCGAGCAGCGCTGCGCCGAAGCCGGCATCACGTTGCGCATTCCGAAACCTCGACTGTGCACGGACAACGGCGTGATGATCGCTTCGTTGGCTGCCCACCTGATCGGAAACGGTGCGGGCCCTTCGGAATTGAGTGTTGCCACGGACCCGGGGCTGTCGGTCTCGGTCAGCCAGTTGATGCACTGAGAATCAACCGGCTGGGACCGGTTCCCGATCCGGTGTGGTCGCGGGGCCGGTTTCGGGCGTCGAGGTATTCGGTTCACCGGGTTTTGTCGTCGGATCACCACCGGGGGTGGTGAGTTCGGTTTCGGTGGAACCGGATCCAGGATTTTCCGGCGTCGTCGGGTTTTCGCCGCCGCTCTCACCCGGGCCGAGACCGCCGCCGGGGTTTGCCTCGGTCGGATCGACAGGGGGAGTCGCCTCGGTGTCCGGAAGCGTCGGCCACCACGCCGGTGGATCGGGCAGCGTGATTCCGGGGATGGTCGGCCAATTCGGGGTGGTCGTTGTCGTCGTCGGCGGTGTGGTTGTCGTCGACGTGTCCGGTATCGGCGCCGGCGGAAGCGTGTACTGATGCGTTGTGTACGAGTGAGTGTCGAACGGCTGTGAGTCGAACGGCGTTGTGGGATAGCCGTACTGCGGGAACGTGCTGCCCACTACCGAAGGCAGAGGATCATGCGAGGGGATGATCGTCGATCCGGTGCTCGGCGTCGCTTCGGGGCTCACCGTCGTCGTGGTCGAACCGGTTCCGACAGGAGAGACCGCGGTGTCGTCGGTCGGCACCAATTCCTTTGCGCCGTAGCCGAGTACCAGTCCGCCGACCACGAGCGCACCGATCAAAGCTCCCGAGACCTTGGCGGTGGATCCCGAGCGCTGGTCACTTCCGGAGCCCAGCAAGGGGAAACGAATTGCGGTGATCGAATCTGCCAGGAGTGCAGCACCTTTGGTTGCCGCAGTCTCGGGCTCGACGATCTCGACCAAGGGGAGGTCGACGGCAGCGGCGACGGCGGACCGCACGGCCGGAATGTGTGCGCCACCGCCGATGAGCACAACGGCACCGACCGGCCGCGGTGAGCCGTTCACGACTTCACGGATGAAGGTGACGGCGCGCTCGATATCCGGGGCGATGATGGCTTCGAACTCGTCGCGCGTGATCGCCATTGCGTCGACGGGAAGGTCGATGGTCACCTTGGCGGCGGTGGACAGTTGCTCTTTCGCGACGTGGCACCGGGCAGCAAGAAGCTCCGCGTCGGTGTACCGGCGCAGGTGCCCTGGCGCCTTCTCCGTCACGAAGTCGACCAATGCCCGGTCGATTCCGGCCCCTGCGAGGGCGTCGATACGGTCGGAATGCAGAACCTCACCGGTGTGGTCGACGACGGACACCGTCAGACCCTGATCGCCGACGTCCACCTGAGCTGTCGTGTCGTACCGCTCGGTTTTCCCGGTCTCGGCGAGATACGCGTGTACTGCGGCAGGTTCGGGGATGGCACGGACCTGCTTCGGCGAGCGCGAGAGAGATGACCTGATGCTCGCGAGCTGGTCGTCCGTGCGATAGCTGACACCGATCGAGCGCGGCGCTTCAGATCCGTCCGTTACCTGCGTCGTCATCAGCTTGATGGACGCCCGGACGAGGTCACCGACGTTGGAATTGGCCTGATCCGCCGAGACGAAGCGAGTCTCGGCAGGTACCGCTCCTGGCGCGTTTGTGCTGGTATCGGTGTCGACGAGTGCTGAATAGACACCGGAAGATCCAGTAGAAATTCCCAGTGAACAACTCATCGCGCACCTCCTCACAGTCAATACCGGTCAATGTTCAATCGACCGCCGTTATATGAACGTTACAGAAGGTTCGTGAGGATTGCTCAGTGCTTTTTGTCTCCATGACACCCTTTTCGGACCGAAAGGGTGGTTTTACCTGCGAAATTGTCGATCATTGATTCATGCGGAAAAAAGGCGATTCTCCCCACATCGACCGGGATCGACGACGCGCGCTGATCCGGGGTGCGGTGCTTCGACCCACGCTGACGATGATCGCCTTCGGATGTGCGTACTTCTTCCTGCCGTGGATCGATGTCCACACAGTGGGTGCGATTTTCCTCTTGATCGGTGGAGGGGCAGCGGTGCTTGCCGTGACGACCTGGCAGGTGCGTCGAATTCTGCGTTCCGATGTGCCTTCTCTGCAGGCGGTCGAAGCAGTGGCGGTCGTGATGCCGACCTACTTGCTGTTGGTGTCCATCACTTATTTTTCGGTCGAGCATGCGAGTGCCGGCAGTTTCACCGAACCGCTGTCGCGTATGGCGGCCCTGTACTTTTCGCTGTCGGTGTTCTCGACCGTCGGCTTCGGCGACATCGCTGCACAGACGGACCTTGCCAGGGGACTCGTGAGCCTTCAGATCGTCTGCAATCTGGTGTTGATCGGATTCGGCGTTCGATTCGTGGTTGCCGCAGTGTCGTGGGCGAAAGCGCACCGCTCGCCTTCGAGCGGACCTGAAATCACCTAGGACACTGCGGCAATCGGAGTCATCGTCCGGTGTGGACCAACAATTCGACGTTCTGGTCGACGCCGGTACCCGTCAACTTCGGGTCGCGGTGGATGTCGTTGAACGACAGTTCGCGGTACAGCGAGGCGAGCCCGGCTGCCGACTTGTCGCTGTACTCGACTGAATTGGGACTTTCCGCTTCGAAGAGCGTCGCAAGCAACGACACCGTTCCGTCGTGATTGTCCGCGATCTCGATGATGCGCCCGAGCTGTGGGTAGTCGATGTGAGAGGCGGTGTTGATCTCCCAGAAGCCCTGCTCGGGGGTCGCGCCGGGCCACGGGGTGATCTTGTTCTCGTGGGTGTGTCCGTTCACCCAGGCAAGTACGTTCGGGAAACGATGCAGCAAGTCCAGAAGCTGTGAACCGCGCAGGCGCGGCTCGAGGACGTTCTCGGGGTCGGGAATGAGATTGTCCATCGTGTCGCTCGTGTGGTGACTGAACAGCACGAAATAGGTGTCACTGCGCGACTCGGTGACGCGAGAGCCCGCGGCGTCGTAGTAGGTGCTGCTGCCGGCGCGCAGGGTGTTCTCGATCCACTGGAACTGAGCGGCGCCCAGCGAACCGTCGACAAGGCCTGCGCGGTTGGTGGAGTCCATGCTGATGCCGACGACGCCCGGTGCGATCTGGAACGAGTAGTAGCCGATACCGGTTTCGCCGGCGTCGGGGGCGAAACCGTGCCCGACAGGGCCGGGGCCGGTGTGCGCGGGATCAAGGTGTGCGGCGATGAACTGCCGGGGTGTGAACGGTGCGCGCGACGGGTCGGGGGTGACCTGGCGCGGCGGCGTCGTGAAGGCGGACAGGATTCCGGGAATCGCACTGGGATCGAACTTGGTGGCGATGTCGATCTGCTTGGCCTGCTCCGGTGAACCGGGCACCTCGAATTTGAGAGATCCCGTGTACATCGCTTCGAGCGGTGGGATGCCGCTGGGCACCGTGCCGGACACCGAATCGTCGTGGTTGCCGAACACGCAGTACCAAGGGGTGTTCAGGCCGGGGCTCGACACGGGAGTGAACGCGGCCCCGAAGAAGTCCGGAATCTCCGGGAAGCCGGCCTTCTTGTACATGTCGAGCATCGGCGATTCAGGGTTCCAGTACAGATCGGCACCCGAGTTCTGCACACCCTCGTAGCGGTCCTTGGCGCCGGTGTTGGCGACGACGGTTCCGCCGTTGAGTGAGGTGAGGAACCAGTCGAGTTCGGCGAATTCCTTGTTGTCCGTGTTGTCGCCGGTGGTGACCACGGCATCGAAGGGGCGCGAGGTGTGCGGGCCGCTCCCGATCGAATTGACGCGTCGGACAAGCGAAATCAGCCCGTGCGCCGTCAAGGTCTCCTGGGGGCGGAACGCCGAGCCGGTGATCTGATGGACGTATTCGAAGCGCATGGGGGACTGGGCGTCGACGATGTGGACGTCGGTCAACTGCACGAGTGAGGCGAGCGCGGTGCGTCGGTCCTCGCGTCCTGACTTCGGCTCGGCCAACTCGCTGCGCACGATGTTCGCCCAACCGGGACCGGCAGTGAGCCTGGTGTAGCCGCTGCTGCTGACGGGCGTGGACACGGACTCGAGAGTGGTGCCGGGACCTGACGTCGGAATGGTCGACGCGCCTGCGTATTGCAGGCCCCACGGCTTGCCAAGGCTGACCGCGCCGACGGCGCCGAGTCCGGCGAAGGTCAGAAAACTACGGCGATTGATGTTCGTCACGAAGTGAACAATAGGTGAACGTGGTGGACGGCTGTCCTGTTTCGCTCTGGACGAAGAGAAAAATGCGCCCAGTCCTTGAGGGTTGGCACTCTCACGTATAGAGTGCCAATTGGCGCTGATCGAGTTCCGGCACCCGCGACGACGGGACTGCAGTGACGCGCCGTAAACGGCATACCCAAACAGCTGTCCGAGGATCGCCTCGGACGCACATACCCCAAAGTGGAGGGCTCATCGTGGCGAGCGTCAACATCAAGCCGCTCGAGGACAAGATCCTCGTCCAGGCCAACGAGGCTGAAACGACGACGGCTTCCGGCCTGGTCATTCCTGACACAGCCAAGGAAAAGCCCCAGGAGGGCACCGTCGTTGCAGTCGGCGAAGGCCGCGTCAACGAGCAGGGCAACCGCATCCCGGTCGACGTCAAGGAGGGTGACACGGTCATCTACTCCAAGTACGGCGGAACCGAGATCAAGTACGCCGGCCAGGAATACCTGATCCTGTCGGCACGCGACGTGCTGGCTGTCGTCTCCAAGTAAGACACACGTGATCCGCCCCGGAGTCCACACAGGATCCCGGGGCGGAATGCGTTCACGCCCCGAAGATTCAGGAGCTGACAGAACAGATGTCCAAGCAAATTGCGTTCAACGAGACCGCACGCCGCGCTCTCGAAGCCGGAGTCGACAAGCTTGCCGACGCCGTCAAGGTGACCTTGGGCCCGCGTGGACGCCACGTCGTGCTCGCCAAGGCATTCGGCGGCCCCACCGTCACCAACGACGGTGTGAGCATCGCCCGTGAGATCGAACTCGAAGATCCCTTCGAGAACCTCGGCGCACAGCTCGTCAAGAGCGTCGCCACCAAGACCAACGATGTTGCCGGCGACGGCACCACGACCGCGACCGTTCTGGCCCAGGCCATCGTCCGCGGCGGACTCAAGAACATCGCAGCGGGCGCGAACCCGATGGCGCTCGGCGTCGGCATCAACGCCGCAGCCGACAAGGTCGTCGAGGAACTGCTCGCCGCGGCCACCCCGGTCGAGGGCGAGAAGTCGATCGCCCAGGTCGCCACCGTCTCCTCGCGTGACGAAGAGATCGGCAAGCTCGTCGGCGAGGCACTCACCCGTGTCGGAACCGACGGCGTCGTGACGGTCGAGGAATCCTCCACCGTTGCAACCGAACTCGTTGTCACCGAAGGCGTTCAGTTCGACAAGGGCTACCTCTCGCCCTACTTCGTCACCGACATCGATGCGCAGAAGGCCGTCTACGAAGATGCGTTGATCCTGCTCTTCCGCGAGAAGATCAGCTCACTTCCCGACTTCCTGCCGCTGCTCGAGAAGGTTGCCGAATCCGGCAAGCCGCTCTTGATCATCGCCGAGGACGTCGAGGGTGAAGTTCTCTCCACCCTGGTGGTCAACTCCATCCGCAAGACCATCAAGGCCGTCGCCGTCAAGGCGCCGTTCTTCGGTGATCGTCGCAAGGCATTCCTCGACGACCTCGCAGTCGTCACGGCAGGCACCGTCATCAACACCGACGTCGGCCTCTCCCTGAAGGAAGCCGGCCTCGACCTGCTCGGCAGCGCTCGCCGCGTTGTCGTCACCAAGGACGAGACGGTCATCGTCGACGGTGCCGGCACCGCTGACGACATCGCGACCCGCGTCGCGCAGTTGCGTCGCGAGATCGAGAACACCGATTCGGATTGGGACCGCGAGAAGCTCGAAGAGCGTCTGGCGAAGCTGTCCGGCGGCGTGGCCGTCATCAAGGTCGGCGCAGCCACCGAAACCGATCTCAAGGAACGCAAGTTCCGCGTCGAGGATGCGGTCAACGCGGCCAAGGCAGCAGTTGCCGAGGGCATCGTCCCCGGTGGCGGATCGGCTCTCGTTCAGGCCGGTACGGCTCTGATCGGGAACCTCGGCCTGTCGGGTGACGAGGCCACCGGCGTTGCCGTGGTCCGTGAAGCCCTCAACGCTCCGTTGTTCTGGATCTCCAGCAACGCAGGCATCGACGGATCCGTCGTTGTCAGCAAGGTCGCCGAGATGACCAAGGGCGAAGGCTTCAACGCTGCCACCCTCACCTACGGCAACCTGCTTGCCGACGGCGTCGTCGACCCGGTCAAGGTCACTCGCTCGGCAGTGGTCAACGCCGCTTCCGTCGCGCGCATGATCCTCACGACCGAGAGCGCTGTCGTCGAGAAGCCGACCGAGGCAGTTGCCGACACCGGACACGGTCACAGCCACTAGCTCGCTGCTCGTAGTTTCGACAAAGAAGAGATCCCCCACCGGATTCCGGTGGGGGATCTCTTCTTTCGTCTGGCGATCAGATGAGCGGGATCGTTGCGAACGGCTCGCTGGTGGGCTGCTGCGATCCGCCGGGCGGTTCGACCGTGAACGCCAACTTCGTGTTCGGGCCGATGCCGTCGAGCACCACCTGGGTAGTGGGTTTGACGTCGCTCGGAGCCATCGTCCCCATCGGGATCATCGTGGTGTCGTCGGTGTCGCCCGGCACCAGCCACATCTGGTAGACGGTATCCGGACTCGGGGGAGTCACATCGTTCATCACGAGGACTGCGGCGTCTTCGGAGGGCGAGAACAGCGTCGTGGCACTACCGCCGCCCGGAATGTCACGCGTCGTGGCATGAACGTCGGGTGCTGCCATGATTTCGGATGCGGGGTTCTGCGGCGGCGTGTTGTCGGACAGCGTGCGTCCGATTCCGATGCCGCCGACCAGGATTGCGACTGCGGCGGCCGCCGCAAGAGCCATGGTCCACGGGCGTCGACGGTTACGACGCTCGGCCAGCGAAACCGGGGCGTTGGGAGCCGCGGTCTGTTCTGCGATCGAGGCGAGGACGCTGCTGCGCAGTGACGGCGGGGGCTCGACGGCGTCGACGACGGTCATCGCGGCCATGGTTTCGGAGGTGAGTCGGACCTGGGCGTCGAATTCGGCGCGGGTCGCGGAGTCCGAAGCGGCAAGTCGTCTGTCGACCTCACGGCGCTCGTCGAGGTCCAACGCATCGATCGCGTAGGCGTACGCGTAGTCGATCAGCTCTTCGTCCATCTCACATCACCCCCAAACATCCACGTAGGCGCAGTAGTCCGTCGCGAATTCGCGACTTGATCGTGGGAATCGCCACGCCGAGATCTTCGGCCACCTCGCGGTACGTTCGGCCGCCGTAATAGGCGAGAGTCACCGATTGGCGCTGAGTGTCCGTCAGCGTTTCGAGACAGTCGGTGACAGCACGATGCTCGTCTCTTCGTGTCACTTCGTCGCTGACGACGTCGAACTCGGGAGTGGCATTGGTGGTGTCGTAGAGAGCCTGTCGATCCGAACTCGACTGTTCGGAGCGCACGCGATCCACCGCGCGGCGGTGGGCAAGCGTCAGAAGCCAGGAGAGTGCGGACCCCTTGGCAGGATCGAAGCTGTCGGCCGATTTCCAGGCTTGGAGGTAGACCTCTTGGACCGCTTCCTCGGAGAAGCCTGGATCACGGAGTACACGGAGAACCATGCCGTAGACACGGGAGCTGGTTCGGTCGTAGAACTCGGCAAAGGCGCTCTGGTCGCCACCGGCCACGTTCGCGAGGATCACTGCCAGCTCGCGTGATTCCACGATTCGCGCGGTGCGGGCCGCAGAATTGTCCGTCGGGCATGCGTCGGCCGCATCCGACGCATGGTCTGGCTCGCTCACGAAGAGTTGTCTCGCTTCATCGCGTACAACCGTAGCGTGCATGTCCGGTTCTTTTCTCTCGGCCCGCCGTTGGCCGCCGTGCGCCTTTATTAACCGCGGGGGGTTAATAAAGGCGCACAGCAGGTGGGGACTACTGCGGCATCAGCACCGAATCGATGAGGTAGACGGTGGCGTTTGCGGTCTTGACCCCACCGCAGACGACAGTTGCGTCGTTGACCTTGATGTTGTCACCGGATCCGGTGACGGTGACCGTTCCGCCCTCGGCGGTGGGGTGCGTTCCGTCGATCGCGTCAGGAGCGATCTGGCCGGGAACCACGTGGTAGGTGAGGATCTTGGTCAGCGTGGCGCTGTCCGTCTTGAGGCTGTCGATCGTCGCGGGGTCGATCTTGGCGAATGCCGAGTCGATCGGTGCGAAGACGGTGAACTCGCCGCCGTTGAGAGTGTCGACTAGGTTGACGTCCGGGTTGAGCTGTCCGGAGACTGCCGCGGTCAAGGTGGTGAGCAACGGATTGTTGGATGCCGCTGTGGCAACCGGATCCTGGGCCATTCCGCTGACCGATCCGGCGCCGCTCGGCACTGCGGCTGCATAGTCGGCACAACCGGCACCGACCAGATCAGAAGCAGGCTCCGCCATCGCGCTGCTGGGAGACATGCTCGATCCCATGGCAGAAGACGTCATGGCGGCGCTGGACGTGTCGGTCGACGAATCGTTGTCGTCGGAGGAGCAACCGACGACGCCGAAGACGGCGAAAGAGGCTGCTGCGGTGACTGCCAGAACTCGAGTAGAGGTGTTCATGGGTCTGCCTTCCTGAAGGGATGTGCTGAGGTGCACTGTCAGAAGGCATTCGGAGTCGGTTGTCGACAGGATGGGTCGGAGTCGGAAATTCTTTTCAGGAGCTGGTGTACACAAGCAAAAGCCCCCGAAAACTCTCGGGGGCCTTGTGCACTCGACCTACGTGTATCAGGAAGCTATGCGGGTGGTGCGACGGTGGCGCGCATGTAGTTCACGTTCGGTTTCCGACATTCCTCCCCAGATGCCGTACGGCTCGGCGACGGTCAGCGCGTGGCTGCGGCACTGCATCAGTACCGGGCACTGACGGCACATCTCTTTTGCGCGGGTTTCGCGCTGGGCACGTGCTCTACCGCGTTCGCCATCGGGATGGAAGAACATGGAGGAGTCGACTCCGCGGCACAGACCGTGCATCTGCCAGTCCCAGATGTCTGCGTTGGGGCCTGGAAGGTGATTCGGTGCAGGCATGTTGACTCCTTACTGCAAGCTCGCGTTGATCAACGAGCGGACCAAGTTGCCCGGAGGTTATCCGGGCCTTCTGAATCGTTCACGCTTGCTAACCGTAAGGGTGCTGAGTAAATCGCGTCAATAGGCTCGTTCAGTGGCGATCGGCATATATCGAAATGCGAGAGTTAACGAAGTATATATTTACATTTCGGGTCTCTCATGCGTTGTGCTGCGCCGATGTTGAAATCGGGTCGATCGAGGTGGTGGCAGGCAAGCCTGGCTGCTCGAGATGCGAAACCCACAGATCAGGGATATGTTTGGTGCTGATCGCCCGGCGAAAACACTCAGTCGTTCGGCTCGGTTTGCGTCATTTGTCCGATATTGCGCGGGCAGGGTCGTACTCCATTTCGGGACTTAGTGCCCAAGTTTCAACTAGGACATTTGTCCAATAAGTAATGCGCAGTTAACGTCACGGATATATGCCCGTTAAATATCATTACGAGTACATTCGGCAAATCTCAGTTGAATATCTGATTAACTCCGACAAACTTGCCTTTTCGTCTTCCCGTGCGGCAAACGGCATCGGTCAGGCGCTTGTCTGTTGGCGCTGCTGCGATGATCTACCTGTGTCGACACCTGAGCCCCCTGAATCGCCTTCGTTCACTGAGTCACCTGGCCTTCCCGGGACTCTCGAATCCGCTGCATTCGGTGCGGATCCGGACCTTGACCGTCTCCCGGCGCCGTGCTCTACCCGGGATTGGTGGACAACGGCAGTAATTCTGGGTGGTCAGGGGCACTACGCCAGGGCGCGGGCAGCATTGGATGTCCTCGATCGGCTCACGACGGGGTCCTCGACGCACGCGGATCGAGTTCTTGCCTCCCTGTCTGCCAGTACGAGGGCGTCGTTTCTTCGCCAGAGTGGACGTCATGCACTCGCGTCGACGTGGGACGGGCGCGCACTGGCGATCGTCGGCGGTCTGCCAGTCGATCCAGAGGCTGCCTGTGACGCTCTGACCGGTCTGGCCGCGGACGCCCTCGGCTGTGGCCGGCTTCCGCTCGGCTGGCGCCTGCTGGCGGAATGTCGGACCCGTCTGGGCGGCGAGGGCGGGCTGTGGCGGCAGGAAATTCGGATCGAATGGGTCTCGGCGGAACTGGCTCTGGCAGGAGGTGACTTCGCGCGCGCCCGCAGACACGCAGAACGCGCCGTCGAATTGTCGGGGAAATCGGAGTCCGTCCGGCACCGCGTGAAGTCGGATCTACTGCGCAGCGCCGCGCTGACCGGAACAGACCCGAGCTCGGCGGTGGAGTCGGCAGCGGAAGTGCTGGCGCGGTGTCAGCAATACGGCCTGCTGCCCCTGGCCTGGGCGTCGTCGCTGCTGATCGAGGGCGTGAGCGGCGGGAGGACCTCGCCGAGTGCCCGTGAGATCGGCGATCTGATTGCGATGCGCGGTGGATCACTCCTACCTTTGTCGTAATCGATCCACCCGAAGTCTCTCGCGAACGATTCCCACAGGGCTGTTTCGATATCGCGACTGCTGGGCGGGCATGCGGAGACCAGCCGGTCCGGATGGTTACTCTTAGAGGGTTCCGCTGAGAGCGGGAGCACACCCGCTCGGGAGGTGCCACTGTAACGCCAGGATTTTCGCTGACGATGACAAATACGAGCGATGAGTTGGACACCGCGGTCGCCGCTGCTGCGCAGGGCGACCGTACAGCTCTAGCTTTGGTTCTGGAGAACATCCGACCGATGGTGGTGCGCTACTGCCGCGGTCGAGTGGGTGCGGCCGAGCGGGGACACCTGTCCGCTGACGACGTCGCGCAGGAAGTGTGTCTGGCCGTGATGACCGCGCTGCCGCGTTATCAAGACCAGGGACGCCCGTTCATGGCCTTTGTGTACGGAATTGCCGCGCACAAGGTTGCGGACGCACATAGAAGTTCCGCCCGTAACAAGTCGGAGCCCGTTTCCGAAGTACCGGATGTAATAGCACTGGATGATGGTCCCGAACAGCGAGCACTCGATTCGGAGTCCAGCAGACAGATGCATGAACTTCTCGGCACACTTCCGGAGAAGCATCGAGAAATCTTGATACTTCGCCTGGTGGTCGGGATGTCGGCCGAGGAAACGGCCGTCGCCGTCGGTAGTACCGCCGGAGCTGTACGAGTCGCTCAGCACAGGGCGATCGCGAAACTGAAAAAAGAAGTAACGAAAGCAGGTGAGAGCTTTGGCTAGAGACGAGGGGCGTGACGCTTCGAATCTCGGTGATCTCGCCGACGACGGTACGCCAGTGGACTTGGCTGCGGTTCGGCGTGACGATGCGCTGATCGAGTCCATTTCGAGTGGCGGGCCGGTAGCAACCGATAGCACCGAACAGTACGAACTTGCGTTGATTCTCTCGCAATGGCGTGACGATGTCGTTGCGACTCCGATGCCCGAGGGTCCGTTGTTGGACGATGTCATCGCTGCAATCACAGCGACGCCGTCCGGCTTCTCCGATCGTCAGCGTTCACGTTCCCGTTCCCGATTGCGTGTGGTCCGCCCGATCGCCGCCGCAGCAGCTGTTGCAGCAGTGGTCTTCGGTGGCGCCACAGCGATGGCGTACGACGCCCAGCCCGGCGATGCCCTCTGGGGCGTCAAGCAGGTCGTCTTCGCCGACGAGGCCAACTCGACGGTCGCGAAGATCGACACGACATCCGAGCTGGAAAAGGCCGAGCGTCTGTTGGCCGCCGGGGACATTCCCGCGGCAAAGATGGTGCTGGACAACGCAGCTCACCGTGCCGATGCGGTCAAGGACTCGCAGGACAAGACGGATCTCGTCGAGCGTTGGGGCAAGTTGATGACGCAGGTCCAGGAGACCACGTCACCCGCAGTACCGCCGTTGACGTCCGATCAGCAATCCTCGCTTGCCACCTCTCCCACGGCGATTCCGGGGACTTCAGTCAATCCGGCCAACCCTCAGTTGTCTGGCGGCGTGACCACAACGACAACGCCCGACCCTGGAATCATGCAAGCGCCTGGTCCAAGCGCGGCGTCGTCTACACCGTCATCGTCGCCCACGACGACTACCACGACCACGACGACCACCACGACAACGACGTCACTGGCCCCGGCCTCGTCGCCGTCGGGTGATTCTTCTTCACCCCCACCCTGAGGTTCCCGCTCTGATCGCATCGTTGCGGTCCAGGTTCATACGAAAGTGGCCGACAAGCAATTGCTTGTCGGCCACTTTCGTATGAACCTGGTGGGGTTTCGCTCAGCTGTCGAAACCGTCGCCGTGCATCGCCTCGTTCATCGACGCGTCGGCGTATCCACGGCAGTAGTCCCACGTGACATATGCCTCAGGCATCGGGTCGTAGGCAGGCTCGTGGGGGCGGACGGTTCCGTCCACGAGGAGCTGTAGCAGGTTTGCGCGCAGCATGTCCCAGTCGTGGTAGTGATCTTGTTGGCAGTCCTCGCAGCACACTACGAGACCGCGGATGCCGCGGTGGGCGAGGAGCGCCTCGTAGACGGCGAGGTCAGCGAGATCCTCCTCGACCGCTTGGCGTTCGTGGGGGTCGAGTGGTTGGCCCGGCTCGATGGCATCGAGAGCCGCGGAGGGGTCAGCTGGGTCGCCGGCGAAGGGATCTGGCGGCAGACCGGGGGGCAGTTGATCACGCACAGCACCACGGTACGCAGGTCAGGGGGGTCAGCGCCACTTGTTACGCGTACCCGCAGCGTGGGTGGGATGGTTCGGACCTTTGAGTGAGCCGATACCATGGTGTGCAACGCCGGGAAAAGGTGCCAGGAATTTCTTTCCGTGCAGGCGCCTTCTATCCGATATCCAGCTTTCGTAATCCGTTTCGAGGCGGCTGCTACAGCGGTCGCCCTGGGCGAATCTAGGTCCATGGAGGGTCCTGACCGCATGAGTAGTTCTGCAGGACATGTACACACCGGAGGAGACGACCCCAACAAGGTCGCGATGCTGGGACTGACTTACGACGACGTGCTGCTGTTGCCTGCTGCGTCCGACGTCATCCCGAGCCAGGTCGACACGTCCAGTCAACTGACCCGCGACATCCGTCTGCGGATTCCGTTGGTCAGTTCTGCGATGGACACCGTCACCGAGTCGCGCATGGCAATTGCGATGGCACGCGCCGGCGGCATGGGTGTTCTGCACCGCAACTCGTCCGTCGAGGTTCAGGCAGGACAGGTCGAGACCGTCAAGCGCTCCGAGGCCGGCATGGTGACCGATCCCGTCACGTGTAAGCCGACCGACACCATGGGTGAGGTCGACGCGAAGTGCGCTCGCTTCCGCATCTCGGGTCTGCCGGTCACCGACGACGCCGGCCAGTTGGTCGGCATCGTCACGAACCGTGACATGCGTTTCGAGGTCGACCAGAATCGTCCGGTCGTCGAGATCATGACCAAGATGCCGCTGATCACCGCTCAGGAAGGCGTCACCGCAGACGTGGCACTGGGCCTTCTTCGTCGGCACAAGATCGAGAAGCTGCCGATCGTCGACGGCAACGGCAAGCTCACCGGCCTGATCACGGTCAAGGACTTCGTCAAGACCGAGCAGCATCCGGACGCCACCAAGGACCGTGACGGTCGACTGCTCGTCGGCGCTGCAGTCGGTGCAGGCGACGACGCCTTCCAGCGTGCGATGGCGCTCACCGATGCCGGTGTGGACGTACTTGTGGTTGACAGTGCGCACGGTCATTCGTCCAACGTTCTCGACATGATCGCCAAGCTCAAGCGTGAACTGGGTGAGCGGGTTCAGATCATCGGTGGCAACGTCGCTACGCGCGCGGGTGCTCTGGCACTGGTCGAAGCCGGTGTCGATGCCGTCAAGGTCGGAGTCGGCCCTGGTTCCATCTGCACCACCCGCGTCATCGCCGGCGTCGGTGCCCCTCAGGTCACGGCCATCCTGGAAGCGGTTGCCGCGTGCAAGCCTCTGGGTGTGCCCGTCATCGCTGACGGTGGACTCCAGTTCTCCGGTGACATCGCGAAGGCTCTCGCCGCGGGTGCGTCGACGGCCATGCTGGGTTCGCTCCTGGCCGGTACCGCTGAATCGCCCGGCGAACTGATCCTGGTCGGCGGCAAGCAGTTCAAGAGCTACCGCGGAATGGGTTCGCTCGGCGCGATGCAATCGCGTGGCGAGGCCAAGTCGTACTCCAAGGACCGGTACTTCCAGGACGACGTACTTTCCGAGGACAAGTTGGTTCCGGAAGGCATCGAAGGACGTGTTCCGTTCCGTGGCCCGCTTTCCCAGGTGACGCACCAGCTCACCGGTGGTCTGCGCGCTGCCATGGGTTACACGGGGTCGGCGACGATCGAGCACCTGCAGAACGCTCAGTTCGTCCAGATCACGGCGGCCGGTTTGAAGGAAAGCCATCCGCACGACATCACGATGACTGTCGAAGCACCCAACTACACCGCTCGTTAGCAACCAGTACACGAGAAAGGGGCGCGCGTGCGCGACCTCGTTGAGATCGGCATGGGTCGAACGGCCCGACGTACCTACGAGTTGGACGATGTGAACATCGTTCCCTCCCGGCGAACCCGTTCGTCGAAGGAGGTGTCGACTGCTTGGCAGCTCGACGCTTACAGGTTCGACATCCCAGTCCTCGCACATCCCACCGACGCGTTGGTCTCGCCGACCTTCGCGATCGAGCTGGGTAAGCGCGGCGGCCTCGGTGTCATCAACGGTGAAGGCCTGTGGGGTCGTCACCCCGATGTCGAGGAGAAGCTCCGGCGTCTCGTCGAGATCGCCGAAAAGGACGGTGGCGTCGACGCAGCCATCCGCTACTTGCAGGAGCTGCACGCGGCACCGCTGCAGGCGGGTCTTCTGGCTGCTGCGGTGGCGCAGGTCCGTGATTCGGGGGTCACCACTGCCGTTCGGGTCAGTCCGCAGAATGCGCGCGCACTGACGCCCGAGCTGATCAAGGCCGGAATCGACCTGCTGGTCGTCCACGGGACGATCATCTCGGCCGAGCACGTCGTGCACACCGAGCAGGAACCGCTGAACCTCAAGACGTTCATCTCGGAACTCGACGTTCCGGTTGTCGCTGGTGGGGTCAGTGACCACCGCACCGCGCTGCACCTGATGCGTACCGGCGCTGCCGGTGTCATCGTCGGGTACGGCTCCACCGAGGGTGCAACCACCACCGGTGAGGTCCTGGGTATCGGCGTTCCGATGGCCACGGCCATTGCCGACGCTGCAGCAGCCAGGCGCGACTACCTCGACGAGACGGGTGGACGCTACGTCCACGTCATCGCCGACGGTGACATCGCAACTTCGGGTGATCTGGCGAAGGCCATCGCCTGCGGTGCCGACGCTGCCGTTCTGGGCGCGCCGCTGGCCGTGTCCGCCGAGGCGCCGGGTGGCGGCTGGTACTGGCCGTCCGCTGCGGCTCATCCTTCGGTTCCGCGTGGAGCGCTTCTTCCGGTTTCCTACGGCGAGCGTCCGAGCCTGGATCAGGTCCTGAGCGGTCCTTCGGATGATCCGTACGGTTCTCTGAACTTCGTCGGCGGTCTTCGTCGGTCGATGGCCAAGGCCGGGTACTCCGACCTCAAGGAGTTCCAGAAGGTCGGGCTGACGGTCCGCGCGTAGTTTGTACCTTTCTGTGGCCCCGGTTCTTCGTGAACCGGGGCCACAGTTCGTTGTGCAGGACTTTCTTCCGTTCCTGATACTTGCGGTTACGCTTATGGGGCCCCTTGTGGTGGTAGTCACAAGGGATAGGTGCATACTGGCGGGTAACTACGGTTCACGGTGGAGGTGTCCTGATGGGCAAGCAACGGGCAACGGACTACGACGTACTGATCGTCGGATCCGGGTTCGGCGGAAGCGTGAGCGCGCTTCGTCTCGTGGAGAAGGGCTACAAGGTCGGCGTCATCGAAGCCGGCCGACGGTATGCCGACGAAGATTTCGCGAAGACCAGCTGGGATCTCAAGAAGTTCCTCTGGGCTCCGAAGCTGGGTTGCTTCGGCATTCAGCGCGTGCATCTGCTGCGCGACTGCCTCATCCTCGCGGGTGCAGGGGTCGGCGGCGGGTCGTTGAACTACGCCAATACGCTGTACCAGCCACCGGAGCCGTTCTTCCAGGACAAGCAGTGGGCGCACATCACCGACTGGCGAAGTGAGCTCACCCCGTACTACGAGCAGGCTCAGAAGATGCTCGGCGTCGTGCAGAATCCGCACATGACGCCCGCTGACGAGATCATGAAGTCGGTCGCCGACGACATGGGCGTCGGCGACACGTTCATCCAGACGCCCGTCGGCGTCTACTTCGGTGAGCCGGGCAAGAAGGCGAAGGACCCGTACTTCGGCGGCGTCGGACCCGAGCGCACAGGTTGCATCGAGTGCGGCGAGTGCATGACGGGCTGCCGTCACGGCGCGAAGAACACTCTCCTCAAGAACTACCTGGGCCTTGCCGAGACAGCCGGCGCCGAGATCATTCCGATGACCACTGTGTCCGGACTTCGTGAGGCTCGCGACGGTTCGTGGGATGTGTTCACCGAGCGAACCGGTGCATTCGGACGAAAGAACCGCCGCACCTACACGGCTGCGAACGTGATTCTCGCGGCCGGAACGTGGGGCACTCAGCATCTGCTCTTCGACATGAAGGACACCGGAGCGCTGCCCAAGCTCTCCGACAAGCTCGGCGAGCTGACTCGAACGAACTCCGAATCCATCGTCGGCGCAGGCAAGTACAAGGTCGATCCTGCACTCGACCTGACCCGCGGAGTGGCGATCACGTCGTCGTTCCACCCGAGTAGTGACACCCACATCGAGCCGGTCCGCTACGGCAAGGGTTCCAACGCGATGGGACTGCTGCAGACCTTGATGACGGATGGCGGTGGCTCGACACCGCGGTGGATCAAGTTCCTCGGTGTGGTCGCGAAGAACCCGTACCAGATGCTGCGCATGCTGACTGTCAAGGACTGGAGCGAGCGCACGATCATTGCGTTGGTCATGCAGAACCTCGACAACTCGATCACCACGTACACGAAGAAGGGCCTGTTCGGTCGACGCAAGGTCACCAGCAAGCAGGGCCACGGTCAGCCGAACCCGACGTGGATTCCCGAGGGCAACGAGGCGACGCGTCGAGTTGCCGCGAAGATCGACGGCGTCGCAGGCGGCACGTGGGGCGAGATCTTCAACGTTCCTTTGACCGCGCACTTCCTGGGCGGTTGCGCTATCGCGTCGGATTCCGATCACGGTGTCATCGATCCGTACCACCGCGTGTACGGCTACCCGACGCTCAGCGTCGTCGACGGTGCAGCGGTGTCGGCCAATCTCGGCGTGAATCCGTCGCTGACCATCGCCGCTCAGGCCGAGCGCTCGGCCTCGCTGTGGCCGAACAAGGGGGAGACGGACCTGCGTCCCGCCCAGGGCAGCGGCTACGAGCGTTTGGCTCCGATTGCACCCAAGTCGCCCGTGGTGCCGGCGTCGGCTCCGGCAGCGCTGGTTCTGCCGATCGTGAAGATCACCGGCGGCAAGACGGCTACGGCTGTTCCGGCGGAGCCTGCTGCCGGATAGTTCACCGCGAACCGAAAAGGGGCGTGTCGTCGAGGATTCGACGGCACGCCCCTTTTGCAGTTTCAGATCGTCAGCCCACCTTGTCAGCCGCCCAGCGACCCGAAGAGGGTGCCGAGGTCGAGGCTGCCGGTTCCGCCACCGGGTCCGCCGTCGGTATCACCGGGGACGGTCAGGGTCTGCGGCGCAGAGGCCGAGGACGTGTAGCCCGAAGCACCCACGAATTCGGCGGTGACACTGTAGGTCCCGGAGTTGTAGAAGGTGGCAGGTACCGTTGCGACACCGTTGACCACGTCGACCGGTCCACCGATGAGGGTGTCACCGACCTTGAACTGGACCTTGCCCGTGGCACCGGCCGGATCGACCGTTGCCTTGAGTGTCACCGGGGTGTTCTTCTGAACAGTTCCGACGGCGTCGAGAACCGTGGACGTCTCGACGTCAGCGGGAGCCGGAGTCGTGACACTGACCGGGAATGCCGGGGCAGCGGACGGCGCGAATCCTGGTGAACCCGTGAACTTCGCGACAACCTTGTGCGTTCCTGTCGAGGTGAAGGTGTACGGAGCGATGGCAACCCCGTCTGTTCCGACCGTGGCAGTCAGCGTTTCGGTGCCGTCGACGATGAAGTCGACGGTGCCGCCGGTGCCCTGCGGATCGACCTTGGCGGTGAGGTTGACGTCCTGACCGACCTTCGCGGTAGACGGCGAAACCGTTGCGGTAGTGGTCACGGCGTCAGGCGGCGCATCGGTCGTGACGGTCACGATCTTGGCCGACGCCGACGTCGACGCCAGGAATCCGGGTGCACCGCTGTAGCTCGCGGTGATGGAGTGCGGTCCGTCCTCGGTGAAGGTCGGGGAGATGCTTGCCGACCCTCCGGTGACCGGCACCGCGTCCCCGAGGGGGTTGTCGCCGTCGAAGAACTGGACGGTTCCACCGTTTGCGCCGCCGCTCACGTTGGCCGACAGAGTGACAGGAGTTCCGTTCTTGGCGTTGGCCGGTCCGACGACAGTGGTGGTGGTTGCCTTGTCCGCCTCGATGATCCGTGTCGTGGCGAGGGGGCCTGCGCCGCTGTTGAGCGGACCGTTCTCGGCGTCACGCGGGGTGCATCGCGTGGGTGCCCAGGCGGTGATGACCAGGGTGGCCTTGGGGAGGAACGTGAGGAAGTTGCGATCGTTGTTCCACGCTCCCGCGCTGCCGCCGGTGCGTACCTTCATCGCGACGTCCCCTGAATCGCCGGCCTTGAGAACTGCCTTGACCTGGGGGAGCTGGAACTGGGTGTAGCCGTCGGCATTGTTGGAACCGTCGACGTTCTTGCCGGTCGCCTTGACGACTATCCCGCCCTCGGAGTTGATGCTCGAGCTGGGGCTGTTGCCGATGACCTGGTTGTTTCCGGAGAGGCGCAGAATCGTTCCGTTGGGATCGACGTTGCCGTTCTCGTTGACACGCAGGATGTTCGGCGCGACACCGCTGAGCCCTGCCGAAGTTCCGGGAACGATGGTGGCTTCCACCAGGGTGGCGTTCGCGGGAACGTCGACGTCGACCTTGATGCGGGAGACGTTCTGGACGGTCGCCCCCGAAGCCGATCCGGGGAAGGCGATGGGACCGGGTTGGATGGTGACCTCGAAGGTCTCACCCGCTCCGACGCTCTCCGGTGCGTCGACGATGACCGAACCGGACTGGGACTGCGTGGTCGGACCGGCGACGGCGGACGGGGTTGCGAGGCAACTCGTTCCGAAAGTTGTTGTCACCGGGGCCGCTGAAGCGGGGATTCCCGCGAGGATGACGCCACTGGCGAGTGCCGTGACGGCTATCGGCGCCGCGATGCGGCGTCTGGAATGCACGAACATGGATTCTCCTGAGCTGGGTACGGGAGTGGTGTCCAAAGCTGATGTGGGGGACTAGCTTCCGAAGAGCGGGATGAGGCCGCTGAGTGAACCGGTGTCCACGCTTCCGGTGCCGCCGCCGTCGGTCGGCGCGGTGCCGACCTGCACGACCGTCGGGCCGGAGACGGAGTTCTTCCAGCCGGCGTCGCCGACGAAGTTGGCAGTGAGGCCGAACGTTCCCTCGTCGTCGAAGGTGTGCGTGAGCGTCGCGACGCCGTTGACGACGGCAACGGGTGCGCCGATGGGCGTCGTGCCGGACTTGAACTGGATCATTCCGTTTGCTGTTCCGGGTGCAACGGTGGCTTTGAGTTGCAATGCCTTTCCGACCTGAGCGGAGCCGCTGACAGTCAGGACAGTCGTGGTGTCCGCGCGGGCGGGCTCGGGATCGGTCACGTTCACCGTGAACGATGTGGACGTGGAGCCGATGAATCCGGTTCCGCCGGAGAACTCGGCAACCACGGCTGCGGCACCGGCTGATGCGAAGGTGTGCGGGAGGATCGCGACGCCGTCACCCGTGCCGACGGGTGCGGTACCGACCTCGGCGCCGTCGACCTTGAACGTCACGGTTCCGCTGCTCGGGATGGGGGAGACGGTGGCCGAGAGGTTGGTCGGTTCACCGACGACTGCTGTGAGCGGTTCGACAACGCTGGTGGTGGTTCCCCAGTCGGGATCGCTGACGTCGAGTTGGGTTGCGGTGGACACTGAATCGCCGTAGCCGGCCTCGCCGGTGAACACTGCGGTGAAGCTGTGCGTGCCGGAGGCGTCGTAGCTGCGGGTCAGGGAAGCCGTTCCGTCGACCACGGCCACCGGTGCGCCGAGGTTGGTGTCGCCGTCCTTGAACTGCACCGTGCCCACGGCGTTGGCCGGAGTGACGACGGCGCTCACGGTGATGCTGTCACCGACCAATGCTGCGTTCGGAGCCGAGATCGTGGTGGTGGTGTCCGCGGAGACGTCGACGGTCTGGACTCCGGAGGTCGAGCTGTGGAATCCCGGACCGGCGTTGTACGCGGCGGTGATGTCGTGGGCGCCGACGCTGTCGAAGGTGTGGGAGAGGGTGGCGCTACCGCCCGCGACCGGGACGGGTGAGCCGATGTCGTTGCCGCCGTCCTTGAACTGGACGGTGCCGCTCGCGTCGGACGGCGCAACCGTCGCGGTCAGGTCGACCGGCGTGCCGACCTTCGCCGTTGCCGGTGCAACCAGCGTGGTTCCGGTGGCGACAGACGGGTCGACGACCTGGACGTTGACGTTGATCGGGTTGAGGCCCTGCTGCGTGCTGAAGGCGTTGACGTCGAAGAGCATGCCGCTGTCGTACGTCCCGAACGCTGTGCCGACAGGGACCGTGTAGGTCGCTTCGAGCGTGACGGGTTGGTTCTTCTTGACGACGAATCCACCGACAAGGAAGGTGCAGCCGTTCGAGCACTTCGCTGAGACTCCGCCATCTGATTCGTTGCTGATCGTCGCCCGGTTGGTCACACCCAGGTAGGTGGCCTTGGCGCTGCCCGGCACGAGGACGAATCCTGCGGGCGGGATGTCACGGATCTTTGCGATCGACCGTTCGATGCCGCTTTCGTTGTGCTTGATCTCGGTCTTGTACGTGACGGTGTCGCCTGGGTGAACTGCCGCGTTCCCGATGACACTCTTCGTGAAGATCAGATTGTCGGTCGTGCCGGTGAAGGTGGTCGGCGGGGCTTCGTCAGCGGTGGCCGGCGTGCCGAGGACTAGAAGTCCGGCGGCAGCCGTCACAGCCGCGACAGGTATGGCGAGTCGTCGTATGAATCGACGCACAGGTCCTCCTCGAGGTGAGCGCCGTTCGGCGGCGCCGGCCGTTTGCGATCGTGATCCTGATCACTTGACGGGCGAGATTACCTTTACTGGACGTTTGGTTCAGGCGAATCGGTCAAACGTCCAGAAAATTCACCCTCCGTCCATTTCGGGCTCTGGCCTGCGATGATGTCGCCGTTTTGATTGCCGAAGCTAAGGTGCTGGCGATTGGGGCATCGTTGACCTGGACGGTGGTCTAGTTCGCCCCGAGGTCGCCGCGCAGTCCGGAGGGTCGGCCTTTGTAGTGACGTATCTCGCGCTCACTCGGCCGAGGAGCGGGCTGAGTCCATGCATGCGCAGAAGCGCTGGCTGCGGCGATTAGACTGCACCTGTGGCAGATATCGAGCAGCAGAGACCAGTTCTTGTCGTCGACTTCGGAGCGCAGTACGCGCAGTTGATCGCACGGCGAGTTCGCGAAGCCAAGGTCTACTCGGAGGTGATTCCGCACACCACGACCGTCGAGGAGATCGTGGCCAAGAACCCCTTGGCTGTTGTGCTCTCGGGTGGGCCCTCGAGTGTCTACGCAGACGGTGCTCCCAAGCTCGATCCCGCACTTTTTGATCACGACATCCCGGTTTTCGGAATCTGCTACGGATTCCAGGCAATGGCAGGCGCCCTCGGCGGCACCGTTGCCGAGACCGGTACCCGCGAATACGGCCGTACCGACATCGCGGTATCCGGTGGGTTGCTGCACGACGGACTTCCCGCGACGCAGCCGGTGTGGATGAGCCACGGTGACGCCGTCACCGAAGCGCCGTCCGGCTTCGAGGTGACTGCGACCAGCGATGGCGCTCCCGTCGCAGCGTTCGAAGATCGCGCCCGCAAGCTCGCCGGCGTGCAGTACCACCCCGAGGTTCTGCATTCCCCACACGGTCAGCAGGTCCTGAGCCGCTTCCTGCACGAGATCGCCGGTATTCCGGCAGCGTGGACGGCGTCCAACATCGCCGATGCGCTGATCGAGCAGGTTCGCGAGCAGGTCGGCGACGGACACGCCATCTGCGGTCTGTCCGGTGGTGTCGACTCGGCTGTCGCTGCGGCTTTGGTTCAGCGGGCAATCGGCGACCGGTTGACGTGTGTCTTCGTCGATCACGGTTTGATGCGAGCCGGTGAGCGCACGCAGGTCGAGCAGGACTTCGTCGCGGCAACCGGTGCGCGTCTGATCACCGTGGATGCTGCGGACACCTTCATCGGTGAGCTGGCTGGGGTCACCGATCCCGAGACCAAGCGCAAGATCATCGGCCGCGAGTTCATCCGCAGCTTCGAAGGCGCAGTCAGTGATGTTCTGGGCGAGAACGCATCTCACGGTGCGACCGTCGACTTCCTCGTGCAGGGCACCCTGTACCCGGATGTCGTGGAGTCCGGCGGCGGCACGGGAACTGCAAACATCAAGAGCCATCACAATGTCGGCGGGCTGCCGGAAGACCTGCAGTTCAAGTTGGTCGAACCGCTGCGTCTGCTGTTCAAGGACGAGGTCCGTGCAGTGGGCCGCGAACTCGGTCTGCCGGAAGAGATCGTCGGACGCCAGCCGTTCCCCGGTCCCGGACTCGGTATCCGCATCATCGGTGAGGTCACCCGCGATCGCCTCGAGATCCTGCGTCATGCAGATTCCATTGCGCGCGAAGAGCTTACGTCTGCAGGCTTGGACGGAACGATTTGGCAGTGCCCGGTGGTTCTCCTCGCCGACGTCCGCAGCGTGGGCGTGCAGGGTGACGGCCGGACGTACGGTCATCCGATCGTGCTGCGTCCGGTCTCGAGTGAAGACGCGATGACCGCGGACTGGACGCGTCTGCCGTACGAGACCCTCGAGCGCATCTCGACTCGAATCACCAACGAGGTTGCGGACGTGAACCGCGTAGTCCTCGACGTGACGAGCAAGCCGCCGGGAACTATTGAGTGGGAGTAAAAAACAACTGTGCGCCTTTATTAACCCCCCGCGGTTAATAAAGGCGCACAGCAGTTTTACTTGCGGTTGCGCCGATTCGGCAGAATCACCAGCAGTAGTCCTGCCACGACGGCGGCACCGACGAACAGCCAACGGAATTGAATGTTCGCTGCCGGCGCCAGGGAGAACGGCCCGACCAACGCCCACACGCTGACCAGTAGTGCGGCCAGTCCTGCGATCAGCAGAAGTGCCGAGGGGCGCTTGGATTCTCGGGTCTCGTCCTGGTCTGTCGTCTCGTCGTACTCGCTCATGATTGCGTCACCTTCAGACTGCCGAACGTGGCTTTGGCGTTGATGGTCAGTGTGGGCGAATCCGGTGTCACTTCACGGCCCGGGTGTATTCCGCCGTCGAGGCAACCTGATCCGTCACCCATGACGACGGTGCAGCTGTTCTTGACGTTGACGGTTGGTGGCACCATGACGGTGAACTCGCCGAACGACGCCGCGACGTCGATGGTCTTGTCCTCGGTGAACTTGACCCCGTTGAGGTCGAGAGTGAAGCTTCCGAAGGCTCCCGAATACGACGGCTCCAACTCGGAAGCTGTTGCCGGAGTCCATCTTTGCTCACCCGAGGCGTCGAACTCGATCGGGTAGACCAACGAGGCGAGAAGCACGAAACCCACGAGTGGTCCGGTGACGACCAGCAGGCCGTACCCCTTGCGGAAGAATGCCCCGAGGATCAGGCCGAGTGCGATGACGGCGAGTCCGACAGCACCGACTCGGCCGGGAGTGAACCACTCGTTGCCGGTTGCGGCGCCCGCTGCCCCGGTGACTGCGGCGACGATGATTGCGAGTCCGAGGACCGTCAGCGTCCAACGCGAGCGACGCTTACGTGGCGGCAACGGGAGCAGCGGTGTGGCCTTGGCTGCCGGATCCGGAAGATCCCAGGCGAACGGAGCGACACCGAGCGGATCCCAGGACGGCGGCGTGATGGCGGCCTCACCGATCACCTCGGTCGGATTGGTGCTGACCGAAGCGCTCGGGTCCTTCGACAGGTTGATCGTCGGATGAGCGGCCTGGGATTGTGGTGACTGCTGCGGATGGTCGGCCGGTCGTTCCTCGGGCACATAGCTGTCGGGGAGTTTGGTGTACGGCGTGTACACGGGAGGCTGATTGGGCGCGAAGTATCCGGGGGTGAACGGCCCAGGCGTGAATCCGGTGCCTGGATACGCGGTACTTGCGCCGACATAAGGCGACGTGTTCTGCGGCAGTGCGGGCGGGATGGGCGCTCGTTGGTAGAGCAGCCACAGGCCACCGACCATCAGGATCAGCCCGATCAGTCCGGAACCACCCAGACCGACGCCGACGGGGCCGACAGTCGTAGCCGCGATGGCGAGGGCCACCAGCAAGACGATGGTCTTGGTACTGGAATCGGAACTGTGTCCGCGGCCCATCAACGACTGCGCGGGGGACGATCCGTCACCGGCACGAGCAAGTACCAACCAGCCGGCGAGGTAGAGAAGGATGCCTGAGCCACCGAAAATGGTGGACGCGACAAACGCCACGCGTACGAGAACGGGGTCGATGCCGTACCGGTATCCGATTCCGGCGCATACCCCAGCCACGTGACCTTGTGCCGGCAGACGCACGGGGCGGGTCCGCCACAGATCCTGGATCTGTTCTTGGAAAGTCGGATTGTTCATGAATCAATCCTGGCTTCCGAGGCAGCCTCCGCGCATCAGGGCCAACCCTGATCTTTGTGGTGATCGCGGGTGAGTGTGGCGGCCTGATTCAGGGTTGGACCCTGATGTGTGTCCGCGTGGTTCGTGCCAGTATCGACTATGTGCAATATCTGTCAGATCCGCCGTTCGTGAGCGGTCCCGCTCCCGGGTTTGCGGGAGGCCCGCCCGTCAACGGGGTACCGGTGCATCCCGTACCCATGAAGAATGGCGTGCCCATTCCGGGTGCCGTGCCACTGCGAAAGCTGGAGCGGCGCTCCGGCGGTCGCATCGTCGCCGGAGTTGCGGGCGGTATCGCCGATCATCTCGGTATCGACGTCCTGAAAGTGCGCGTCGCCTTCACGATTCTTGCGGCGATGGCCGGATCCGGCATCGTCATTTACGGCGCCCTGTGGATCTTCACCTCCGCCGGCACGGACACGCAGAAGCCGTCCGCGGCCGAGCGGCAGCGGGCGTACGGCTTGATCGCTCTCGGATTGGGCGGCGCAGCCGCGTTGTCCTGGTTGTTCAGCGGCACGGCGGGTTCGGTGCTCGCGCCGTTCTTCGTCGTCGCGATCGGTGCCGCCTTGGTGTGGCGCGAGTTCGACTCCGACGGTCCCCGAACTGTCATCGGCTTGCCGCAGCGGCCTACCGTTCTGACGTGGGCGCGGGTGGTCGGGGGAGCCACCTTGATCATCTTGGGTCTTGGCGTTGTCGTCCTTGCTCAGGTCGACCTCGAAGCACTGCGCTCGTCTCTCTTGGCGGTGGTCGTGACGCTGATCGGTGTCGGTTTGTTGACGGTGCCGCTGTGGCTGCGGATGTGGCGTGCTCTCGGCGCCGAGCGTGCGGCCCGAATTCGCAACGACGAACGTGAAGAGATTGCGTCGCATCTACACGACTCCGTCCTTCAGACGTTGGCTCTGATTCAGAAGCAGTCCGACAACCCACAAGAGGTGGCGCGCCTGGCCCGCGGTCAGGAACGCGAGCTGCGCAAGTGGTTGTTCAGCGGCGGCGACATCGACCACACGAGCCTGACGGAAGGCCTGAAGATCATCGCCGGTGAAGTGGAAGACCAGCACGGTGTCACGGTCCGTCCCGTCACTGTCGGCGACGTACAACTTGAAGGCGAAGGCGTCGAGAACGGCCTGCCCAAGGAAGCGTTCACCGCGCTCCTCGGTGCGACGCGTGAAGCTCTCGTGAACTCGGCAAAGCACTCGGGGGAGAAGGAAATCAATCTGTTCGCCGAGGTCGAGGGTGATCAGGTCAGTGTGTTCGTTCGTGATCGCGGCGTCGGATTCGACGTCGACGCGGTGCCGGAAGATCGCCAGGGGCTGGCCAAGTCGATTCGTGGTCGAATCGAGCGGCGCGGTGGCCGCGTCGTGGTTCGATCCGACATCGGAAAGGGCACCGAAATCCGCGTGCACATGCCGCTCGGTGACTCTGCTCTAAAGTGGGACCAGACTGCTGACCGTGTCGACAACCCCGAGGAACAGCCCCAGTGACTTCGCTTGCGCCGCCCCCGTACCGCGTATTTCTTGTCGACGATCATGCAGTGTTCCGCTCCGGGGTGAGGGCCGAGCTCTCGCGCGAGACGGATATGGATGTCGTCGGTGAGGCCGGCGGCGTCGCGGAGGCAATCGCCGGTATCAACTCGACGAAGCCGCATGTCGTTCTGCTCGATGTCCACATGCCCGACGGTGGTGGAGTGGCAGTTCTGCGCGGAATCGATTCCGGCCCGGTGTGCCTGGCGCTCAGCGTTTCCGATGCCGCCGAAGACGTGATCGCGGTGATCCGCGGCGGTGCGCGCGGGTATGTGACCAAGACGATCTCGGGATCCGAACTTGCCGAGGGCGTACGACGCGTTGCCGGTGGTGACGCGGTGTTCGGGCCGCGCCTGGCAGGTTTCGTGTTGGACTCCTTCACCGGACGCTCCAATGCACCCGAGCCACAACTCGATCCGGAACTCGACTCGCTCACTCCGCGAGAACTCGAAGTGCTCAGATTGCTGGCACGTGGGTACACCTACCGTGAAATTGCCGAGGACCTGGTGATTTCCGTGAAGACCGTCGAGACTCACGCATCGAACGTTCTGCGAAAGACTCAGCAGTCCAATCGCAATGCGCTGACACGTTGGGCACATCGCCGACAGATCGACTGAATTTCCGCGCACCCTTTCGCGATTGCGAGTGAAGGCGCACCATGGACCGATGACGGAACCACTGGCGCTCGCGTCGAGACGTGGGCGTTGGGTTGTCGCCGCCACCGTTCTCGGCTCGAGCATGGCTCTCCTCGACGGCACCGTCGTCAACATTGCTCTGCCGCACATCGGCGAGGACTTGAATTCCGGTGTCGCCGGGCTGCAGTGGACTCTGAGTGGATACACCTTGGCATTGGCGTCGCTGATACTGCTCGGGGGAGCCCTCGGCGATCGTTGGGGTCGGCGGCGGGTATTCGTTTGGGGGACGGTCTGGTTCGCGGTCGCGTCGTTGCTGTGCGGAATTGCACCTGACATCACGTTTCTGGTGATTGCGCGGATCCTGCAGGGAGTGGGAGCTGCGCTCTTGACGCCTGGCAGCCTTGCCATCATTTCCGCGTCACTTCGCGAGGAGGACCGCGGTGCGGCGATCGGCTTGTGGTCGGGCTTGGGTGGTGTCGCCGGCGCTATCGGTCCGCTGTTCGGTGGTTGGCTGGTGGAAGTGGCGGGATGGCGATCGGTGTTCCTGCTCAACATTCCGTTGGCGATCGTCGTGGTGTGGGCAGCGGTGCGCCACGTGCCCGAGAGCCGCGATCCGCATCCGCCCGAGCACCTGGACGTGGTCGGATCTGCCTGCGCAGTAGTCGGTCTCGGGGCGCTGACGTACGGGCTGATCGAAGTCAACCCGATAGTCGGGCTGGTCGGGGTGCTCGCGCTGTGCCTGTTCGTTGTGGTGGAACGTCGATCGCCGAGTGCGTTGGTGCCGCCGTCCCTGTTTCGTTCGCGGATGTTCGTCGCGGCCAATCTGGTGACTCTCGCGGTCTATGCGGCTCTTGGCGGTGTGTTCTTCCTGCTCGTACTGCAATTGCAGTTGGTCGCGGGGTACTCGCCGGTGGCTGCCGGCGTCGCAACGGTACCGATCACCTTGGCATTGTTGCTGTTGTCTTCGCGCGCGGGCAGTTACGCGCAGACGCACGGACCGCGATTGCCGATGACGGTCGGACCCGCGGTGGCCGCGGTGGGGTTGGTGTTGATGACGCGGATCGGCCCGGATGCGTCGTACCTGACCGTCGTGCTGCCGGGAGTTCTGGTCTTCGGCCTCGGCCTGGCGGTGATGGTGGCGCCGTTGACCGCCGCCGTGCTCGGCTCGGTGCCGGTGGAGCAGTCCGGAATCGCGTCGGGTGTGAACAATGCCGTTGCTCGCACGAGCCAGCTTCTTGCGGTTGCGGCCTTGCCTGCCCTGGTGGGTATCGATGCCGAGAGCCTGGTCGATCCGTCGAGTTTCTCCGACGGTTTCCGGTACGCGATCTACATCTGTGTGGCGCTGCTGTTGATCGGTGCGGCGATCGCCGCGACGCTGATTCGTAATCCGGCAGTCGAGCCTGTTCAGGAAGCGGATTCGGTTGCCTGCAAGCCGCATTGTGATCTGACGGGACCTGCAGTGCAACCGAACCGATGAGGGACTAGACGCTGATGTCGCGATCTCGGCTGGGCACCAAGGGGATTGCCGCGGCTGGAAATGCCGCGACTATCGCGAAAGCGAGCGGGTAGCCGACCGCGCCGATCAGCGCACCGACCACCGGGCCCACTGCTGACGCGGCAATGAACTGGCCGGTGTTCTGGGCGCCCAACGCTTTTCCTTGCCATTTCGGCCCGGCAGCTTCGGCGACGGATGTGAACGCCAAACCGTTGTCGGCGACGCTGACGGTTGTTGCCAGCAGCAGGATCAGGGCCGGAACGCCCCAAGGCGCTGCGCCGGCTGCTGCCATTGCCAACATGACCGCGGATGCGGAGACGGCAACCAACCTCAGCGGGCCTACTCTGCTTCCGGCGCGATCACTCCAGATGCCGACGACGATGCGACCGAGTGCACCCACGAACTGGGAGATCCCGATCAGGAGTCCCGCGGGCGCCGCATCCCAGCCTTGCTCGCTGATCAGCCAGACCAGACCGAACGTCGAGAGGGTGAACTGCGGAAACACCAACAGTGCCGAGACGAGGTGAATGCGCCAGAGGAACCAGTTCGAGAGATAAGGGTTGATCGTCTCGACCGGGATATCGGTGGACCGCGCCGCCGGGCGCGGGGGATTGACCAATGCGACGGCACAGATCAAGGCGAGGACGCCGTTGAGCGCCACCGACAGTCCGACGGCCGAACCGATTCCTACGTTCGCGGCGAGAGTCGGGATGGTCAACGACGCAATGGTCACGCCCAGTGGCTGTGACATCTGCCTGATGCCCATCGCTAGGCCGCGCCGATCCTTGGGAAACCAGCCGACCACAACACGCCCACTGGCGGCGTTGGTGCTCGCCGCAGCCATTCCGCCCAGTAGAAATGCGATCCCGAGGAGGGCGTAGTTGTCGGTGGTGGTCGCGGCGAGCGCGGCGATCGCCGTCAGCGCGAGCCCGATGGAGATGACCCATTTCTCACCGAATCTGTCGGCCATCGCTCCCCACGCCACCAAGGTGAGAACCATGCCGAAAGTGGGTGCAGCGGCCAGGGTTCCGGCTTGTGTCAACGAGAGACCGTGCTCGGAATGCAGCAGCGGGATCAAAAAGGCGGGGGTGCTGACGAAGACGGTGCCTGCGGCCTGGGCTGCGACGCCGATTCCGAGCATCGTCCACGCCTTCGGGGAGACGGCCGTCTCTTCCAACCGCGACGCCTGCGTCATGGTGCCCTCCGATTTCTACGCTGTTCGACGATGCCGACGCTACTCGTGTGGTTTCACATGTTGAAACCAGAATCCCATTATTTGGTCAAACTTGGGCGGCCCAGGGTGCGAAGTGCCCACCCCTTTTCGAGCGAACGGTACGACGATCGCCTTGGGTGCGCCGAAAGGTACGTTCGCTCGGGAAGGGGTCAGCGATGGGGCAGGCGAACCGTGAAGATCGTGCGCCCGTCCACCTGGTCGACGCCGATGGTGCCGCCGTGCAAGTGCACGTTTTCGACGGCGAGGGAGAGCCCGAGTCCGCTGCCCTCGCTGCGTCCGCGCGCGGTGTCGACCTTGTAGAACCGCCGAAAGATCGCCTGCCGGTCTTCGGGTGAGATGCCGGGGCCGTGGTCGACGACGGTGATGACGGAGAAACCGGGTTCTGCGCTCAACTCGACGCGAACCGGAGGCGCTCCGTGGCGCAGTGCGTTGCCGACGAGGTTGGCGACGACTATGTCGATTCGACGCGAATCCACTCTGGTGCTGACGTTTTCGGGTGCACGGAGTTCGACGGTTTCTGTCCAACCTCGGCTCTCGAGTGTGCGCTCGGTCAATTCGACGAGGTCGACGTCGTCGAGGACGAGACGCGCCTGTTGTGAGTCGTGGCGCGACATTTCGATCAGATCTTCGACAAGTCGAGTGAGCTTGCCGATCTCACTGCTCACGATGCGCGCTGCAGCGGCGGCGTCCGGCGGAAGATTGGGGATCTCTTCGCGGAGGATTTCGCTGACCGGAACCAATGCCGCCAGCGGCGTTCGAAGCTCGTGGGAGACGTCGGCGACAAATCTTCTCGACTGCTCTTCCGATTCTTCCAGACCTCGGATGACCGCTTCGTTGCGAGCGACCATGTTGTTGAAAGTTGTTGTGACCTGGGCAAGTTCGGCTACTCCGTCTTCGGGGAGCCGGACGCTCAGGTCGCCGTCGGCGGCGCGGGCGGCGGCCTCGTCCAGGCGTTTGAGCGGACGGACCAGCGTCGACGCGATCCAGAGTCCGAGCAGACCGCTCACCAGCACACCCGCCGCGAGGGTGAGACCGACAGCTCGAAGCAGGTCGTCGAACTTGTCCTGCACCCCTACCAGCGGCCGGATGGTGACGGCTTTGACCAGTGTCTCGTTGTCGTAGCCGTCGTCTGCAGTCATGTCCACGACATTGACCGACATTCCCAACATGATGCGCTGGGAGTCGAGTCTCTCGAAGCGGATCAGTTTGGGACTGTCCAAACCCTCTTCGAAGCTGGGTGGGATCGTTGCCGCATCCACTGATCCTTGACGGATGACTTCGCCGTCGACGATCAGAGTCATGTCGGACTGGAAGATCTGTCCGAGGGTGTCAGGTGTCAGCCCGTCTACCGGCGGTCCGTTGCTGTACTGCAGTTCGTCGCGAAATTGTGCCGTTGCCACGTCCTGAGCGTTGGAATAGATCCACGACCGCGCCATGAACGAGACGACGCCTGCGGTTGCTCCGGCGATGATCACGACGATTGCGATGAACACGAGCACGAGCCTGGTCCGCAGACCGTCGACCCGAAGCCAGGTCGGTCTCATCGGGCCGGGCTGGAGTTGAAGCGATACCCGAACCCGCGCACCGTTTCGATCACGGTCGGTGCGGCTGGGTCGTCCTCGATCTTTCCGCGCAGCCGCTGCACTGCTGCATCGACGATTCGTGAGTCGCCCAGGTATTCCTGGTCCCAGGCTGCGGACAACAACTGCCTGCGGCTGAGAACCTGTCCGGGGTTTTCGGTCAGCGCCAGTATCAGTCGGAGTTCGGTCGGAGTCAGGGTCAGCAGCATCCCGGCCTTGCGTACCTGCAAGGACGACCGATCCAATTCCAGGTCGCCGAACTTCTCTGCGCCCGGCGCCACATCTGAACGCGTCGTTGCGGGTGCCGAGCGCCGCACGACGGCTTTGATCCGAGCATCGAGGACACGCGGACTGGCCGGTTTGACGACGTAGTCGTCGGCACCGGCCTCGAGGCCCGCAACAGTGTCGATGTCGTCGGATCTGGCGGTCAAGATGATGATCGGGATCGAACTGCGCGTACGGATGCGTCGACAGATCTCGTAACCGTCGGCTCCTGGCAGTCCGAGGTCGAGTAGGACGAGGTCGGTGGAGCCGAGGACGTCGTCGAAATCGCCGTTACCGTCGGGCCGATGGCTGACGTTGTGCCCGAGTCGGTTCAGTCCCAACGTGATTGCCTCGGCTACCGCTGGATCGTCTTCTATGAAAAGAATGCTCACCATGCGCTCACCTTGGACTCGCCATGATCAGGGGCCTTCTGCGGTCGGAGGAATCTCGGTCAGCCAAGGGTACAGGGGTCACACTTTCGAGAGCCGCTCGTTGCCTGAGTCCGCCAGTACTGCGTGCCGTGCGACGCTGGTGTTCAACGGAAATGCCGACACGGCGAGGGTGTAGCAGCCGACGAGCAGTAGCGCACCGATCACGTCACTCGGCCGGTGCCATTGCAACACGACTACCGAGATCGCGGTCCCGATGGTGATCAGCGCGCCGTTGACTGCAACGACTGCCCGCCACCTCGAGGGTGTGACGAGCACGATCGCGCAGACCAGAGCAGCGATGGCCGTCAGCGTGCCGCTGGGGAAGGAATTGTGCATCACCAGGCCGTTCAGGTCCGGTCGATCCAACGATTGTTTGAGAACCCAGGCCGTCGTGATGGGACCGAGGGTCACGACGACGACGCGTAGGGCCAGCGCAATCGGGTTGTTGCGCAATGTGATCATGAGTGTCACGAGCACTCCTCCCACTATCAGTATCGGAGTGACGAGGCCGATGAACTCGGTGGAGAACACACTGAGTCCTTCGGAGGTGGCCGCGCCCACCATGAGTTGTTGGTCGACGATCTGACCACCAGTCGTGTTGACGGCCAGTTCGAATTCGACGACTCCGAGGATCAGGAGTGCCAGTGCGGCAATCAGTCTCGCGGGTTTGACTCGTGTCATGATCAGCCTTCCGCTCTCTCGTCCGAAGGGTTGCTCAGTTGGGGCGGGCATTCCCCGCCGGGAGTGGTTGCCAATTCGAAATGCCACATCTCGTTGGCATAGGTCTGACAGAGGCCGTAATCATTGCCGTGCTGGATGAGCCAGTCGTCGGCATCGGTCGGTCCGATGTCGACGGCTTGTCCGCTGACATGCTTCGACAGACTCGGGGAGTGCACCCATTTGGACGCTTCGTTCATGCTGCCGTACTTGACGACGGCTTCGTCGAACAGTCGCTGTTGGTATGCGGCGGACCGCCAACCCGAGGTGACGTGCATGTTCACTCCGGAGGCCTGTGCGTCGGCCGCTGCCGACTGCAGCGCCGCGAGAAGGGCGGAATCGAGACGGGCCAGTGCAGGTACATGGGTATCCTGCACGCTGATGCCGTCCTCGATCTCGCCGCCTGCGGGTCCTGAATCAGGCTGAGTGGCAAGGTAATTACCACTCTTGGGCTTTGCTTCTTCTGTGTACGAGCATGCGCTGAGCGTGAGCGCACCCAGTGCGACTGCACCGAGTGCGGCGAGGCGGATTATTCCGCGGTGGCTGGGCATACAACAGAGACTGCTCGGTCAGTGTCACCGTCAGGTGGTCGCCGTTCGTCGACGGTGTCACGGTCTGAAACAGCTCTGTAACAGGACGGAACGGGGCTGGTGAGCGCGCTTTACACGGGGCGCGGGATCGATGCGAAAGTCGACAGTTCGAACCACGAAGGCAAGCTACGACGCAACGCCGTAGGCCCCGAAATGGTGACGTCACCTGACCGTATGGCGTCCGACCAGGTCAGGTTACCGCGCCAGATCTCGGTCATCGGTCGCAAGCCCGCAGAGACCGACACCGCAACGTCGAAACCCGGATCGATATCGCACATGTCCACCTCCCCGGAATTGATGACGAGCCACCAGTTTCGCGAATGTTCACGCACTCCGGAGAAAACGAAGTGCACCACGGTCTTTCCGTCGGGAACCACGGAGTGATCCACGCGTCGATGCATGTCCCACAGCAGCAGTTTCGGATCCAGGTCTTCATCGCCCAGCTCGCCGATCCACCTGGTACCCCAGATTCCGAGAGCTTCGACCACAGGGCGCAGTTCTCGGCCCGCGTCGGTCAATCGGTAACTGACGACGCAGTCGGTTTCTTCTCGCTCCACGATGCCGGCGATCGCGAGTTGGTGCAGCCGCGTGGAGAGCAGAGTCGGTGACATTCGCGGAAGTCCGCGTCGGAGATCGTTGAAATGGTCGCTTCCCATCATCAGTTCGCGCAGGAGAAGCAGCGTCCACCGCTCGTCGAGTAGCTCCATCGCCTTGGCGACGGGGCAGAACTGGTGGTACGAGGACCCCATCACTCGATCGTAGGCCTCTGGAGTGCTCCGGTACAGATTTCGTACTGGAGAGGAGTGAACCGTCGTCGTAGCGTCGAAGTAACGGCATGAATGTTGTCGGGCTCCGAGGTTGTTGGGCTCCGAGTACCAAAAATATTGAAGGAGAACGGTAATGAGTGAATCGACGGAAACGCTCGGGCTGGATCGTGAGCTGAAGGCCAAGCATCGGGCCATGTGGGGTCTCGGTAACTATCCGGCGGTGGCCACGCAGGTCATTGCGGAACTCGGGCCGGTACTGGTCGGCGAGTGCGGTGTGCAGAAGGGTGACCGCGTGCTGGACGTCGCGGCGGGGTCCGGCAATGCCGCCATTCCGGCGGCCGCGCTGGGTGCGCAGGTGATCGCCACTGACCTGGCTCCCGAATTGTTCGTAGCGGGTAAGGAGGCCGCTTCCCTCGCCGGAGTCGAATTGGACTGGCAGGAGGCCGATGCCGAGGCTCTTCCTTTCGGCGACAACGAGTTCGACGTGGTGCTTTCGTGCGTCGGTGTGATGTTCGCACCGCATCATCAGCGCGCCGCGGACGAACTTGTGCGAGTATGCCGACCCGGCGGAAAGATCGGAGTGCTGAGTTGGACTCCGACGGGATTCATCGGCGAGATGTTCAAAACGATGAAGCCGTACGCACCGCCGCCGCCTCCTGGTTCGCAGCCGGCGCCTTTGTGGGGCGATGAGAACCATGTTCGTGATCTGCTCGGCGATGTGGCCTCGAGGAAAGACGTACTTCGTGTGGACACATTCAGCGGGCCGGAAGAGTTCCGTGATTTCTTCAAGAAGAATTACGGGCCGACCATCGCGGTGTACCGGAACATCGCCGGCGATCCCGACCGAACGCAGGCGCTGGACCGCGATCTGCTCGAGTTGGCGGAAAGGTACGGCAGCGGAAGCGAACCGTTCACGATGGAGTGGGAGTACCTGCTGGTCACCGCGACGCCCGATGGGGGAGGTGCGTGATGACGACGGTCGAGTTCGCGCCACTGAAATCGGCGATCACAGGTTCTGTGTTCGGCCCCCGAGATCCGGAGTACGACGACGCCAGATCGATCTGGAACGGGCAGATCGATCATCGTCCGGCGGTGATCGCCAGGTGCCGGTCGGCGTCGGATGTGGCTGTGGCACTTGCATTTGCCAGAGCCCATTCGTTGGAGGTTTCGGTCAGAGGTGGCGGGCATTCCTACCGAGGCACATCGGTGTGTGAAGGCGGAGTGATGATCGATCTCAGTGCGATCAACGTAGTCAGCGTCGCCCCGTCAGCGAAGCGAGCCAGGGTCGGTGGTGGTGCGACGATCGCCGACCTCGACAAGGCGACGCAGGAACACGGGTTGGCGGTGACCGGCGGAGTGATCAGTGATACCGGCGTCGGTGGCCTGACACTCGGTGGTGGCATGGGGTGGTTGACCCGCACGCTCGGCCTGGCGATCGACAATCTGGTGTCGGCAGAGGTGGTGCTCGCCGACGGTTCGATCGTTCGAGCCTCCGAGAACGATCACAGCGACTTGTTCTGGGCACTGCGCGGTGGCGGCGGAAATTTCGGAGTGGTCACCGAGTTCGAGTACCGTCTGAGCGAGATCGGTCCGGAAGTGCATCTGGGACTGTTCTTCTGGGGGATGGAGGACGGACCCGCAGCGCTTCGTCTGTGCCGCGAGGTAGTGCCTGCCCTGCCGAGAAATGCGGGTGCGATGGTTGCCGTCAGTTTGTCCGCGCCGCCGGCGCCGTTTGTCCCGGATCAATTTCACCTACTGCCCGGATACGCTTTGCTGGTAGCCGGTTTCGGATCGGAAGTAGAACACTCGAACGCGATTGCGCCGATTCGAGAGGGCTTGCCGACGCTTTTCGAGTTCGTCACTCCGATCCCGTACGTCGGCTTGCAGTCGATGCTCGACGAATCGGAACCGTGGGGTGCGTACGCCTATGAGAAGGCTTTGGACCTGGTGGATTTCTCCGACGACGTGATCGATGTTCTGACCGAACAAGCGGGCAAGAAATCGTCGCCGATGTCCTTCATGCCGATCTTTCCGCTGCAGGGAGCTTTCACTTCCGTCGGCGAGGACGACACAGCGTTCGGTGGTTCTCGCACACCGCATTACGTGTGCAATATGACGGCGACGGCCACCGATGCCGGGACGCTGGAATTGGATCGATCGTGGGTGCGTGAGACCTGGGAAGCCTTGCGTCCGTTCTCGTCCAACCAAGGCGGGTACGTCAACTTCATGACCGACGTCGACGAGGACCGAGTGCGAGCTTCCTACGGCGCGGGGAAGTACGCGCGGTTGTCCGCAGTCAAGGCGAAGTACGACCCGGACAACGTGTTTCACCTCAATGCAAACATTCTGCCTGCGTGAAGCTTGTGCTCAGACCGTGAACACCAGTCAGGCGGTGAACACCAGGATGACGACGATCAGTGCGGCCAAGACGATGACGGCGACCATGCCGGTCATGGCGAGGGGAGCCCACGCGACTACCTTGTCGCGGGTGCTGGCATCGGCGGGTCCGGTCGGCATCCGCGGCGGCCAGGAGAACATGTCCATCGGACTGGGAACGTTTCGCAGTGGCGTGTTCTGTTGCACTGCAGGAAGTCCGGTGACCGTGGAGCCGGTCAGGCGATTGCGGCGGTGTGGGTCGGCGAGTTGTGTGGTGCGGTGAGCCCAGGCCGGCACGGCGCCCTCGGACGAGTAGACGGGAGCGTCGATCAACTGATCGATCGTGCCGCCGCCGGTCGCGGCTGCGGCGAGCGCGTCGCGTGCCTGAGCCATCGTCGGCCGACGGGTCGGGTCCGGCTCGAGGAGCTGAAGGAGAACATCGGTGAGCGGTCCAGACTTGGTGGGTCGGTAGATCTCGGCCTTGGCGACACGATGCAGTAGGGCGATGGCGTCCGAGTCGATGCCGAAGGGCGGTTGGCCCTCGATCACCGTGTAGAGCGTCGACCCGAGTGAGAAGACGTCGCTGGCCTCGGTGGGGTCGTCGCCGCGGGCAACTTCGGGTGCGAAGTACGCGGGAGTGCCGGTGATGACCTCGTCCTGGGTGTCGGACACGTCGCTCTTTGCGCGGGCGATGCCGAAGTCGCTGATCTTGACGGTGCCGAGGGACTTGCCTCGGTCGGCGATCAGGATGTTGCCGGGTTTGATGTCGCGGTGGACGATGCCGGCGGCGTGCGCTTCGGTGAGTGCCGCAGCGATCTGTGCGCCGATCTGCGCGACTTCGAGTGGTGGCAACGTGTCCGCCAGGTTCATGGCCTGGGCGAGGCTGCGGGCCGGGAAGTACTCCATGACCAGCCAGGGTTCGCCGGACTCGATCGCGACGTCGTACATGGCGATGGAGTGGGGATGGGTGAGCTTTGCGGCGTTCCTGCCCTCGCGCAATGTACGTTCGCGGACCTCTTCGGCCGTTTCGGTGTCGAGGCCTTCCGTACTTGTGACCTGTTTCACCGCGACATCGCGGCTGAGGAGGGTGTCGCGGGCCAGCCAGACGGCGCCCATCCCTCCGTCGCCGATCTTGGAGCGGAGTCGGTACCGCCCCGCCAGCAGGTATTCGGGCCCGATGCCCCTCCCGGTCTGCTCTTGAGCTGTCACATCTCAAGGTTAATGGATTGATGCCACTGTGACGCTCGAGGCTCCTGTGAACTGGGTTTTTGGCTCTGCTTGACGTGTCGGGGGTGACACGGTTTACTGAAAACAGTTCGAAAATATGTTCGAAATTGCTGTTCGTTGGATGCATGTCAGACCCGACTTCCCCGCGGTTTGCCGGCTGGTTATGGATTGCTGCCGAGTGAGTTTTTCCGGTGTTCCGGAGGATGGGGATGACCGAGGTGACCGAGTTGGTAGAGCTGTCGGCAGATGCGGCGGGGTTGTCCCGTCAGGATCGGCTGGCACAGCTCCGCCGACAGATCGCGTCCATTCCCTCGCGAGGCGATACGTCGTTTTCGGGACCGAGTGTTTCCGGGCCCGGTGTTTCTGTGGCCGGTGTTTCTGTGGCTGGTGTTTCCGGGACAAGTGCAGCGGCCTCCGAGAGTGTTGCCGACCGGGACAGGCCGGTCGTGGACCGTGCGCACAAAGCCGGTGTCCTCCCGGTGCCGGAGGGTATCGCCGCATTGTTACCGCAGGGCGGTTTGGTGCGCGGAACCGTGGTGTCCGTCGAGGGCGCAGCGTCCTTGCTTTTGGGATTGGTCGCGTCGGTGACGGCGTCCGGAGGATATGTTGCAGTCATCGGGCAGCCTCGACTGGGATTGCTGGCGGCGTACGAGATGGGTGCGCAACTGGAACGTCTGGCACTCATTCCGGCGCCTGGGCCGGATCCGGTCGAGATCGCCGCCGTGCTGCTCGACGGTATGGATCTGGTGATTCTGGGATTGGCGGGTGCGTCGGTATCCCCGTCGCGTGCGCGGGCGGTGGTCGCACGTGCTCGGAGCAAGGGCTCGACTCTTGTTGTCACCGAAGGTCACTGGGACGGAGCCGAGGTTCGGTTGGACGCTCGGGTTCATGGCTATGGTGGGTTCGGTCAGGGCCGGGAGTTGGGGCGTGGACGGCTCAGTTCCCTGAGCCTCGCGGTTCGTGCTCGGGGGCGCTCGTTCCAGCCCCGGACCACGCGTCTGGACATCTGCAGTGCAGCCGGGCGGGTCGAGTGGGTACCTTCTCGGCCGGTTGAGGATGTGTCGTCGCAGGTGGTGTCGGAGCAGGTGATGCCGGAGCAGGTGGTGTCGTCGCAGGTGGTGTCACTGTGAGCAGAGTTCTGGCGTTGTGGTGCCCGGACTGGCCGGCGGTGGCAGCGGCAGCGCTTGCCGATCTTCCGGCCACACATCCCGTCGCGGTCACTTCGGGTAATCGGGTGATCGCATGTTCGGCGACGGCTCGTGCGGAGGGAGTGCGACGAGGCCTGCGCCGACGCGAGTCGCAGGCTCGCTGCCCGGAACTGTATGTGGCGATGGCAGATCCGGAACGCGATGCAAGATTGTTCGAGCCGGTGGCCGCGGCCATCGACGCGGTGGCACCGGGCGTCGAGGTACTCCGTCCTGGTTTGTTGGTGCTCAGCGCGCGTGGTGTCAGTCGGTACTTCGGTTCTGAGGAAGCTGCGGCGGAACGATTGGTGGATCAGGCATCTGCTGCGGGTGTCGAGAGTCAGGTGGGGGTGGCAGATCAGCTGTCCACGGCGGTCATTGCCGCGCGCCGGGCAGCGTTGGTGCCGCCGGGGGAGGGGGCACGGTTTCTGGCGCCGCTACCCATGCCGGAGTTGGCGGCCGAACCCAGCCTGTCTGCACCGCATCGCGGGGAGCTGGTGGATCTGCTGCGCAGGCTCGGGATCAGAACCATCGGTGCTTTTGCGGATCTACCGGCAGTGGACGTCGCTTCGCGTTTCGGTGCCGATGCGGTGCTCGCGCATCGTGCGGCGCGCGGTGAACCCGAACGGCCACCGTCGGCGCGGACACTTCCGCCGGACCTGGAGGTGGAGCAGCATTACGATCCGTCGATCGAGCGGGTGGATGCCGCAGCGTTTGCCGGGCGCGCCTTGGCGAGTCTCCTGCACGACAAGTTGTCTGCTGCCGCGGTGGCGTGCACCCGTCTGTCGATTTCGGCCAGTACGGGTAACGGTGAAAATCTTTCTCGGACTTGGCGTTGCGCCGAACCTCTGACGCCGGAGGGAACGGCCGATCGAGTGCGATGGCAACTGGATGGCTGGCTCACCGGGCGCAGTGAGACCCGGCCAACCGCAGGCATAGCCGTGTTGCGTCTGGAACCGGTGGAGGTGGTCAGTGCCGGCGCTTTGCAGTTGGGGCTGTGGGGCGGTGTCGGCGACGAGGAGGAGCGAGCCAGGCGAGCATTGGTGCGCGTGCAGGGTCTTCTGGGTGGCGAATCGGTTCAGGTCGGTGTCCTGAGCGGAGGTCGAGGGCCCTTGGAGCGAATTACCTTGTTGCCCTTGGGTGACGAGCGGGTAGCTACCCATGATCCGACAGCCCCGTGGCCGGGCCGTCTGCCACAACCGTCTCCGGGGTCGATCTTCGTCGACAATCCCAAGGTGTGGCTGGGGGATGTGGCCGGTAACGCCGTGTACGTCACTGAGCGCGGTGTCTTCAGTTCGCAGCCGGGAAGGCTGAAGTGGGGGAGCAAGGAATGGGCAGTGCAGGGGTGGGCCGGGCCCTGGCCGGTTGACGAGCGATGGTGGGACGCTGCCTCGGCACGCACGGCGGCGCGGGCTCAGGTTCTGTTGGAGGAATCGCGTGCGCTGCTGATGATCTGTGAAGGCGGTGGATGGTCGGTGGAGGGTGTGTACGAATGAGCTCGCAGGTATAGCTAGCTGTACCCGCCTGGTCGAGTCGACTGTACGAACAGTAGGGGCGTTGGCACCATCGTCATGCCGTCGCTCGGCTCCTAGCGTTGATGACATTCAAAAAGTAACCGTTGCAATGATTCTCACCGTTGCAACTCTTTACGAGGAGTGTCATGGCAACGGCGGGTCGACCTGAAGTTTCCGGAACCGATCGACTTCACTACGAGCAGACGGAGCTGCACGACGCACAACTTCTGGCGTACGACGAGTCTGGCGAAGGCCGGATCGTGGAGGTGTTCGGCGATGTCGCCACAGCCGAGCACATCGTCATCTTCGTGCCGGGCAACGACAACGGATTGGGAAACTACTTCGACGAGAACCGTCCGACAGGACCACGAGCGAGCGGATGGACACTGGGAAGAATGCTCCGAACGCTCGGACGGAACGACCACGTCGCGGTGATCGTGTGGGTCGGTTATCGGACGCCGTGGGGATTTCTCGAGTCGTTCTCGCGGACACTCGCAGAACGCGGTGCGATCGATCTGGCGCGATTGACACGCATCCTGCCGCATTCGGCGCATGTGACGCTCGTCGGACACAGCTACGGGGCCGTGGTGTGCGGACTCGCCCTCCCGTCGGCGCGAGTAGACGATTGTGTGGTGCTCGGTAGCCCGGGGATGGGGACCAGTTCTCGCGAAGACCTGTGCTTTGCCGGAAATCTCTGGGCCGCGCTGGGGCCGTCGGACTGGATTCGGTATTTCCCACGCGTGAAGATCGGTCGCCTCGGGCACGGCCCGTCTCCAGTTCGGGCGCAGCACGGAGCTGTTGTTTTCGACACCGGTGCCATTCGAGGGCATTGTGGATACTTCGCCGATGCAAGCGAGTCGCTGCGCAACATCGCGAGGATCGGGCTCGGTCGCTACGACGAGGTCACGCGGCCAGGGCAGTTGCCGCCTCGGCTGACAGCTTCAGCAATCCACGAGGACAGGTCTATCCTGGGAACTCGTGAGTGTCGCTAACGTACGAAGTGCCGGCGGGGTCCAGATCAGCTACCGCGATTCCGGCTCGCATCCCAGTGTTGCCGATCTGCCTCCGGTAGTCCTCGTGCACGGAATGGGTGGCGACAGCGGTACCTGGGACAAGTTCGCGCGGACCTTGCGATCACGCAACCGGCGAGTTGTCTCGGTCGATCTTCGCGGCCACGGCCGGAGCGCTCGGGCGTCGTCGTATCTGTTCGACGAGTTCGCCGACGACGTCATGGACGTGTGTGATCATCTCGAACTCGATCAGGTGGATCTCGTCGGCCATTCGCTCGGCGGGCACGCGGCGTCGTTGATCGCGCAGAAACGACCCACCGTGGTGCGGAAGTTGGTCATCGAGGAAGCGCCGTTGCCGCTACGCACAGGTGACGCAGAACAGGTATTCGCGAGGAAATTGCCGAGTGTGCCAGAACTGTGGCATGCAACAACAAGTCTGGTGCGGCACCCGCGAGCTGCGCTGACGTTCGATCGCTCGATGACGCGGTCCGCGCTCGAGCAGTTCCGCCGACCGGATCCGCAGTGGTGGGATCGGTTGCCGCTCATCGAGGCTGACATGTTGTTCCTGCGTGGAGGTCTGGGCGGGATGGTGGATCCCGATCGCCTCGACGCTGTTGCCGCCACCGTCGCGCGCTGCGAATTGGTCTCGTTCCGTACCGGCCACAGTGTCCATCGCGACGGCCATCGCCAATTCGAATCCGTTGTGTTGCCGTTCATTTCCTGAAAGCGCAATACTCGATCAGTTCCGGCAAGAACCCATCCGCTACGCGTGCGGCACCGAATGTACTTCCATGCATACCAACGGCAACGACTGGTCCGCACACGAATACGTCGACGCGGTAGCACGATCCGTTCACGGTGAGACCGTCCGATGGCCGCAGGGACCGAGTATGGATGCGGTGATCGTTCTGCCAGTTCATGCCCGAAACCATCCGGGGAAGAACGCGGTTCTGCTCTGGAATCACGACTTCGGTTGGTCGTGGGGTGTCGAGGAGGCTGACGTGCGAAGGACGATTTCGATTGTCGACCCTCTCGGTATCGGCCGGACACCGGATCCGCTGCGCTGCGCGGATCGAGTCATCGAACTGATCAGCGCCGAGGCAGTTTGCTCGCGCATGTGTAGCGAACACTGATTCGGTCAACTCTGGGGCCACAACGCCTCCGAGAGGACGACGCCCGTGAACCCAGAGAACGTTCCTGCCTCGCACTGTCATTCATTGCCGCGCCGGACGTTCCTCGGTGGCGTCGGTGCTCTTGTCCTCGCCGGAGTGGCAGACGTGGCAACCGGCGCGGCGAGCGCGGCGCCGGCGAAAGCATCGCCCGCCGATCGGTTTCCGCAGAAACCCAACATCGTTGTCATCATCACCGATCAGGAGCGCCGGCCGATGTATTGGCCGCAGGGCTGGGCTGATCAGAATCTGCCCAACCGCAAGAGGATTGCCGATCACGGGCTGACGTTCGACCAGGCAGTGTGCAATACCGCGATGTGCTCGCCCAGTCGTAGTACGTTCTTCACCGGCCTCTTTCCTGCGCAGCACAGGGTCACCAGAACCCTCACCGAAGGCGGCACTGTCTCACCCACCGAGCCACAGTTACAAGTCTCCGAGCAGAACATGGCAAAGCTGCTGGCGTCGGCCGGCTACAACGTTCAGTACCGGGGGAAGTGGCATCTGAGCAAAGGCGTCGAGGGTGGTGATCCGACAAGTGACGATGTAGCGGGATTCGGCTTCGAAGGGTGGATTCCCCCCGACGCGGGTCAGGACACCAATCCGGACCACTTCGGTGGCGGGTGCGCCGACCATGATCGCCGTGTTGCCGAGGAGGCAGTCGATTTCCTCTCCGGATCTGCGGTCACATCCGGGCAGCCTTGGGCGCTCATCGTCTCGTTCGTGAACCCACACGACGTCCTCGCGTACCCCCAGACCTGGAATGCGATGAACGGAACGTGCGACAACTATGGATCGGACGCGCCAGGCGCCTTCGAGCAGGGGATCGACTTGCCGCCCACTTTCGACGAGATCCTGGCACTCAATCACAAACCGACAGCGCAGGTTCAGTCGGAATTGCTACTCGCAGCCGGGCTCGGGCCGCTGCTCGGGCCTGATCAGGCACGCAACTACATCAACTTCTACGCCTACATGCACAAGGTGGTCGACGAACACATCGGCAGCGTGCTCGACGCGATCGAAGCCACCCCGCAGATGCTCGACGACACCGTGATCGTACGGATGTCCGATCACGGTGAGATGGGGATGAGCCACGGAGGTTTGCGGCAGAAGGTGTTCAACGCCTACGAGGAAACGCTGCGCGTTCCACTGGTCATCAGCAACCCCTTGCTGTTTCCCGAACCCGTTCGCACAGACGCCTTGGCGTCGTTGATCGACGTGATGCCCACTCTCGCCACTCTCGCCCAAGCGCCAGCGCGTGAATCGTGGAACTTCTCGGGTACCGATCTGACACCGGTCATCATCAACGCTGCCGCCTACCCCCACGGTCCCAGCGCGCAGGTTCAGGACACGATTCTGTTCACCTACGACGATCAGAATTGTGCGACGCCCGACGGTCAGAACATCGTCACGCAGCCCAATCACATCCGCTGCATCCGGGAGAGCCGGTGGAAGTACACGATGTACTTCGATCCTGCGGGAGTTGCTGCGCCGCAATACGAACTCTACGACTTACAAGCCGACCCCTTGGAACTGAACAATCTAGCCAATCCGCTCAATATCGGCTCGTATCGGCCGGATCTGGCGGCTCAGATGAACGCCAAGCTCTTCGCAGTGATGGAGACCAAGGGCGTTTCTCTGAAGGAATAGATCGAATTTCGCCAAAACTGATTCACGTTTCAGTTCTGCGGGCATGCTGATGGGGCATCTGTCTTCGGTTCGGGAAGAAGGAATGTCATGACTGTCACCTCGCCGGGGCGAGAAGGTTTCAGTACTCTTCGGTCGGGAGGGTTGAACTGGGATTCGTTCCCACTCCGATTGTTCACCAAGGGAAATGCCAAATTCTGGAACCCAACCGACCTCGATTTTTCCCAGGACGCTCGTGACTGGCGGGAGCTGACCAGCGAGCAGCAGCGCAGCGCCACCTTCCTGTGCGCGCAGTTCATTGCCGGTGAAGAAGCCGTCACCGAAGACATTCAACCGTTCATGAAAGCGATGTCGGCTGAGGGGCGATTCGGCGACGAGATGTACTTGACGCAGTTCTGTTTCGAGGAAGCCAAGCACACCCAGGTCTTTCGGCTGTGGATGGACGAAGTGGGATTGACCAGCGATCTGCATTCCTACGTCGCTGACAATCCGTACTACCGGCAACTGTTCTACGAGGAGTTGCCTTCGTCGCTACGCATTCTCGAGACGGATCCGAGTCCGGTCAACCAGGTGCGTGCCAGCGTCACGTACAACCACGTCATCGAGGGCAGTTTGGCGTTGACGGGCTACTACGCCTGGCAGAAAGTCTGTGCGACGCGCGGAATCCTGCCTGGCATGCAGCAATTGGTGCGAAAGATCGGTGACGACGAGCGACGGCACATGGCTTGGGGGACGTTCACCTGCCGAAGGCACGTAGCCGCCGACGATCACAACTGGGACGTCGTCCAGCAGCGGATGGGTGAACTCATGCCCATGGCACTCGGAATGATCAACTGGGTCAACGATCAATTCGAGGTGCAGCCGTTCGGTTTGGACAATCAGGAGTTCCTCGAGTACGCCGCAGACCGTGCGCAGCGCCGACTTTCGGCGATCGAGTCCGCGCGCGGGCGCGACGTCGCCGAGATCGACCTCGACTATTCGCCGGAGACCCTCGAGGAAAAGTTCGGGGCGGAAGATGCCGCTGCGATGAGTGAGGCGGCCAAATGACAGCGAATTCTACTGGGGCCAAGCCGAGTTCTGGATGACCTCGACAAAATCGATGTGCCGAAATCCCGGCACAAAATGTTCGAGTACGTCAGCGTTGACCGTCCCGAATGTACTTTCGGGACGGTGCTTGAAGCCTTCGGTGAAAGCCTTCAAGATCTGATTCTTGAAATCCGGGCGCGGGTGAGCCTCGGTGACGGCGTCAATGTCGGCCTGGTCGAGTTCGCTGTATCCGATTCCGAGTACATCGGTCTCCACACCCGCTGTCACCAAGGCGATTTCGGGTTCCAATCGGGAGGGGATCTCGGGCGTCGTGTGCAGAGCGATGCCTTCCCACACTGTGCGGATGTCGGTTTCGTCGACTCCGTAGCCGGTGAGGAATCGCCGCGCTTCGTCGGCGCCGTCCAATTCGAAACGTGACGTACTGTCCCGGAATTTCTCGGTGAGCCCCAGGTCGTGGAACATGGCGCCGACGTAGAGCAATTCGGGGTCGGCCTGCAGACCCAGACGCGCTCCTTGAAGCGATCCGAAGAGGAAGACACGTCGCGAGTGGTGAAACAGTAACTCGGACGCCGTATCTCGTACCAGCTCGGTGGCGTCGGCAGCCATCTTCGAATCGGGGATTTTCACACCGGCAATGATCGTGGTCATCGGTACCTGCTTGCTCGTCGTTGCTGCGAATTTCTCGGTCTATCCCAGTGTCGGTCGAGCACGCCCGCGGGCGCACCCTGATCTCGGCCATACTGTCCACAGATCAGGACGAAGGAGAGCGCATCGTGACCGCAGTGCATCGAGTTGCCGTCCTGGTGTTCGACGGCGTCAAACTGCTCGACGTCGCAGGTCCGAGTGAGGTGTTCGCGGAAGCCAATCGCGGCGGGGCGAACTACGAGTTGGTGATCTGCTCGGTAGGTGGACACGATGTCGACTCCTCGACCGGGATGCGCATTCCGGTCGACCGTGACGTTGTAGATTCCGGTTCTTTCGACACGTTGCTGGTCATGGGTGGAGACGTGTTCCCGTCGACGCCGGTGAGTCCGGAACTGCGCGAGGCAGCGAGCGATCTGGCGGGGCGTTCGGGCCGGGTTGCCTCGATCTGTACCGGGACATTCATTCTTGCGGCGAGTGGATTGCTCGACGGACGCCGCGCTACGACACATTGGCAACACACGGCAACGCTGGCGCGCGCCTATCCACAGATCACGGTGGTTCCTGACGCCATCTTCATTCAGGATGGCGCGGTGTTCTCGTCTGCGGGTGTGACCGCCGGCATCGACCTCGCTCTCGCATTGCTCGAGCGTGATCATGGTGCAGAAATGGCTCGACGCGTCGCACAACTTCTGGTGGTATTTCTCCAGCGTCCAGGCGGACAGTCACAGTTTTCGCCCTCGCTCAGTGGGCCGCGGCCTCGGGTCCCTGCGCTCCGAGAAGTGGTCGACGCCGTCGCGGCCGATCCGGCGGGGGAGTATTCGGTCGAGCAACTGGCTGCCCTGGCGCACCTGAGCCCGCGTCATCTGACGAGGCTCTTTCGCGAAGAATTAAGGACGACGCCGGCCAAATACGTCGAGTTGATCCGTTTCGACGCTGCGAAGGCGCTCCTCGATGCCGGCCACTCGGTGACCGAAGCCGCGCAGTTGGCGGGATTCGGCAGTTCGGAATCCCTACGACGAGCATTTTCGACTCATCTCGGAATCTCGCCCCAGGTGTACCGTCGTCGGTTTCAAGCGTTCGGCTAGGACTGACTTTCGTGCTTGCCTTGTGGCGGGCTCATGCCCTGCTTGTCGAGCCAGGCAAGGCTGTAATCGGCGATCTCACGCCAACCGTGGTCGATGGTCAGCGAGTGACCTCGGTCGCCGAATACCTTGTATTCGTTGATCGTCGGGGCCTTGGCGTACTTCTTGAACGAGCTGTCCGAACTGGCCTTCGGTACTGTGCGATCCTTACCGCCGCCGATCATCAGGAGGGGGCCGCGGCGGGCGTTGAAATCCACTGCAGCGGGGCTGTGGGGCGCGAAGTTGGCGAGTGCTGCCTCGAACAACGGCCGTCCGGGGGCGGGAATTGCATACTGCTCGAACAGGGCGTCGGACTCGTCCTGGGACACGGCGCTGGCGAAGGACTTGTGGAACGATTTTCTGTTGTGTGAGTAGGCCTTCCGGTAGTTGCCGGGGTTGGACAGGACAGGGAACACGCTTCCAAGCTGAACGAGAGGAAGTTTCAACACACCTTTGGGCTGAGCGGGGTCGATGGCAATTGCCGCGGTCGCCAACTTCTGGCCCAGCAGTTTCTGCGCGATCAAACCTCCGAACGAATGCCCGACCACGATCGGTGGTTCGTCGAGATCAGCGATCACCTTGGCGTAGTGGTCCGTCACGTCGTCGATGCCGTGTCCCGCGATGTCCTCCGGGTGTTCGCGCGTCTCACCCACCGTGGACGCATCCCCTGGCCATCCGGGTGCCATCGTGGAGTACCCCTGCGCGTTGAAAACCTGCGCCCAGGGATCCCACGTGGTCGGGTGCATCCAGAGTCCGTGGATGAACAGAACAGTCGGGTTGGACTTGGGCGACATGCGCGCTCCCCGCTATCGGACCGATGATCGATACGGGATGCCCGCTTTTTACAACCTCACGCATATTTTGTGGAGCTTTTCCGTCGGGTCATTCCGTTCTGTTGTTCGAAGATGGCACGATCGTGGCATGGCACCAACCGGCTCCGCGAAGGCGATGGCACTGTGGACCACCGCTTTTGTTGTCTCACAAGCAAACATTGCGCGTTTACTCGGGCCGGTGGCTCCTAAAGTATTGGAAGTGCAGACGGCGTTTTCCGCTCGTCGGTACCTCGAGATCTTGGACTCCATGGATGCGGAGGCCACGGCGCGATTTCGTAGTCACTACTACCCGGACTTCGTACATCCCGCGATCTACGCGATGGCTTTGCGGTCCGCAGGCAAGCGGCTCGGAGAGCGGGTTCCCCTTTCGACCGCAACTCGGCGCGCGCTTGCCGTAGCGCCGGTGCTGTCGGCGGCGGGCGATTATGTCGAGAACGTGATCGGCCTCCATTTCCTCGATCATCGCGACAGCATCACCGACTCGAGGGTTCGCGCCGCCTCGACGGTCAGTATTGCCAAATGGGTACTCGCACTCGGAACTTTCGGATATTTGTCGCAGGGTTTTGTCAGAGTATGGGTATCGCGAAAATGAGGAGCACTGATGGCAGTCGAACTCGGTACCGAATACTTTCGCTGACGGAGAAGAGTTCCGTCGATGGCTGTGCGAGAACCACGAGGCGGTCCCCGGGCTTTGGCTGAAAATGGCCAAGAAGACCTCGTCACACAGTTCGATCGACTACGACCAAGCGTTGGACGTTGCCCTGTGCTTCGGCTGGATCGACAGCCTCTCCCGGCGAATCGACGACGATTTTTTCGTGCAGAAGTTTTCGCGTCGCACTGCGCGGAGTCCGTGGTCCAAACGCAACGTCGAGATAGTCGCCCGCCTCGACGCTGCGGGACGTCTCGAGCCGTCCGGCATCGCTGAGATAGAGAAGGCCAAGGCCGACGGCCGCTGGGATCGCGCATACGAGGGAGCAGCCAAGGCCGAGGTCCCGAAGGACTTTCTCGATGCGCTTGCGGAAAACCCGAAGGCTCGCGAGTTCTACGCGACGCTCAATTCCACGGATCGATTCACCATCGCGTACCGACTGCAGGAGGCAAAGCGTCCGGAGACACGCGCCAGGCGGATCGAGAAGTTCGTGAACCAACTCGCGGAGGGCAAGAAGTTCTACTGAGCTGACTGGGATGGCTGATCGACTTTCAACGTGGCTGACACAATAGGGCTCGTGATCGAAGCCGAGACCTGTTCCGCGCTGTCTGCTGTTGACGAACCGTTGGCAGGCAGCGCTGCCGTCGTGCGGGGTTGGGTATGCCTCGAATTCAATGCCGCTTGGGGCCGTGACGTGCTGGACGGTACGGCCTTGGGGGAGGAGCTTGCCGCCGAGCTGAGTCGGCGAGCTGATGCTGCCGACGTACGAATCATGTTCATTCGGCGACCAGGCCGCACCGATCCGCTGACTGATGGGCACACGGTCTTGCTCGCGCGCTCCGATCCGAGCGACTCGTGGTGCGAACGGTTGCGCATCGATTCACCGGCTGATCTGCTCGACATCGATTTCGCGCTACTCGACGGCCCTCCACCAGGATTGGGCGACTCGGTGGACGAGCCAGTCGTCTTGGTTTGTGCGCACGGTAAGCGTGACCAATGCTGCGCTGTGTTCGGCAGGCCGATTGCCGCAGCGCTGATGTCGTCCTTCGGACCCCAGGTGTGGGAGTGTTCGCATACTGGCGGGCACCGATTTGCGCCGTCGATGATCCTGCTGCCGAGCGGCAATACGTACGGCCGTCTGTCCGCTGGTGAGAGTGTCACGGCCGTGGAGGTGGCTTCCCGAGATCAGGTCCATTTGCCAGGCCTGCGTGGACGGAGTTGCTGGTCTCCTGCGGGGCAGGCTTCGGAAATTGCCGTACGACAACAAATCAGCTGCGGAATCGACGATTTGGCTGTCATCGAGCAGGCCAGTGACGGGACATGCGTCGTCGCACAGGTGGACGGACGGCGGTGGATGGTCGAGACGGCGGTCTCCGAACTCGCGCCGCGTCCACCGAGTTGCGGCGCGGCGCCCAAACCGGTCAGGCCAGTTGTCGTCACGTCGATTCGAGAACTGTGATTCCCTCGTCGGTTCCATACGATCAGTCTCGATGAATGCGATCACATGGGCCGGCAGGTGGCGCAGAGGATACGGACTCCATCAGATCCACAGTCTGCTGGCGTGACAAGCGGATTCGGGACTTAGGCAGCGGCGGTTCGGGGGAATAGCGGCACCGTTGCAGGTGCGAAGTAGCATCGCAGCTATGACTGTCGATCTGGTTGCACCTGACGAGGCCTTGTGGGCGTCCTGGTTGGAGTCGCGTGACGAGTGGGGCGGACCGCAGGTGGACCAGCCCGGTTCGGCATTGGGAGTTGCGCAACGTCTAGATCTCGATCTTGCCTCCCGGGATGGATTCGGGCAGTGGGTGCAGGAGTTGTTGGCGCAGCCAGAGGCAGTGCCGGGGCCCGACATTGTCCCGGCAACCAACTGGTGGATCGTTCGAGACGGCAGGTATCTCGGCGCTATCCAGTTGCGGCACAGCTTGAATGAGTTCTTGGCCGATGTCGGTGGTCACATCGGCTATGGGGTCAGGCCGTCGGAACGCCGGAAAGGTTTAGCGTCGGCTGCTCTGCGGGAAGTGCTCACGTATGCAGGCGACCCGGTGGGGCTCAGTCGCGTCCTGATTACCTGCGACGAAACGAACGCGGGTTCACGTAAGGCAATCGAAGGGTGTGGTGGTCTACTCGACAGCGTGCGCCCAGCTGATCAGTTGTCGCGCAACCTCGGTCACACGGGGGATACGCTTCGCTACTGGGCAGTCACGGGCCGGTCAAGCGTCAGTTGACCGATGTCTGACCGTCAACGGGAAGCCACGGTCGCAGGGTAGGCGACACGGGCAGCGATGCTTTCGCTGAGGTCTTGGATTTCTGCGGCGAGGGTATCGCGGCTCTTCGTGTCCGACTCGTGAACGAATGTTGTCGATCCCAGTGTGGCACCGCAGTATTCGATGATGCCGCGCTCGATCTGTGTCTGGAAGGCCTCGTACACACCGTGGCGTTCGAAACTCTCCGCGTCGTCACCCGCGACCGGGATCAGGTGGACCGTGAGTCGGTCCAGTTTCTTCACGAATTCGCTTCCCGGGGTGAACTCGTACGCCCATCCGCTGACGAAGACTCGATCGATCCAACCTTTGAGTAGTGCGGGCATCGACCACCAGTACATCGGAAACACGAGAATCAGATCGTCTGCTCGATCGATTCGGTCCTGCTCGGCTACAACGTCGGCCGGGGGAGTCCCCTTGCCGCGGAACAGGTTCACATCGGCTTTGGAGAATCGGGGATCGAAATTCTCGGCATGTAGGTCCGCGATGTCGACATCGCCACCCAGGTCGCGGATCGCGTCGGCGGTAGAACGGGCGACATGCTGGGTAAGTGACTGTGGATCGGAGTGGGAGACTACGACGAGTGTGGTCATGAGCGTTCCTTCGGTAGATGGTGCGCTTATGTACTAAGAGTAGGTTACTATTGGTATATAGCGCAAGGAGGTGTCCGATGGCACGAACGAGACTGTCGCGGGCCGACAGGTACGAACAACTCGTGGAGGTGTCGTGGGCACTGGTGCGAGAGGAGGGCGCGGATGCGCTGACCCTCGGCCGGTTGGCTGAACGTGCCGGCGTTGCAAAGCCGGTCGTCTACAGCCATTTCGCCTCCCGCGCTGCGCTGTTGGCGGCCCTCTTCAAGGAATTCGACGATCGTCAGACGGTGATGCTCGGGGAATACCTCGAAGCTGCGGAGGAGTCTGTGAACGGGCGGGCGAATGCCATCGCCGACTCCTATGTCGGATGTTCACTGGCACAGGGGCGTGAACTGACGGGAGTGCTTGCAGCGCTGGAGGGCTCGCCCGAGCTGGAGCAGGTCAAGCGCGAGTCGGAACGCGCCTATTCAGAGCGTTGTCGCGAGGTGCTGGCTCCTTTCAGCGCCGACGGGCTTGGACAATCATCGATGACTGCGATATTCGGTGCTGCAGAGGCCCTCTCGCACGCGGCGGTAGTCGGAGTGCTCTCGCCCGAGGACGCCGAAGGTGAACTTGCCGCGCTGATCGTCGCGGTCGTCGGCAGGCCATCACTGACTGGGTAGTGCGGTGCAGCCGTGATCTCATCGCCTACAGGTGCCCATCCAGTTCGAACCGCTCTCGCACGGAGTCGGATATCGCCGCGAGGGTGCTGACGAACGCGTCGATGGCGGGAGCGAGCGGAGGTTTCCCGTAGGTTGCGACGGAGACAGTGCGTCGCTCGCCGGGAATGCGGTGTGCGCGGATACCCGGGTTCTGATGTGCATGGAGAGCGAGGGCCGGAAGGGTGCTGACTCCGCTTCCGGAGGCGACCAGCGCTTGGACCGCGACGTAGTCGTCGGTCTCGAACTCGATCCGTGGAACGAACCCAGCTCGATTGCAGGCGGTGAGAAGGTGGGCGCGGCAGCTCGGACAGCCTGCAATCCAGGTCTCACCGGCGTAGTCCGTGATCTCGTTGGCGGCATCTGCATTCCGCGCAGAGGTGATCAGGTACAACGGATCGTCCAGCAACGTCGTTAGGGTGACGTGCTTCAGCCCCACATCCGGGGTATCCGCGTGTGCGAAAACGACAGCTACGTCGACGTCGTTGTTACGAAGCATTGCAAGTGCTTTGGGTGGTTCTGCATCAACGAGGCTGATGGACACGTCGGGGTACTGGGATGTGAACGCTGCCATCGCCTGCGGAATCAAACTCGCCAGGGCTGACGGGAATGCGGCAAGTCGTACCCGCCCCGCCCTCAGTCCCGCGTACGTTTCGACTTCGGCTACGGCAGCGTCGACGTGACCGAGAATTTCCGTGGCGCGCCGAACCAGTACCGCACCGGCATCCGTCAGACGAAGCCCACGACCGGCTCGCTGGAACAGCGGAACTCCGACTTCCGATTCGAGCTGTCGAAGGTGGTGACTGATGGAGGGCTGCGCGTAACCGAGCGAATCGGCGGCGGCTGTCACCGATCCTTCCTGCGCGACAGCGACCAAGACCCTAAGTCGAATTAGATCGAGCATGACGAAATCATAGAGGATTTCGATGCTTTCGACGAAAACATGTATTAGACCTATGAATCAGTGTTTGACAGGGTGATCCACATGGCACAGGTACCTGATCTCGCGGCAACAACCGGGCTACAACCACCCACATGGGCGGACATTCAGCGTGCAAGTCAGGTTGTCCGACGCCACCTACCGGTCGCGCCCCTGATATCGCACCCGACCTTGGGAGCGGGCTCGTGCAGCCAGTTGTTCGTCAAACATGAGAACGTGCAACCCACAGGTGCGTTCAAGGTTCGTGGTGGACTGAACCTGGTGGCTGGACTCGATGAGCCGACGCGGGCCCGAGGCATCATCGGCTACTCGACGGGAAATCATGCTCAGTCCCTGGCATATGCCGCAGCGGATGCGGGCGTGCGGTGCGTAATTGTGATGCCGGCTGGGGCGAATCCGGTCAAGGCTCACGCTGTCCGCATGCTTGGGGCCGAGCTCATCGAGCACGGCGCAAACTTCGACGAGGCACGCGCTCACGCAGAGTTCATCAGCGAACGTGACGGCCTGCGTCTCGTCAGCGCCGCCAATGAGCCGGCAATCCTCGCCGGTGTTGCCACGGCGTACGTCGAACTCGTCGAGCAGCAGCCAGATCTGGACGCCGTGGTCGTCCCCGTCGGTGGTGGCAGTGGTGCGGCGGCCGCTTGCCTCGTCGCCAGTGCGCTTGCACCGCACCTGGAGGTGTTCGCGGTGCAGTCGGAGGCCGCACGAGCGGCGCACGACTCGTGGACTTCCGGCACTTGTGTCGAGCGCCCGAACGCCACTCGTGTCGAAGGGCTCGCGACCGGGGCCGGATTCTCATTGACTCAACGTGTCATGCGAGAACGGCTAGGTGGTTTCCTGCTCGTCACGGACGATGACATCACCCTCGCTCAGCGGGCTCTCCTCTTCGACGCACACACATTGAGTGAGGGCGCCGGTGCGGCCGCACTTGCTGCGGTCTACGCACATCCGAACACCTTCGCGGACAAGCGTGTTGCCGTCGTCTGTACGGGCGCCAATGCCTCCGAGAGTGAGATCCGCAGGGTCGTCAGCTAATTGATCTCGCATTCGGAACAATGTGCAGTGTCAGCGAACTGACGGAAAGCCGAAGTACTGTGTGCCAATGACTTCACCCCGAGAAAAGTCACGTACTCTCAATATTTGCGCACTCATGCTGGTCGTCGGTGTTCTTGGATTGATCGTGAGTTTCGGAGTGACCTCACGTTGGGGGTTCCCAGCGTCCGCATCGGAGCTTTGTAGATCAAGTTCGTATGGAATCGGATTACTCGAAGAAACACGATGGGCCTGGATCCCGTTTCCCGTAGCCTCTTGCAAGGCAGTGGATTTCGATTCTTCCGCAGTTTACTTCGCCCTCGGATGGGAAAACTCGATCACTGCCGCAGTATCGATCGCATTCATCGCCATGGCTCTGAAACTCATTTGGGGTGCAGGAGTTCAGTGATGCTTATGTGCCCGGCCTTGGGTTCGTTCGGAAGGCTGACCGGCACAAGCCCCATGCTTTCCCGACGCTCGTTGACCGAAAAGACGTACTGGGCAAATTCAGGTTTGACGTGCACGTCCGGAAACCGTGCGCGAAGTTCGCCCACGATCCGATAGCCCTCGTCGTACCAGTCGAAAACGTTGATCCCTGGACGCCACCTCGGTCGCATCGCGAAGCCGTCGATCTCAGTCACAAAGAACTTTTGGAAGTGATCAGTCCACGCCAGTATCTTCTCTCCGAGTTCGTCGTCGATCCCCATTTGGCTCGGGAGAACGTATGCCTGCGGGAACCGTTGCGGCGGGACGACAATCAATTCCTTCGACGGCCATAGTGAACTGGGATGGCCATGGTCAGGATAGATTCTGATGACTAGCACTGCAGATCCCTTGCAGTGGCCAACACGCTACGAGGCGAAGTCACACCACCGGTCACCAGTGCGTTCCGGGCACGAGTCGGGCGGCGCGTCGGCCGAGTTTGCGGATGCGTGAGCGTGAATGGCGTTGACGCGACGGTGTTGCCGGAACGTCTGACGGAGTTTCTTTGTCTACCTGCCCCTTTGCCGCCGGAGAGTCGGGGAAGGCCTGGTACATCTGGTTGAGAATCCGGTCCTTGGTGTGCGGTGCGAACAAGGTTCCCAGATCACCCAGAGTGCCCAGTGGCACGTCGATGCGCTTGGGGCGTTCGATCAGCGCGCGGATCACCATTGCCGCAGCCTTTTCCGGGCTGGTGATCGGGCCGTTGTTGTATTCGCCGGTCGGAGCGATCATCGGCGTTTCGACCAGCGGCATGTGGATGGTCGTGAAAGTGATTCCGTCTGCCAGGGTTTCGGAGGCCGCTACGTCGGAGAAACCGTCGAGGGCGGCCTTGCTCGCCACGTAGGCCGAGAATCTAGGCGTTGCCGCTTGGACTCCCGCGCTGCTGATGTTCACGATGTGACCGAAGCGGCGAGAACGCATGGTGGGCAACAATGCGAGAACCAATCGCACAGCGCCGAAGTAGTTCACGGCCATCGTTCGTTCGTAGTCGTGGAAACGATCCGTGGAATGGTAAATGCCGCGCCGAATGGATCGGCCGGCGTTGTTGACCAACATGTCCACGTGATCATGTTCTGTCAGAATGCTTTTGATCGTGTGCTGGACCGACTCGTCGTCGGTGATGTCGCAGGGATAACCGAACGCTTTGCCTCCGCTTGATCGAATCTCCTGTACCGCGGCATCGAGTTCGTCGGTGCGGCGTGCGATCAGGAGAACTGTGGCGCCTTTCTGGGCGGCGGCGATGGCAGAGGCCTTGCCGATTCCGGACGAGCCACCGGTGATCAGGACTATCCGACCGACAAGTGGTCCTTCGGGATGGTTGCGACGTGCGCGATTGGGATCGAGGTTTGCGCGCCAGTACTTCCACAAGACCGTCGAGTAGGAGCCGAACTCGGGGACCGTCAGGCCTGATCCGGCGAGGGCGGCAACGGTTCTCTCGGAGGTGAAGGTCGGCGCCATCGTCATGTTGTCGAGCAACGCTGCAGGCATGCCGATGCGATCGAGGAAGACTTTCCGTGCCGATTCTGCCGAGTCCATCGGCAATGGCGAGACAAAGGGTTTGGCGATCACGCCCGGCAGGCTGAGCGCGGGCCGCGGTGCTCCGGCGGCCTTGGCGAGGCCGGCATAGATTTCGCGTACCGGTTGAGGTTTCGGATTGACGAGATGGAATGCTTCGCCGTCACGGCCGGGCACATGCATCAACTCGACGAGGGCAGCGGCCACATAATCGACCGGCACCACGTTGGTTGCCCCGAGGTTGGGGATCGGGACAGGTAGTGCTGCAGGTAGTTTCGCGAGTAGCGCCAGACCTGGGAACAAGTAATACGGTCCGTCGATCTTGTCCATCTCTCCGGTGACGGAGTTGCCGACCACGGCAGACGGCCGATAAACACGCCAGGTGAGGCCTTCTCGTTCTCGAACGAGCTTCTCGGCCTCGAACTTGGTTCGGTGGTACGGCGTCGGAAAGCCTTGGCCGCAATCGAAATCGGTCTCGCTGAACGTGCCCGGATAGTCGCCTGCGACTGCGACCGATGACACGTGATGAAGGGTGGCTCCCAGTTTCGCAGCAAGTTCGACCACGGAGCGTGTGCCCTCGACATTCGTCGAAGCCTGCTCGTCTCCGGCCGTGATGTCGTAGATCGCGCCGAGGTGAAGGACATGGTCGGCCGGCGGGGGAGAGTCGATGCCCAGCTCGGGCTCGGTCAGATCGCCAACGAGCGGATGCACTCGATCGCCGCCGGGAATTGCCGACACCTGTGCTTCGAGTTTTGCGACAGAACCCGCTCTGACCAGCACGTGGATCTGAGCAGTTTCATCATGCTCGAGCAGGAGCGGTAGTACAGCTCGTCCGAGGAACCCGGTACCGCCAGTGACGATGTATGTGGCCATGGTCGGTAACTTACTCCAAAGTAAGATCGACGGCTAGAGGGAACCGGACATCAGTGCGTCATGACGCCATCCTCGGTGTCGAAGTCGATGCCCGCAGTGATGATTCCGGAAAACAGGAACGCGACGGCAAGTGCAAGAGCGGGGATTGCAAGGATCCATTCGAAAATTGTCATGCTCCAAGTCTGACGAAATCAGCTTCGGAGAACATCGCCCTGCGGAGCGATTTCCCTGATCGGGCAGTCATCCTCGAGGACGACTGCCCGATCAGGGAAATCCACTAGTGCGTGATCAGTGGCCCGAAATCAGTGGCCGATGCCGACCTTCGCGTGAACTTTTTTCATCCAGGCCGGAGCCCACCAGTTCGCTTCGCCCATCAACTTCACCAGCGAGGGCACGAGCAACATGCGGATGATGGTCGCGTCGACGATCAGCGCGACGATCATGCCGACGCCCAGGAACTTCATCACCGACAACCCGGACATCGCGAATGCCCCCGTCACCACGATCAGGAGTAGGGCGGCGGCCGTCACGATTCGGCCGGTGCGTTCGGTTCCGAACTTGACTGCTTCCTCCGTCGTCGCTCCCGCGTTCTTGGCCTCGACCATCCGGGACATCAGGAAAACCTCGTAGTCCGTGGACAATCCGAACACCACCGCCAGGATGAGCACGACGAACGTCGCCTCCAGCGGAGTTTGACTGACCCCGAGGAGTTCGACGCCGTGACCGTCCTGGAAGACGAAGGTGAGGACACCGAAGGTGGTCGCGAGGCTCAGCGCGGCCATCAGTACCGCCTTGATGGGCAGGACCACCGAACCGAACGCGAGGAACAACAGGATCAAGGTCGATCCGACCATGATGAGGATCATCACCGGCAACCAGTGCAGGACGGCGTTGTTGCCGTCGTCGACCATGGCTTGACCGCCACCGACAAGCAGCACTGTTCCGTCAGGAGCGGAGATCGCACGCAGATCTGTCACTGCGGTGCTCTGTGATTGGGGCGTAGAGCCCTCGCTGTAGAGAGCCTGAACCGCGATGAGTTGATTGGTGCTCGCGACGACGGTCGCCTGACCGATGCCCTCGACCTGACCGGCGGACTCGGCGATCGCTGCACCTTCGGCCGGGGTGAGAGTGTTCCCGTCCTCGGCCTGAAGGATCATCGTCGCGCCGTTGCCGGTCTGCGGGAAGTCGTTGACCAACGTGTCCATTGCGACGCGAGCGGGGTCGTTGTCCGGGAGTGCGGTGTACGAGAGTTCTCCCAAACGGGCACCGAGCAGCGGCGAGGCCATCACGAGCAGCACGGCCACGATCGTCACCGAGACCGCGACCGGACGCTTCATCACCCACGTGACGACGCGGCCCCAGAACTTGCGCGAGCGTTCCTCGCCGCGTTGCGCCGCATCCTTGCGCCACGTCAGGGCGTTGATGCGATGCCCCAGAATGGCAAGCAGCGCAGGCACAGCGGTCAGCGACAGAACCGCCGCGCTCAGTACTGCTGCGATCGCACCGAAACCCAAAGACCGGATGACGGCCTGCGGGAAAACGAGCATGCCGCTGAACGCGCAGATCAGCAGCAGACCCGAGAACATGACGGTGCGACCCGCGGTCAGAACTGTCCGCTGCGCAGCCGCTCCCGGGTCCGAGCCCGAATTCAGTTCTTCACGGAACCGACCGACCACGAACAGTCCGTAGTCGATTGCAAGTCCCAACCCGAGAAGAGAAGCGACGTTGATCGAGAACGAGGACACATCGGTGATCAACGTGAGGATTCGCAGAACCGCCAAGGCGCTCAAGACACTGAGTACACCCACGAATACCGGAACCGCCGCAGCGACGATGCCGCCGAAGATGAAGACCAACAGCACCAGAGTGATCGGAATGGCGATGGCTTCGGCGACCACCAGATCCTTCTCGAGCTTGGTGTTGAAGGCAACGCCGACGACGGTATTGCCCGCGAATTGTGCCTCGGCACCTTCAACTTCGAGCTTCGGCAAGAGATCGGCGAAAGTAGCAGGTGTGACGCCCGAGTCCGGTGCCAACGTGATCGCAACGGCCGCCATGGATCCGTCGTTCGAGAGCAGACTGGCCTTGGCCGCGGCGTCCGTTCCCCAATACGACTTCACCGACGCGGTCGGCACTTCCGTTTTGAACTGGTCGACGGCGGCCGTCACTGCCGGCCCGATGTCGTCGAGGGTCTTGCCGTCGGTGGGTGAGTAGATCGCGATGATGTCCGGGGTCTGCGGCCCAAGATTGTCTTCGATGATGTCCGCAACCTTCGCGGAGTCGCTGCCCGGATCGATGAAGCCGCCCTGGCTGAGCTTGCCGAACACTCCGAGTCCCCACACCCCACTGATGAGAACTATCAGAACCGCGAGGCTCAGTACCCACCATTTCCGGGCGACGACGGTTTGGGCCCAGCGTGTCATGTATCAACTCCGGTGTGTGGGGGCGTCTGGCCAGATCGACTGTAGTGGGCGTTTGGTCTTGAATCGGAAACGTCATGCATACTGCTCGAAGCACTTGCAAGCCACGCGTGTGGGGGAAGCCGGTCCGAATCCGGCGCTGACCCGCAACGGTAGGTCGATTCTCGGTAGTCACCGAGCGTCGGCAAGCCCGATTACCCACCGCGCGGTGTGCGACATCCATTCGTCGTGGTCTACGAAAAGGAAGTCCAGCAGGAGCTCTGGCCGAGTATCAGTGTGCGGGCGGAGTTGTCTGTCGGATTCTCATTCGTGGCTCAGAGCCCTTACGAGGTCCCCGTGTCACTTCAGTTCTCCCCGTCCCGCGCCGCCGCCGTTCTCATCGCGGTCGCCTTGGTTTCGGCAGGTTGTTCCAAAGGCCAGGAATCAGAGTCCGCGTCTGCGGCGGAATCCTTCGCACAGCCTGTGTCCGTGACCAACTGCGATCGAGAGATGACCTTCGACTCGCCGCCGCAGCGCATCGTGTCTTTGAACGGGCATGTCACCGAGGCGCTCATCGAAATCGGTGCGGGTGACCGGATCGTCGGTCGGGCGTACAGCGACAACCCGCCAACTGCCGAGACCGCCGATGTATTCAACAAGATTCCCAGCCTCTCCGATACGTTCCCCAGCATGGAGCAGGTTCTCGACGTCGACCCGGACTTCGTGGTCGGAGGAATGACCAGTGCCTTCAACGAGAAGCAGGGCCGTTCCCGAGACGCCTTCGGCGAGCGCGGAATCAACACCTTCTTGTTCTCCGAATACTGTGGCACCGGTTTCCCCGACATCGGATTGCTCGAGAACGACTACACGCAACTCGGTCGAGTCCTGGGCGTTGAAGATTCCGCCCGCGAGGTCGCAGAGGAGATCAGCGATGGTCTCGATACCGTCCGCGCTTCGGTCGGGGACGCGGCGCCGGTACCGACCTTCTTCTACGACAGTGGTGACCAGGTTCCGACGACTATCGGCGGAGTCGGCGTCGGTCAATTGGTCGCGGAATACTCCGGTGTCTCGAACATCTTCGCCGAAGGGACAAAGCCCTACATCGACGCATCGTGGGAAGCTGTTGCCGAGCGTGCACCCCAGGCGATCGTGGTCATCGACTACGGCGACAAGACGGCCGACCAGAAGATCGACTTCCTCCGTGCCCAGCCGTTGATGGCGACCACCCCTGCTGTGCAGCAGAACCGGTTCGTCGTGGTTCCTCTCGCGGACCTGTTCGAGAGTTCACGGTTGGTGCGTTCGGCACAGACCATCGCGACGGCCTTCCATCCGGGCGCTGACGCGGCGAAGTGACCCGCACGCGTTACGGGTACGGCGCCCTACTTGTCGGCTTGGCGGTCGCCTTGGCGATCGTCCTGGGGTTGGCCGTCTCCTTGGGATCGGTTCGCATTCCCGTCGGTGACGTCTGGGCGATAGTCGGAGCCCGTTTGGCGCCAGGGACTTTCGAAACGTGGTGGACCGCGGCGCGGGAGTCGATCGTGATCGACTCCCGCCTGCCACGTGCACTCACGGCTGCGGTCGTGGGTGCTTCCTTGGCGATGTCGGGTGCTGTTGCTCAGGCTGTCACACGGAATCCTCTTGCCGACCCGTATCTGCTCGGAGTTTCGTCGGGTGCGGGATTCATGGTGGTGCTCGTGTCGGTGCTGGGTTTCGGCGCCGGCCTCCTCGGGGTTTTCACGATTCCGGTCGCAGCATTCGTCGGGGCGATGATCCCGTTGTTTCTCGCACTGCTGATCGGCGGCCGGTATCCGCAGCCGACCGCGATCATTTTGGTGGGTGTAGCGCTCGCCCAGATATTCTCGGCGCTCATCACCTTTTGCATCCTGGTGTTGGCCGATGATCGGCACGTGACGTCGGTGATGCACTGGATTGCCGGCGGATTCGGTGATGCGCGATGGTCGACGCTGATCTTCCCGACGATCGCACTGGTCGTCGTCGGCACGGCCCTTCTGTTCAGTTCGCGGTGGATGGACGTCTTGCAGACCGGTGACGACGGGGCTGCAGCACTCGGTATGAACGTCCGACGGTTCCGAGTGTTGTCCTTGCTTGCGGTCTCCGTACTGGCGGGCGCGGCAGTCAGCGTTGCCGGTGGAATCGGATTCATCGGCCTCCTGATCCCACATCTAGCCGGTTTCATCGTCGGCACCAGAGCAATTCGACTGCTCCCTGCTGCAGCCCTTCTGGGCGCCGTCGCGATGGTTGCCGCGGATACCGCTGCGCGCTCGGTGGCACAATTCACCGAAGTTCCGGTCGGAGTGATCACCGCCCTCGTGGGTGCACCGATCTTCGTCTGGATGCTCTACCGGCAGTATCGGAGGCTCGAACAGTGACGCAGACCAGAACAGTGACACAGGCCAGAACAGTGACACAGACCAGAACAGTGACACTCCCGAAGGACGCCGAAGCTGCGCCTCTGCTCGAACTCGTCGAGACCCGGGCGCGGCTCGGTAATCGCGAAGTCTTGCGCGGCATCACTTTCGCGGTGACGTCCGGTGAAATATTGGGCTTGGTCGGACCCAACGGCAGTGGCAAGACGACGGCGCTGCGCTGCTGCTACAACGCTTTGACTCCGACAGGTGGCGCAGTTCTGATCGATCAAGCCGACTCGACGACGCTCTCGCGTAAGGACATCGCCAAAACCATTTCGGCGAGCGTCCAGGAACCTACTGTCTCGGCAGGACTTTCGGTTCGTGAATCGATCGCGCTCGGACGAACTCCGCACCGTAGCTGGTTGGACCGAAGCACTGAGCGAGATACCGCCATCGTGGACCGGTGCATCGAGCAGGTTGGTTTGGTCGAGCTTGCCGGACGCGACGTGTCCACCCTGTCGGGTGGTGAGCGGCAACGTGTCTCGATAGCGCGCGCATTGGCTCAGGAGCCCAAGGTTCTGTTGTTGGACGAGCCGACCAATCATCTCGATCTTCGTCACCAGTTGATCGTGATGGAATTGCTCGCCGAACTTGCGTCGGCGGGGCTCGCGGTTGTGGTCACGATGCACGATCTACGGTTGGCAGTCGAGTACTGCGACAACCTTGCCGTGCTCACCGAAGGTGAACTCCGCGCGTGTGGGTCTACGGTCGAGGTGTTGGACGAGCCGTTGTTGGCCGAGGTTTTCGGCATCAAGGCGCGAGTCGAACGCGGAGTACGTCCGCGGATGGAGATATTGGGGCTGGCATGACGGAATCGGTAGCCGGGGTCTACGCCCGTATGGCATTAGCGGTGCCGTTCTTCGACAACCTGAGCGCGTATCCGGATACGGTGCCCGCGGTGTTGATGACCGACCCCCAGTGGTTGGCAGCACGTGTCGCCGATACGGCCGAGCGATGGGGGAGTTCGGACAGCCGAGTGAACGGCACGTTGTGGTGGTACTCGGCCAGTTCCACGCTGACTGGCATTCCGATCGGAACCGGAATGGTGACCGGGTTCGCGGCCGATCCATCGTTGGACGGTGGGCGGATCTTCTTGCGTGACAACGGCTATCTGGGCGGGTTTGCTGCCGGGTCGGTCATTCCGATCTCGCGGAGTGTGGCGGAGTTGGGCCACGCGATGTTCCGCTCACTCAGTCCCGTGATCGAGGTACTCGCCGAGGTGTCCGGCGTTCGGCAGCAGGCGCTGTGGGCGATCGCGACGGACTCCATCGCCAATCGCAGCCTCGACGCCGCCGGTAGCGCGAGGGAGCGCGGAAGTGCATTTGCTGCCGGCCTGATCGATGTTCTCCGCGGTGAGAACCCGGGCATTCCGGTTCCGCGTTTCGTCGATGTCGACCGCAATGAAAGTGTTGTTCGCGTTTCTAATCCGTTGACACCGGTGGCATCCGGGCGACGCAGATTCACGCAGCGCGCGTCGTGCTGCCTGATTTACGAGGTGCCCGGTGAAGGTAAGTGCACCAGTTGCCCGAAGCGCGCACCCGAAGATCGGGTGCGTGCCTTGGCTGCTCTGGTGTGACTGGACCCAGGCTTTTACCGGGTCGGGTGTTGTCAGGTCAGTGAGCTGCGACCTTGGAACGGTCGAGTCCCAGCGCATCGGTCATCGTGAAGAACAGGTCGGTCTGGTCCGTGAGGCCGCTGACATTGGCCGCGTGCGGGCCGAAAGCTGCTACGCGCAACTGAGTTCCGGTATGCCCTTCGGATTCGACGGCCGGATCTTCGGACGTTCCGTAGCTGATCGTCATCTCCGAGCCGTCCTTCGTGGTCAGCTTGCGGGTCAGACCGGGGTAGACGATTTCCTGGGCGCGCTCGACCGGGATGTTCTGGTCCTTGGCGATGGTGGCGATGTCGTCTGCGCTGACGTTGGTGACGATCTGGCTGGTGTGAGCGTGGTCGGCTGTGACGATGACCAGGGTTTCTCCGTCGGTCTTCGCAAATTCGAGTGCCTTCTGCACAGCTTCGTCGAGGTCGACGGTTTCACCGATCTGACCGCACGCGTTGGCTGCGTGATCTTGCTTGTCGATCGAGGCACCTTCGACTTGGAGGAAGAATCCGTTGTCGTTGACCTTCAGTAGGTCGATTGCCTTCTGCGTCATGTCCGCGAGCTTCGGTACGTCGGAGGTTCGCTTGGGGTTGTCGATGCAGGTTTCGGCGGGCTGCAGGTAACCGTCGCGGGTGGCGACAGAGCCTTCCCAGCGGACGGGCATGTTGCCGTCGGCGAACAGCCCGAGCACGGGTGCGTCCTGATCGGCCTTGCCGACCTCGTTCATCTCGGCGGCATTCTTCACCAGCTGGTAGCCACGAGCGGCAGCTTGCTCGTTGAGGGTCTTGCCCTGCCAGTCACCGGCTTTCGCGGTTTCAGCGAAGGACTTGGCGCCGCCGGCAAAGGTGACGTCGGCGCGGGTGTCGAGGAGCTGTTCGCTGATCGACCCCTTGCCGCCGTTCTCGATGGCGTTCTCCGGGCAGGACTTGGACGTCGCCTCGGGTCCGTAGCACTTGCGGCCGCTGACGTGCGCGACCTGCACTGCGGGGGTGGCATCCTGCACCTCGGCGGTGGAGACGTTGCCGGTGGCCTTGCCGTTCGCCTTGGCGATCTCGAGGACGGTCGACTGGGCCTGCCCCTTGATGTCGACGGAAATCGCGCCGTTGTAGGTCTTGGTGCCGGTGGACCATGCCGATCCACTGGCAGCGGAGTCGGTGACGTAGTCGGGCTTGCCGTCCTTGGTCAACGCGTAGTGCGTGTACTGGCCGGTGATCGGCAGGGCGTCGAGGCCGGCGAAGCTGCCAGCAGCACCCTCGGCGTAGTTGCGCGCGGCGGTGATCTCCGAGTCGCCCATGCCGTCCCCGATCAGGAGGATGACGTTCTTCGCGCCGGAAGCGTTGACGGCGTCACGCACCGCGGCCGACTGATCACCGTCGATGCGGCGAGCACCACCGTTCGAGGACAGTTCGCCGGTCGCGGCGCGATCGACGGTCGTGCCGTTCGAGCCTGTTGCCTCGTCGGCACTGCTGCTGCAGCCGGCAGCGGCCAGAACGGCGACGGCGCCGGCGACGGCCGTCAACCTACGTGTGTTGCGCGAGAACGACATACGAGTAGTACTCCTGGAAACAGTATGGATGGAGATTATGAACGCCGCTAATGATCTGGGGCCAAAGTGAACGGAGTGCAGACATGCGTACATCTGAATGTGACTAGACGGTGAGGGTTGAGATTCGCTCTGTTGACTGCGGGTGAGTGACCTGTCAGACTGAATCTGCATCGAACATCAGTTCGATGCATGTGGTGCGTCTTCCCTTTCGGCATCCTCGAGCAGTCGGTCGTCCCGTGACGGCCGGCTCGATCAGGTGCGAGGTCAGTGTGGGTTGGGGAAATGGGCCGCCGACGTGGTCCGAGATGGAACGGGTGCTGTCCGGACGGCCAGGCCGCGTGGAACACGAGGATTTGTTCCCGGGCGACGGAAGTGACAGTCCCGCCTGGTCACGAAAGCGCGGCGAGTATCACGCAGGCGAACTCACTCGTGGCACCGGCGTGGTTCCTTACGCAGAACTGCACGCTCACTCGGCCTTCAGCTTCCTCGACGGCGCATCACCGCCGGAAGAACTGGTCGAGGAAGCTGTGCGTCTCGGGCTCGAGGCGATTGCCGTCACCGATCACGACGGGTTCTACGGCGTGGTGAGGTTTGCGGAGGCTGCGCGTGAATGGGGAATGCGGACCGTGTTCGGGGCCGAGTTGTCGCTCGATTCGGTACCCAGAACCGGGACGGCAGATCCCGGTGGAACGCATCTTCTGGTACTTGCCCGTGGGCAGGAAGGATATCGCCGTCTTTCGCGGGAGATAGCCGCCGCACATCTGGCGGGCGGTGAGAAGGGCAAACTGCAGTACAACTACGACGTGCTGACCGAAGCCGCCGGTGGGCACTGGCAGATCCTGACCGGGTGCCGCAAAGGTCATGTGCGGCAAGCCTTGACGTCGGGTGGTCGCGAAGCCGCGGCGGAGGCCTTGCAGGATCTGGTCGAGCGTTTCGGGGCGGAGCGAGTGTCGGTGGAGCTCACTCATCATGGGTTGGCGGAGGACGACGAGCGCAATGCCGTTCTTGCAGAACTGGCGAGAGAACGTGGACTACGTACGGTGGCGACCACCGCCGCACACTTCGCCGCTCCTCCGCGTCGACGCCTCGCCATGGCAATGGCAGCTGTGCGGGCGCGTCAAAGCTTGGATGAGGCAGCTGGATGGTTGGCTCCGACCGGCGGAGCACACCTGCGGTCCGGCGCGGAGATGGCGACGCTGTTCTCGCTCTATCCCGAGGCTGTCAGTGGTGCCGCCGATCTTGGTCGTGAGTGCGCTTTCGATCTCAAGCTCATCGCGCCCAAATTGCCACCGTTCGAGGTTCCTGCCGGGCATACCGAGGCGTCGTGGTTGCGTGAGCTGACCATGGTCGGGGCGCTGGAACGCTACGGACCCCCGGAAGGTGCACCGAAGGCATACAAACAGCTCGAACATGAACTTGCCATCATCGAGGGATTGAACTTTCCCGGATACTTCCTGGTCGTGCATGACATCGTGTCGTTCTGCAAGAACAACGACATCCTCTGTCAGGGAAGGGGTTCCGCTGCGAACTCTGCGGTGTGTTACGCGATCGGTATCACCAACGTCGATCCGGTTCGCAACAAATTGCTGTTCGAGCGGTTTCTTGCGCCCGAGCGCGACGGCCCACCGGATATCGACGTGGACATCGAGTCGGATCGCCGGGAAGAGGCGATCCAGCACGTGTACGCGAAATACGGGCGTACGTATGCCGCGCAGGTAGCCAATGTCATCACCTATCGAGGAAAGTCGTCGGTGCGGGACATGGCCCGCGCGCTTGGCTTTTCGCAGGGCCAGCAAGATGCGTGGAGTAAGCAGGTCGGCCGGTGGGGTGGTATCGACAAGAATGCGGATACCGATATTCCGCGTCCGGTACTCGAACTGGCGGCGCAGATCGAAGGCTATCCACGGCACCTCGGTATCCACTCCGGCGGAATGGTCATCTGTGATCGTCCCATCGCCGACGTTTGCCCGGTGGAGTGGGCGCGGATGGCCAATCGCAGTGTCCTGCAGTGGGACAAGGACGATTGTGCTGCCGCTGGGCTGGTCAAGTTCGATCTACTCGGGCTCGGCATGCTCTCGGCTTTGCATTACATGATGGATCTGGTGGCCGAACACAAAGGCATCACAGTCGATTTGGCGCATCTCGATCTGTCGGAAACAGCGGTGTACGAGATGTTGCAGCGGGCAGATTCGGTAGGGGTGTTCCAAGTGGAATCACGTGCGCAGATGGCGACACTGCCGCGTCTGAAGCCTCGAAATTTCTACGACCTGGTGGTCGAAGTCGCGCTCATCCGTCCCGGGCCGATTCAAGGCGGATCAGTCCATCCGTACATCCGCCGGCGCAACAAACTCGAACCTGTGTCCTATGACCATCCGTCGCTCGAGAAGGCACTCGAACGCACATTGGGGGTTCCGTTGTTTCAGGAACAGTTGATGCAGATGGCCGTCGACGTTGCGGGTTTCACGCCGTCCGAGGCCGATCAATTGCGTCGGGCAATGGGATCGAAACGTTCCACCGAGAAGATGGAGCAACTGCGAGCGAGGCTGTACCAGGGCATGCGAGACCTACATGGCATCGGCGACGAGGTTGCCGACCGAATCTACGAAAAGCTGTACGCATTCGCTAATTTCGGTTTTCCGGAAAGTCATTCACAGAGTTTTGCCGCACTGGTCTTCTACTCCTCGTGGTTCAAGCTTCATCACCCCGCCGCGTTCTGTGCCGGGCTTCTGCGAGCGCAGCCGATGGGTTTCTACTCACCACAGTCCCTGGTCGCCGATGCGCGCCGGCACGGAGTGCAGGTACACGGTGCAGACATCAATGTCAGCCTCGCGCATGCCACCGTCGAGGCAGGTGGATTCGAGGTTCGGCTGGGACTGGGGGAAGTGCGCAACATCGGCGATGCGCTCGCCGAGAAAATTGTCGAACAGCGCGACCTCGGTGGACCGTTCACGTCGTTTCTCGATCTGACCGGTCGGGTGGAACTGACTACCGCGCAAGCTGAATCGTTGGCGACTGCCGGCGCGCTTGCCAGCTTCGGCATCTCGCGTAGAGAAGCGCTGTGGGCTGCGGGCGCTGCGGCAGGGGAGCGTCCGGACCGCTTGCCCGGTATCGGTGCGTCGGTCACAGCTCCCACCCTTCCCGGCATGGGCGACGTCGAATTGGCGGCAGCGGATGTCTGGGCGACAGGAGTATCTCCCGACACGTATCCGACACAGTTTCTTCGCCCACAGCTCGACGCGCTCGGCGTGGTGCCGGCTTCGAGGCTGCTCGACATCCCGGACGGCGACCGTGTGCTGGTAGGGGGAGCGGTCACACACCGGCAGCGTCCGGCCACAGCTGCGGGCGTCACGTTCATCAACCTCGAAGACGAAACCGGCATGGTCAATGTCGTGTGTTCGGTGGGGTTGTGGGCAAAGTACCGAAAACTGGCAAATATGGCGCCGGCGTTGCTTATTCGAGGAAAGGTGCAAAATGCGGAAGGCGCTGTCACTGTCGTGGCAGACCGGATGCAGCTGATGGATCTGCGAGTCACAGCCAAGTCGCGAGACTTTCGCTAATGCCCGATTCTGCTCGGAGTTTTGTGCCGAGAGGACAAATGTGGAGCTCAACTCTGACCTCCGAGCATATGGCGCGGGTCACAATCCCTACCTAGGGTTGTCGCTTGAGCGGCCATCGAATCGCCTGGCACCGCCACGACCAGTGGCCTCGCTGGTGAATATTGTCGCCTTCCAAACATGCTGAATCCAAAGCACTTCGAGTTGAAGAGGAACTCCATGAGCACAGCGATTCTCGTCGCACACGTACACCCTGCCGATCCGTCTTCGGAGGACGCGTTCAACCGCTGGTACGACGACGTGCATATTCCGCAGGTCGTCGAACGAGTGCCTGGAGTTGTCTCCGCCTCCCGATTCTTCCTGGCGGATGTGCAGTTGCTGCCCGAGGATGCATTGCCCGCGCGCCGCTACCTGAGCATCTATCAACTCGACACGGAAGATCTCGCGGGCACGGCGCAGGCGTTGGGAAGTGCTTTGGGCGACGGGACTCTCGACATGTCCGAGGCCATCGCGACTACCGGCGACACCGGACCCGAATTGCTTTTCTACGTCCCGACCGAGAACTGAAGGGGAACGCTGACATGTCCGATCTTCTCGCGAACAAAGTTGCAATTGTCACCGGCGCAGGTGCCGGAATCGGCGCCGCCATTGCCCGGGCATTCGGGGCGGAGGGCGCGAGCGTCGTAGTCTCCGACATCAACGGTGACGCAGCACAGGCAGTGGCGGACTCGATCGACGGAGCTATCGCTGTCACCACTGATGTCACCGACGAACAGCAGGTCAAGGATCTCGTCGCCAGGGCGGTCGAAGAGTTCGGCGGACTGAACGTCGTAGTACCCAACGCCGGCATCGCCACCACGACTCCGCTGATCGAGACCTCGTTCGAGGACTGGCGGAAAGTCATGTCGGTCAACCTCGATGGAGTGTTCTTGACCGTCCGTCATTCGCTACCCGCGCTCGTCGCATCCGGAGGCGGTTCGATCGTGAACATCTCGTCGATCTCGTCGACCACCGGGTCGCCCTTGATCGGTAGCTATGCCGCCGCCAAAGCAGCAGTTCGCAATCTCACCGAAACCCTGTCAGCCGAACTTCGCTTCCACGGAATCCGAGCCAATGCCCTGCTACCCGGATTCATCGACACAGACCTGGTCAAGAGTCACCAACAGGATTTCGAGAACGCACTCGGCCTCGAGTCCGGCGGCTTCGACGACCTGATGGTCACGAAGCAAACCCGCTACGGCCGGACCGAGGAAGTCGCCGCCGCCGCAGTGTTCTTTGCGAGCGACCAGTCGTCGTGGTGCAACGGCAGCAGCCTGGTTCTCGACGGAGGGTTCACCGCTTCTCTCCTCTGAGCAGCGGAACCCTTTCCGAACGTCACCCGAAATCGTCAATCGTGCGAGGATCCACACCATGACCAACCGCGCTGTATACGTACTTCCGCCTGGAGGGTTGAACAACCTCGAATCGAGGACGATCGAGACGCCAGCGCCAGGTGCGGGTGAGGTGAAGATCGCGATCCGCGCGAATTCGCTCAACCACCACGACTACCTCGTGGCGACCGGCGAGATACCGACCGACGGCCCTCGCATTCTCTTGTCCGACGCAGCGGGCGAGGTAGTTGCCGTCGGCGACGGCGTCACACAGTTCGGGGTCGGGGACCGTGTGATGAGCACCTATCTGCCGCATTGGCGCAGCGGTGCACCGGATTTCGACGGATTCGGAAATTCACCCGGTGACGGCGTCGACGGGTTCGCCCGTGACACCGTCACCGTGCCGGTATCGGCAGTGACGTCGATGCCGCGAAACTACACGTACGAAGAAGCCGCTACCTTGCCCACTGCGGGCTTGTCCGCGTGGCGTGCATTGTTTGCCGGCGTCCCGATCATCCCAGGTTCGTCGGTGTTGATTCCCGGGACCAGCACGGTAGCGCTGTTTGCCGTCCAGCTTGCCAAAGCTGCTGGAGCTCAGGTGATCGCAACCTCGTCGGCTCCCGACAAGATGGCTCGATTGACCGAGCTAGGTGCCGATCACGTGGTCAACTACCGTGAGCGCCCGGACTGGGGATCGGAAGCGATGCGGCTCAGCGGCGGGATCGACCTTGTGCTCGACGTGGGCGGGCCGTCCACCCTCGGTCAATCTCTGGCGGCAGTCCGACCAGGCGGCCGGATCTGCGCGCTGGGCATCATGAACGGCCCGTCGTCGTCGATCGACCTGACTTCGCTACTGACCAAACAGGTCACCATCGAAGGTGTTCTGGTGGGCAGTCGTGCACATCAGGAGGAGATGGTTGCAGGGCTGGAGAGCCTCGCGCTTCGTCCCGTCATCGATTCGTCGTACCGTCTGGACGATCTTGCCGAAGCGTTCGAGCAGCAGAAATCCGGGCAGGCCTACGGCAAGATCGTCATCACAAACCCTTGATCGCTTGCCGGTCCCAATGGGGATCGGTGAGGATTTCCGCCGAGTCGCCGACAAACGCACGTCCGGCAGTCTGGTCGCCGCTGAGGGCGAACCTCAGCCACGCGGTCAGGTAACCCCGGAATCCTTCGCCGTCGGCGGCCCAATTGTGGCCGACGCCAAGTAGTCTGCCCCGGACCGCCGGTGCTGCGGTTTTGTCGAAGTACTCAGCTTGTGGATCGGCGGTGGAGACCGGATCGTCGGCGCCGGTCATGAAGAACGTCGGCCCGGTCAACTTCGCCACGTCGACGACATCGACAGGTCGCGAAGCCCACCACGGGTCCGGCAGGTCGAGCACCGCAGTGGCGGTGATCAGATTCGCCGACTGCGTTGCAGCGTTGATCGCGCCACCTGCCCCCTGGGAGTGTCCGACCGAGGCGATGTTGTCGGTATCGATCCTCTGGTGAAAAATGCTCTCAGCGTTGGTGTTCTGATCGACGAGGTACTGAGCGGCACCCAAGATTTCAGTACCGTCGCCGGTCACACTGCTGTCGGCCACCACAACAACAAAACCCCACGACGCAAAGTGTCGGAGGAGGGCCTCGTACTCTTCGAACGTCGCGTAGCTGCCGTTGCCGAACGTGATGACGGGATGCCGCTTGCCATCAGCGGTCAAGTCGGCTGGGTAGAACAATTGGTATCCGGGAACCGAGTCGGCCGCCACCTCGTGCGCACCCTGGGCTGCGTACAGATCGCTGATCGACTCCGATGCGATGGATTCGGTAGTCGCGGCTTCGGGAGCGGCCGGAACCCCCGCACTGGCGTGTGTGACGGCGCCCGATAGTGCCAGAACAAAAGATGCGGTCACGACGGCGATCGAATGTGTGGTCCGAGAAGGCATGGGTACAAGTATGTCTTGTACCCATGCGATCAGTCAGGCCGAGACGCGCGTGGGCTGCTCTTCGCCGACCCGGCCGCGGATGAAGAAGATGGCAACTACGCCGAAGGCGACCAGCACGACAGTGAGCAGTGTGGCGATCGTGGTGGCTCCGCTGGCACCCGTCGTCACCGAGGTGTCGAGCCCGCCGGTCGAGAGAATGGTGGTGGGGTCGGTGAGGCCGTGCAACACGATTGCGGCCCAGATCGTGCCCGTCACGCGCATGGTCAAGTACATGCACATTCCGAATCCGAAGGTGTAGACGACGGTGGCAAGGACTGTTGCCAGTTCCATTCCCGCGATGAAGTTCACCGTGTGCATGAGTGCGAACAGTAGGGACGACACAACAGCGACGAAGCGTTCTCGGTGGCCGGCATCACGAAGCATCTTCACTGCAATACCTCGGGTGACCAATTCCTCTGCGAGACCGACACATACACCGAGGGCGATCAACGAGACGATTTCGCCGGCCGACCACGCGCTCCAGTCGGTTCCGGCCAGGTGGGCAGCGATGGCGGCAACGACGATAATCGGCCCGATCCACATCCAGCCGCGTCCGCGTACCGGTTGAGGACCGAAGATACTGCTGAGCCAGCCGACCTTGACCGTGAAGATCAGCAACGCAACTGCACCGATCGCGATGGGCAACATGACGCCGAAGATGATGCTCGAGGCACTCGAGACCACGTTGTCCGTGTCGATCTGGTCGGCGAAAACACGCGAGATCACCTGCCCGGCGGCAAGGTAGAAGACCAAATAGGCAACGATGAGAAGGAGCAACTTCCACAAAGTGGGTCGACTCCAAAAACCCGACTTTTCGGGAACAGTATTGGTCATTGTCAGATCGTAAAGGCAACCACACGAAATCACGCGGTACCGTCTATTCGGACAGCAGCGAACACGAAGGCAGGACGCAGAAGACATGTTGGAAGTCGACTTGAATGCACTGGACACGGCATTGGCGGCAGGTGAGCCGCTGATCGACGTCCGTGAGCCCGACGAGTTCGCTCAGGTCCGAGTTCCCGGTGCGGCGCTCATTCCGCTCAGCGAATTCGTCTCTCGCGTCGGTGAAATTCCGGACGCGGAAACGGTGTACATCATCTGCGCCGTCGGTGGCCGTAGCCTGCAGGCCGCGGAGTATCTGCAGGCCCGTGGCATCAATGCCGTTTCGGTGGCCGGTGGAACAATGGCGTGGTACCAGTCGGGGCGCCAGGTCGAGACCGGAGCCTAAGACACAACTGATGGGGGCAGTTCCCGTTTCGGGAGCCGCCCCCACCGGTCACTTTCGCCAGAACAGGTGATGCGTCACGCCGCTCGGGCTCGGCACGATTTCGAGGTTGAAGCGGTCGCGCAACTCATCAGGTGTCTCCCACAGGCGTAGACCGGATCCGAATTCGATCGGGCAGACAGCGATGTGCATCGTGTCGACCAGATCGGCGTCGAGGAATTCACGGATAGTGCTGACCCCGCCGCCGAGTCGAACGTCCTTGCCCTGCGCTGCCTCACGTGCCTGCTCGAGGGCCGTCGCCGGGTCAGCGTTGACGAAGTGGAATGTCGTGTCCGATAGCGTGAACGACGGCCGCACGTGGTGGGTCAAGACAAAAACCGGGGTGTGGAACGGCGGCTCGTCGCCCCACCACCCCTGCCACTCGAGATTCTCCCAAGGGCCGCGGTATGGTGCGAATTTGTTGCGGCCCATGATTTCGGCACCGATGTTGTTGGAGAAGTCCCGCGTGAAATAGTCGTCGATGCCTCGGCTGCCGCCGGGATCGGTGCGATTGGGCCAGCTCGCTGTAGCTCCCGCCCACGCAAACATTTCACCGTGGTCCAGGCCGAACGGGCTCTCGAAGCTTTGGTCCGGACCGCAGGCTATTCCGTCACTGGAAACGCTGAAATTCTGTACTCGTAATAACTGACTCACCGTGTACTCCCGCTCTCGACAATGGTCTACGTGAGTACAGACCGTACGGCGAGGTAAAACTCATCGGTGCGAATTCATGCAGCCGCCGGGAGAGCTCCACTGCGGATCGATCGGACGGTCCGCACCGCGACGGTTGCCCAGATGGGGATCAGCACGGTCAGCAGGGCAAGTGCGATTCCCAGAATCAGCGTCGAACCGGTGGCGACTCCGAAGGCATTCGCTCCGACTGCACATGCTCCGATGGGGAAGGTGAAGCTCCACCAGCCGAGCGAGAAGTCCAAGCCGCGGCGCAGTGCGTGGATGGTCACGGTGGTGACGGTGACAAATGCGATGACGCCGATGATTCCGACGACGGTTCCGTATGCGATTCCGAATTCGTGCAGGGTGTCGGCGTGCTCGGTACTGAGTGCATGCCGTGAGGCGGCGGCCAACAGGTTGGATGCTGCGATCGACTGTCCGATCACGCCCAACGGAATCCACAGCGAGGGAATGGCATTGAACGGGATCACGTCGATGCCGGCCGAGCGGTTGCGTGCGAACTGCCTTGCGACGGCTATCAGAATGCCGATAGCGGCGGTCAGTGCCAGAGCGAACAGGATGTAGCAGAAGATCAGTACCGCGATGCGCGGAGCGCCTTCGGGCATGTGGGTGCTGACCGCTGCGCCGGTGGTGGCCGAGACCATCGGAGGTACGACGGGCATCAGCCAGAATGGCATTGCCGTCGCCATCCCAGCATCTCGAACGAGACGAATCATCATCACGACGTAGGTGACCAGGCCGAGTGCCGTGCCGAGTATCCACAGAGTCAGCGAGACGGTGATCGCCACGTCGTGGCCGAGGAAGTCCGGCCCGGTGATGCCGGTTGCCGATCCCACGGTCAGCAGGGCCATGGCGACGGCTCCGTAGAACGGGAACATCGCGGGGCTGTGCAGGTAGGCGAGGGCCTGACATCGATGTTGTGACCAATGGGTGGCAAATGCGCCGATCAAGGCGCACAGTACGAGAACCGCCAGAACCCAGAAGATTTCAGAGACCAGCTTCAAGCCTTCGATCTCCGGTTCGAGCGAAGCTGCGGCCACCGAGACGATTCCCGTTCCCATCGCTGCCGCGAACCAGTTCGGGGTGATGTGGGCGAAGGTGGGACTCGTTGTGGTGGTCATGTATTTCACTGTCGTCTCATCCGGTTCGTACCGGTAGACCGGTTGTCCTTGAATGCCCACAAACTCGCCTTGTGGGTCTAATCTTGGTCTATGTCGTTGTCTCCTCGGGTGCCGGAACTCAGTGCCCTCGACGTCCTGCTTTCCGTAGGGCGTCTAGGCAGCATGGGTGCTGCCGGCCGGGAGCACGGACTCAGTCAGCAAGCGGTCAGCGCCCGGGTGCGTTCGGTCGAACGGCAGCTCGGAATCAAGGTTTTCGATCGAGCGGCGACCGGTGTTCGTCCCACCGCCGAGGGCGGTCTGATTCTCGAGTGGGCAAGTCACATCCTCGTCAGTGCCGAGGAAATGGCATCGGGAGTTGCCGCACTTCGCGGTGAACGCGACGCTGCCGTCACCGTCGCGGCCAGCATGACCATCGCCGAGTATCTGGTCCCCGGGTGGACAGTTGCGATGCGGCACAAGTTCCCCAACGTCGTGGCGTCGGTGAGCTTGCACAATTCCTCGGATGTCTCTGCTCAAGTGCAGGCAGGCCAGGCCGATATCGGATTCGTCGAAGGTCCGGATGTGCCGTCGGCGCTCGCGTCGTGCGAGGTAGCGCGTGATCACCTCGTCGTGGTTGTGCCGCCGGGACACGACTGGGCCAATGGTGTGCCCGTTCCGGTTGCGGACCTCGCACGCACGCCGCTGATTCAGCGCGAGTCAGGGTCAGGGACGCGTCTGACGCTCGAGAATGCTGTTCCCGATTGTGTGCCGCCGTTGCTCGAGCTCACCTCGTGCACCGCAGTCAAGGCTGCGGTGGTGGCAGGCAACGCGCCCGCCGTTCTGTCGTCGTTGGCCGTTGCTGCCGACCTGACGGACGGCCGACTGGTCGCGGTCAACGTCGACGGCTTGCGGATGCCGAGGCGACTCCAAGCCGTCTGGGATCCCGATCGCGGATTGCGCGGTGCGGCAAGAGATTTCCTCGACATAGCGCTCGGCTCCAACACCGCTGTTCACTCGCGTTGACGGCTGCGGCTGACGGGAACGGCTGCTATCGGACGGTGTCGATCCCCGCGAGGATGAGGTCGATGCCTGCCAGAAACTGTTCTCGGTCGTCGTGGTCGCGCAATTGCGCCGTCACCTGATTGAGGAACGGGTACTTCGCGGAATCGAGTTCTTCCCACCGCTGCGCGACGGTGGCGAGGAAGGCGGACCGATCTGTCTCGCGGGGGAGGAGGCGGGCGCCCGCGGCATACTGTCCGGCGAGGCCGAGCACGTAGTTCAGGAGTGCGGACGCACAATCGAACTGTGCCGGTTGGGGAACGCCGAGTGCTTGGAGTTGCCCTCCCAGACTCTCGAAGATCTGCATCACCGCTGATTGCCACGGCTCGCGAGAGAGTTGGGTGCCGACCCACGGGTGCGCGTCGATCGCGTCGAACACACCGAGAGTGATGATCCGGATCGCCTCCCGTGGGGTTGCGCTTTCGGTTCCTTCGGTGGTCACGCGGGCGATGACGTCGTCGGTCGCCGCGGCAAGCAGTTCGCTCTTGTTGGCAACGTGCCAGTAAATCGCCCCGCTACCTGTTGCCAGGCGTGCGGAGAGTGCGCGAAATGTCAGCGCAGCTTCGCCCTCGTCGTCGAGGATCTCGATCGCAGCCTCGACGATTCGCTCCTTCGAGAGCGCGTTCGTACGCCGTTCGGTCCGCTGATTCCTGGTCGCCATGCGCACCATCTTGACATATCTGGAACGCCGTTCCAAGATGGTCACTGGAACGACGTTCCAATCGGAGCCTGAAAGGAAACAAACATGAGCAACTCGATAACGATCATCGGGGCGGGCCTCGGCGGTCTGACCCTCGCGCGCGTCCTACACGTTCATGGAATTCCGTCGAAGATCTACGAGGCGGAACCGTCGGTCGAAGCTCGCACGCAGGGCGGCCAACTCGACATCCACGAACACAACGGTCAGGCGGCGCTCGACGCTGCCGGCCTCATCGACGAGTTCTGCGCGATCATCCACGAGGGCGGTGCCGCGTCGCGCGTACTCGACCAACATGCAGCTGTACTCCTCGACGAACCCGACGACGGCACGGGAGCGCGTCCTGAAGTGCTGCGCGGAGACCTCCGGCGGATCCTTCTCGAATCCCTTCCGGACGGCACGATCGAATGGGGACGCAAGGTCGACAGTGTCCGCTCGCTCGGCTCACGGAACACCGCCGACGAGCGCGCTGACGGCCGACACGAACTGACCTTTGCCGACGGTTCGACGGTGACTACCGACCTCCTCGTCGGCGCCGACGGTGCCTGGTCGAAGATCCGCCCCTTGCTCTCCGATGCGAAGCCCGAATACGTCGGCACCACGTTCGTCGAGACGTATCTGTACGACGTCGACGAGAAGCATTCGGCTGCAGCCGAGGCAGTCGGTGACGGGGCGATGTACGCGCCCGCGCCAGGAAAAGCGATCGCCGCGCATCGAGAGGCGGGGGACATCGTGCACACCTACGTCCAGCTGAACCGTACGGCGGAGTGGTTTGCCGGTATCGATTTCACCGACGCCGCTGCTGCGACAGCGCGGGTCGCGGCCGAGTTCGACGGTTGGGCAACGGAACTCACTGCGCTGATCACAGACGGCGAAACCGCTCCGATTCCGCGCGCGATCCATGCACTTCCCGACGAGCACCGATGGGATCGCGTGCCTGGGGTCACGCTCCTCGGTGACGCGGCACATCTGATGGCTCCGTCCGGTGAGGGTGCGAACTTGGCCATGTTCGACGGCGCCGAACTGGGAAGGGCGATCGCCGCGCACCCGGACGACATCGAAGCGGCACTGAGCGGCTACGAGGAAGCGATGTTCGTGCGCAGTGCATCCGAGGCCGCTGACTCGCACGTGATCCTTGATCTCTGCCTCGGTGAAGGCGCACCGTATTCACTGGTCGACTTCTTCACCGGCGCTGCTTCCGCATCCGGATAATGGACGAATGCCTGTTGATTCCACTCCCTCGTCCGCCGCGATTGCGCACGTGCGCGGTCTCTCGAAGGGTGACCAGGTGGATCGAAATCACCGGGTGACGTTGCACTTTCATCCGGACCTCCCGTCTGAACGTGGTCTGACACTGGCCTCGATCGCACGTCAAGGCACCTACGTGACCCAGTTCGAGACTCGTACCAGCAACGGCGGACTGACGGCGCATCACGGTGGCGACCGTTGGCGTTGGGAGAGTCGGATATTCGGCGGGGCTTACGACGAGCGAGAGCCGTCGGAACGGCCGAAGTACGGATCGTTGAACTTCTCCGCCGATCCGTACGGGGCATCCCCTCGGTTCGGCTCGTCCTACTTCCGGCTTGCCGAGCACACACTCGACCGCACCACCTTCTGCTTTCCGGACAGCGTCTTCGAGCCTGATCTCTTCGGAACGGCCGAAGCGATGAGCTTGGTCGGCGCCGCCAGAGCCGCCGAGTTCGACGATCCGCTCGACCACTACATCGAGGCGCACGTCCACGGCGTCGTCGACATCGGAACGGACGTCGAGGCACTCGTCCTGGACCCGAGTTACCGGGGCACACGGATCGAAGAGATCGCCCACTCACTCACGTGCCCGGTGCTGTGGCACGACGGTTACGCGGTCGATGTCGAAGAGATAGCCGAACATCCCGAATACCGGGGAGCGACCGTCGTCGACCTTGCCCGAGAAATTGCCCGCGGCAGGCGACTGACGCCTGCCGTACTGGGGCTCGCACGGAGCGCGTCCTTCGATCCGCAGGACGTCAAAAAGGTCTGGCACTATATCGCTCGATTCGGCGGCAGGGCGTAGAACTGGGCATTCGCGTATCGCTGCCCGTCGACGACCGCCGGTTCGGAGACCGCACATCGGTCCGAAGGGCGCGGTGAGGAAAGAGTGATTGATACGCAACATCGAGCATGAACTCCCGAAACAACTGCATCCGAAGATAGAAGTCGACCTTGATCCTCGGTCGAAGGGATGCATGAATCGATGGGCGCTCAACTCACCACCACCAGTGTCGACACACTCTGCGCGTACTGCGGGGTCGGCTGTGGTCTTGTCCTCGACATCATCACCGATCCGGAGACGGGACGCCGGAAGGCTGCGAAGTCTTCCGGTCTGAAGACACATCCCACCAACTTCGGGCGTCTGTGCACCAAAGGGACCACGACCGCAGACATGCTCGCAGGTCCGGGGCGAATGGACTCTGCATATCGCCGTCCGCACCGAGGGGATGCGATCGAAGCCGCGGACATGGACGCCGTCATCACTGACACCGCCCAGCGTCTACGGGCAATCATCGACGAGCACGGCCCCGACGCATTTGCGTTGTACGTGTCCGGGCAGATGTCTCTCGAAGCCCAGTACTTGTCGAACAAGCTGGCCAAGGGATTCATCGGGACCAATCAGATCGAATCGAATTCCCGGTTGTGCATGGCGAGTGCCGGCACCGGCTACAAACAGTCTCTCGGGGCCGACGGACCGCCCGGTTCCTATCAGGACTTCGAACACTCCGACGTGTTCTTCGTGACCGGCGCGAACATGGCGGACTGCCATCCGATCCTCTTTCTGCGGATGCAGGAGCGGATCAAGGCAGGCGCGAAGTTGATCGTCGTCGACCCTCGACGCAGTGCCACCGCCGACAAGGCGAACTTGTTCCTGCAGATCGCTCCCGGCACCGATCTCGCGCTACTCAACGGACTACTCCACCTGCTCGTCGTGAACGGCCACACCGACCCTGACTTCATCGCCGACTTCACCGAAGGCTGGGAGGTGATGCCCAGTTTCATCGCGGAGTACACCCCGGAGAAGGTCAGTGAGATCACCGGTATCCCCGAAGCCGACATCCGCACTGCAGCCCAGTGGATCGGTGAGGCTGCAAACTGGATGAGCTGTTGGACAATGGGTTTGAACCAGAGCACCCACGGCACGTGGAACACCAACGCCATCTGCAACCTTCACCTTGCGACCGGTGCGATCTGCAAGCCCGGCAGCGGTCCGTTCTCGCTGACCGGGCAGCCGAACGCCATGGGTGGGCGTGAAATGGGCTACATGGGTCCAGGTTTGCCCGGCCAGCGCGCCGTGATGGTCGACGCCGATCGCGAATTCGTCGAGGAGAGGTGGGGGATCCCGCAAGGCTCGCTGCGCACCGACATCGGCGGTGGCACCATCGACATGTTCTCCCGCATGGCGGCGGGTGACATCAAGGCATGCTGGATCATCTGCACCAATCCCGTTGCAACGGTAGCCAACCGAAAGACCGTCATCGACGGCTTGGAGAAGGCTGACCTCGTCATCACCCAGGATGCGTTCCTGGGCACCGAGACCAACGAATACGCCGATGTTCTGCTGCCCGCGTCACTGTGGACAGAGTCCGACGGAGTGATGATCAATTCCGAACGCAACCTGACGCTCTTCCAGCAGGCACTGGATCCGGTCGGGCAGGCGCTGCCTGATTGGCAGATCATCGCCCGGATCGCCTGCGAGATGGGGTATACCGAGGCGTTCACCTACACCTGTGCCGAAGAGGTGTTCGAAGAGATCAAGCAGTTCTGGAATCCGAAGACCGGCTACGACTTACGCGGCGTCACCTACGAGCGCCTCCGCAAGACATCAATCCAGTGGCCGTGCCCGCCAGACAGTGATCAGGACCGTCATCCCATCCGATACGTCAATAACGGTGTCAGTCAAAGGCTCCTGATCCGCGAGGACGGCAGCACTCCGCGGCTCGCATTTCCCACCGCCACTGGCCGTGCGATGTTCTTCGCACGGCCGCACATGCTTCCCGCCGAAATGCCCGACGACGACTATCCATTCCTGCTCAACACCGGTCGTCTCGCGCACCAGTGGCACACCATGACCAAGACAGGCAAGGTCGCCAAGCTGAACAAACTCAACCCAGGTCCCTTCGTCGAGATCCATCCCGACGACGCCGCCAGGCTCGGCGTCGTCGACCAGGATGCGATCGAGGTTGCCTCACGCCGCGGTCGCGCTGTGCTTCCGGCCGTCATCACCGACCGAGTGCGTCCGGGGAACTGCTTTGCCCCATTTCACTGGAACGACGCCTTCGGCGAATATCTGTCCATCAACGCCGTCACCAACGACGCCATCGATCCAGCCTCGCAGCAACCGGAGTTCAAAGCCTGTGCTGTCACTATGACGAAGGTCGCCGTGAACACACCTGAAACAGTGCTCGCCGAGGCGCCGCTGGTGGCTTCCGCGCCAGCTGATCGGGCTTTGTCGCGAACCGATGTCCTCGCGGATGTCATCGGTCAAACAGGAACACCTGCAGTGGTATTCGATGCGCTCCAGCAGAGCTACCTGGCCGGTCTTCTCGCCGCGTTGCGTGCGGACGCTGATCGCACTGCCGGGGTACCGACGTTGCCGTCGACGGCGCCGTTCGATGCCGAAAAGCGGATGTGGGTCGACGGGGTATTGGCCGGCCTGTACTCGCGAACCTCGCTCCCTGACACCGACGGGCCCGCGTTGTCCTCGGCTCCGAGCATTGCGACAGAACGCGCGCCGATCGTGGTGCTCTGGGCATCGCAGACCGGAAACGCGGAAGAATTTGCCGCCGCCTGCGCTGCTCGCCTTGGGGAAGTTGGCTTGCCCGTGGTGATGCATGCAATGGACGAGTTCCCGGCCGCCGACCTGGCGGCCACCCGAGAGGTCCTGTTGATCACCAGTACCTCCGGTGACGGCGAATCCCCGGACAACGGCAGCGGTTTCTGGGATGCGTTGGCTGCTGACACGGCGCCCCGCATGGCCGAGACACGGTATGCAGTCATCGCTTTCGGTGACTCGAACTATGACGACTTCTGTGGGCATGGACGAAAGCTTGACGCCCGCCTTGGTGAACTGGGGGCCAGTCGTATCGTCGATCGCGCCGACTGCGAGCCCGATTTCGAGGACACCGCTGCTGGTTGGCTGGACTCTGTCACGGCTGAACTTCAGCGCTCGGCGGCTGGTGAGACGGCCGACGTCGTCGTTGCAAAGAAGAATTCTGGGACAACCGTTGCGGCCACGCCGATTTCACCGGCGATGTCGGCGCCGCTGCAGTACAACAAGAAGGCGCCGCTGACCACAGCCTTGACGCGCAATGTCGTGCTCAACCGGCCAGGCTCTTCCAAAGACGTGCGGCAGTTGGGCTTTCACCTTCCGGACGACACGGTCAGTTACGAAGCCGGCGACGCTCTCGGAGTCTGGCCCCGAAACAGCTCTCCGTTTGTCGACGAGTGGCTCACCCTCACCGGCCTCGACGGTGAGGAGGTCGTCGAACTGGGGCAGTACGGCGATATGACCCTGCGTGCCGCGCTCACCGAACGCCTGGAGATCACTCGAATCTCGAGCGAGATGATTCGGTTCGTGCATCAACGAACTCGCGACGCGGACCTCGCCGAGTTGATGAAGCCGGAGAACATCTCCACGCTCAAAGACTGGTCGTGGGGACGACAGTCCGTCGACGTACTTGCGCAGTCACCCGTTCGTGCCTCGACGGACGAATGGCTCTCCCTCCTCAAACCGCTTCAGCCGCGGCTGTATTCGATATCTTCCAGTCCGAAGGAGAACCCACGCGAAGTGCAGCTGACGGTGTCCGCGGTGCGCTACAACGTCGCGGGTGTCCCACGGCGTGGGGTGTGCTCGACCTACCTCGCAGACCACGCCCACGATGATGACATCGGCATCTTCGTGCAGAAGTCGACCCATTTCCGGCCACCGTCCGATCCCGAAACCCCGATGATCATGGTCGGTCCGGGAACCGGCATCGCGCCGTTCCGTGCTTTCCTGCATGAGCGTCGGGCATTGGGGCACACGGGCCCGAACTGGCTGTTCTTCGGGGAACAGCACGCCGCGACCGACTTCTACTACCGCGAAGAAATCGAAGAATTGCGGAAAGACGGATTCCTCACCGAACTCGACCTCGCATTTTCCCGGGATCAAGCCGACAAGGTCTACGTGCAGGACCGGATGCGTGAGCGCGGTGCGCTGCTGTGGGAGTGGTTGCAGAAGGGCGCCCACTTCTACGTCTGCGGCGATGCCAACCGGATGGCCAAGGACGTCGACAGTGCCCTCAACGGGGTGGTCGCTCAACACGGAAAACTGGCACCTCGTAGTGCGGAGGCGTACGTGAAGGCACTCTCGGCCGAGAAGCGGTACGTCCGAGACGTCTACTGACGTCGATCAGACGGCGCCCTTGAACCCGTGCTGACGCCACGCCTCGTACGTCACGAGGGCGGCAGCGTTGGACAGGTTGAGGGACCGGCGTCCGGGAAGCATCGGGATACGCAGGCGCTCGGTGATGTGTTCGTCCGCCAATACCTCTTCGGACAGTCCGGTGGGCTCGGGCCCGAACAGCAGGACGTCGCCGGGTTGGTAGGCGATATCGGCATAGGACGTGGTCGCGTGCGCGGTGAAGGCGAACACGCGCGCGGGCGTGACGGCTTCCCACGCCGCAGCAAGGTTCTCGTGGACCGTGACAGTCGCCAGATCGTGGTAATCCAAGCCTGCGCGCTTGAGTTTCGGCTCCGACAAGTCGAACCCGAGAGGCCCGACCAGGTGGAGTTCGCAACCGGTGCCCGCGACCATGCGGATCGCGTTTCCGGTGTTGGGTGGGATGCGGGGCTCGTGGAACATCACTCGGAACACTCGAGGAACTGTACCGGGCGTCGTATCGGTGCCCGCGTCCGTGAGAAGACCGGTCGGGAAGTGTGGGCGAATTGGTAACAAACCGGCCAGTCCGTGCGAATCTATTTCCGGCACTCTTCGCAGAACGGACATTTTGATGAACCCTCCCGCCGGTTGGAACCCCGACCCCTTCGACCCCACGATCGACCGTTACTGGGACGGTCAGCAGTGGACTGCACAGACACGGCCCAAGGGCGTCGACGCACCCACTCAAGCCTTCGGCACTCCCACCCAGGTCTTCGGTGCTCCCGGTTCGCCGGTGCCGGACGCAAACGCCGAGGAAGGCAAGACGCGGCGTAAGTGGCCGTGGATCGCCGGCGCAGCAGTCGTGGGGCTGGTTGCCATCGCCGCGGCGACGGGCGCGGGCAAGTCGGAAGAATCAACGACGCCTGCTGTGACCTCTTCCACGACAGCGGCGGCGACGACAACCAAAAGCACGGTCCCGTCGACGACGAAGACCACGACGTCGTCCCTCTTGCCGACGACGACAACGATCGTGCCGCCACCAACGACGACAACCGTGGCAATCGTGCCGCTGGTTCCGCAGGTTCCGGTAACCACGACTACGCCGTACGTTCCGCCCGCCCCGGCGTACACCCCGCCGAAGACAACGGAACCCGCGTACGTTCCGCCGCCGGCAAAGGTGCCTGATGCAGGGGTGTATTACGCCAACTGCTCAGCGGTGCGAGCGGCTGGTGCTGCCCCGATCTACCGCGGCGATCCCGGCTATTCGTCCAAGCTTGATCGTGACGGTGACGGCGTGGCCTGCGAGACCTAGGCGATCGAAGCGGTGTCGGTGCGGCGGGGCAGTATGGACGGCATGCTCCCCGAAGAATCCGACGACGTCGTCGGCGAAGACTATTCAGACGCGCGGCTGGCCGGGCAGAAGTGGCGTCAGCGCACTTTCACCAATTGCAATTTCCGAGATGCCGACCTCACCGGACTCACGACGGAGTCGGTGGTGTTCACGGATTGTGATTTCACCGGCACCGATCTGGGGGAGTCCGTGCACACGGGAACGGCGTTTCGCTCCTGCAATTTTGCTCGGACCAGCCTGTGGCACAGTACGTTCCGAAACTGCAGTCTGCTCGGGTCGACGTTCGACGGTTGCCGTATCCGGCCGTTGACGCTCGACGAAGTCGACTTCTCGTTGACCTCACTCGGTGGGGCGGACCTGAGGAAGATCGACTTCACCTCATGCCGATTCCGTGAAGCGAACCTGGTTCGGGCCGACATGCGGGGCGCGGTGCTGGCGTCGGCGGATCTGTCCGGTGCTCGTACGGGTGGACTCAAACTCGAAGGTGCAGATCTGCGCGGCGCGCGGATCGATCCGAGCCTGTGGACGTCCGCATCCGTCGGAAACGCGCAGATCGAGTTGATGCAGGCGGTGGCTTATGCGTCGGCGCACGGTCTTGTCGTAGACATGAAGTAGAGGCGCCTAGCTCTCCACGCGCTCCTTGAGGCGCACTGTCACCATCTCGCCGGTCTCCTTGCCGATGGCCTTGCGAAGATCGGCTTTGACCGGCAGCTTGTGGTTGCCGTCTCCCAGCGCCATGAACGAACTCTGGAACGGATGTCCGTCGATCGTCCCGCGTACCTTGACCAGGCCGCGGGTGCCGAAGAACTCGGCGGACTCCGGCCAGATCACGTAGGTCCACCCACCCTTGGCGTCACTCTTCTGCAAGGTGGCCGTGAATTCCTTGTCCAGCAACATGATGACTGTCCCTTCGGGTCGTACCTTGTGATCAGCGGATGAATTCCCGTGCGAGCAGATCCATCAGCAGTCCGTCCTTCCACACACCATGGCGATCTCGCGAGTACTCGCGCATCACCCCGACGTCTTTGAACCCCACCGATCGGTAGCAAGCGATGGCGACGGAGTTGTCGACTTCCGGGTCGATGACCAGACGGTGGAATGCGAGGTCGTCGATCAGGTGGGCACACAGCACCCGAATCGATTCGCGACCGAACCCTTGGCTGTGAAAGTCGGGATCGAGGAACAAGTCGAGCCCGGCGTGGCGGAAGTCGGGGTTGTCCTCCGCCTCGTACCACTGGATGAAGCCGATCAGGCGGTCGCCGTAGAAGATGCTGTAGCGCGTGGTGCCGGCCTCCGGCGCTGCAGGCCAGTCGTCGTCGGGATTTTGCCACCACTGCACGACGTCCGGGTGCAGGTGAATTGCCCGCAGACGGGCGTGATGATCGGGCGCGACGGGGGAGAGGAGCACCCTCGGGCCGCGTAGTTCCGGAGCCGTTGTCACTCATCGACCCTAACCTGGAACAATGGTCGCCGTGACTGCAACGATCCTCGACGGCAAAGCTACCCGCGACGAAATCTTCGAAGACCTGAAGGTGCGGGTGAGCGCTCTGAAGGCAGAGGGCATCACACCCGGCTTGGGCACCATCCTGGTGGGCGACGACCCGGGATCCGCGGCTTACGTGCGCGGCAAGCACAACGACTGCGCCAAGGTCGGTATCAATTCTTTGCGACGCGACCTGCCTGCCGACATCACGCAGGAACAGCTCAACGCGACGATCGACGAGCTCAATGCCAATCCCGAGTGCACCGGCTACATCGTGCAGTTGCCGCTCCCCAAGCACCTCGACGAGAACGCGGCCCTCGAGCGTATCGACCCCGACAAGGATGCCGACGGCTTGCATCCGGTCAACCTCGGTCGACTGGTGTTGGGCAAGGAAGCCCCGCTGCCGTGCACCCCACGTGGAATCCTCCACCTTCTGCGTCGCTACGAGGTCCCGATTGCCGGTGCACACGTGGTGGTTGTCGGACGCGGCGTCACGGTCGGTCGTCCGATCGGATTGCTGCTGACGCGTCGTAGCGAGAACGCGACGGTCACGCTCTGCCACACCGGTACCCGCGATCTCGCGGCCGAGGTTCGCCGCGCCGACATCATCGTCGCTGCCGCCGGCGTTCCCGGCCTCATCACCGCAGACATGGTCAAGCCCGGGGCAGCGGTCCTCGACGTCGGCGTCAGTCGGACCGACGACGGCCTGCGCGGCGACGTCGCAGCCGACGTGAACGAGGTCGCCGGCTTCGTCTCACCCAATCCCGGTGGTGTCGGACCGCTGACCCGCGCGTTCCTGATCACCAACGTGGTCGAGCGCGCCGAGCGGGTTCTGGCCGGAGTCTGAGTCCGATGTCCTCACTGGTCGGCCTCGCGAAGAAGAATCTGCCCATGCTCGCGGTCCTCGCCGTGATCGCGGCGGCCGTGGTTCTCGTGCTGGCCGACCGGTGGCGTCGCGGCGCCCTCGTCTTCGGTGTTGCCGTCATCATCGGAGCTGCCGCTCGGTGGTTCGTTCCCGAGAATCGTGTGGGGTTGCTCGCGGTGCGTGGAAGGGTCTTCGACACTGCGGCGATGGGTGTGATGGGTGTGTTGATCGCGACGCTCGCCCTGACCATCGATCCGCTCGGCACCGACTGAGAAGATCAGTCTCCGTAGAACGAGCGAATGTCGATATCACTCAAGGGGATCCACTCCGGCGAATCTGTGGATGTCGACTTCTTTCCAGCCTTGACCGGTGCACTTCGCAGCGTCACCGCAAGTGCAGGTTCCTCGTCGATTCGCCCGGCCAGGGCGTAGATCGCGGCGAGATGGTGAACGCACGGCGAGCGTCGACCTGAGCAGTCGCAGCTGGCAGTGCACTCCGAAAGATCAACGGCTACTGCGATATTTCGAGCCTGCAGGTCGGTGACGATGCTGTCCGGCAGTTCGCCGGTGGAGACGGATCTGTTGGCCTTTCCCGCCGAACGGAGAAGGCTCTTCACTGCGGCGATTTCGGATTTGGTCCAGAGCGGGACACAAATTGTCACCGACGAAGTTTTTGCTTTGGTGCTCACCTCCGCGACGACGGTCCCCGATGAGACCACGGTGAACTCCACGGAACCGTTGCGTGCGAGGGTACGAGCCGTCGGCAGGGACGGGTTCGGACCGGATGCCGCGGTCCGCTCCACCGTGCGCAGCCATGCTCGACCCCAAGCAGTGACACCGAATTCGTTGGCCATCAGATGATCACCGCGCCGTCGAGTTCGAGGAGTTCACGCAGTTCGGTGTCAGGTAGATCGGCCAGGGCGGCCTCGACGTTCCCGGAAACAGCATCGGCCACAGCTCGTTTGGACTCGTGCATCGCTGCGATGTGATCCTCGACGGTACCGCCCGTCACCAAGGTGTGGACGTTGACGATGCGCTTCTGGCCGATGCGGTGTGCCCGGTCGGTTGCTTGGTCCTCGACGGCTGGGTTCCACCACCGGTCGTAGTGCACGACGTGACTTGCGCGCGTGAGGTTGAGGCCGAAGCCGGCCGCGCGCAAGCTCAGAATCAGAACCGGTGGTGAATCCGTGTCGTTCTGGAATGCGTCGACCATCGCGTCGCGCTTGTCGGTGTTCAGGCCGCCGTGAAGGAAGGGGATTGCGCCGATTCCCAACTCGGAGCCCAGGTGCCGTGAGAGCATCTCGCCCATCGTCCGGTATTGCGTGAATATCAGCGCGCGATCGCCGTCGTCGACGATCTCGGCGATCATTTCCGTTGCGCGGTCGAGCTTTCCGGATCTTCCGTAGAGGTCGTCCGTATCGCCGGTGACCTGCGCCGGATGATTGCATACCTGCTTGAGGGTGGTCAGCAGTGCAAGGATATTGCCGCGCCGGGCAATTCCCGTACCCAAACCGGTGTCGAAAGCATCTGCAACTGCAGACCGATAGATGCGCGCCTGTTCCGACGTCAGAGTGCACGAGACGGTGGAAAATTGCTTGGGCGGAAGATCCTTGGCCACTGTGTCTTTGGTTCTGCGCAGAATGAAGGGATCGATGACTGCGGCAAGCCTGGTCGCCGCGGTGGCCGATCGACCGGATTCGATCGGTACGGCAAAGCGTTGACGAAACCGTGCGCGAGTTCCGAGGACTTCGGGATTGGCGACGCGAAAGAGCGACCACAATTCTTCGAGACGGTTCTCCACCGGCGTGCCGGTCATCGCTACCTTGACGTCGGCCGACAACTGCATTGCTGCTTTCGCTGCCAGCGAAGAGGGGTTCTTGATCTGTTGTGCCTCGTCGAAGACCACTGAACTCCAATGGATCGGGGCCAATTGTGCTGCGTCGGAACGCAAGACGCTGTAGCTGGTCAGAACCGTGGTGCCGGCAGGAACACGAGTGGGAAGTGTGCGAGCAGTCCCGTGATGAACGTGTAGTGGCAGATGCGGAGCGAATCGCTCGATCTCGCGGCGCCAGTTTCCTATCACCGAGGTGGGACACACAACCAGGTGCGGACCGTCGTCGGCGCGGATCGCGATCATCGAAATCGCTTGCAGTGTCTTGCCCAAACCCATCTCGTCGGCGAGGATTCCACCGCCCGAACCCGACAGTGCAGTCAGCCAGGCAACTCCGTGCACTTGATACGGGCGCAATGTCGCCTGAATCTTTGCTCGGCGAAGACTCTCGATGGCCGCGCGCGCTTCCGTGAACAATTGCACCGTCGACCGGGCGCTTCTGATTCTCGTGTCGTCGCTCTCGATCGCGGCATGCGCTGCAGTCGGAATGTCATGTGCGCCGGTGTCGATGACGCGCTTCCATGCGAGCAACGACGGTCCGAGGTCGTCGCGACGTGCATCGAGGGTGTGCATGGCGTCGATCGCGGTGGCGAGGTCGAGCTGTTGCGCTTCGACGTCGGTCGCTGTGATCGACTCGTCGACCGGGATCGCCAGCCGGCAGATGCCCGGCGATCCCGTCGGCATCCCCAGCGCCGACAAGCGCGCTGCCGGATCTGGGTCACCCCAGAACGCGAAGGACATGTGCTCGGGAATGTACGTAGCCTGCAGGCGCGTCGAGCATGGCTGATTCACGTTCGCCGATGCTAGCCGCGCCGGCTCAGGGACGCCAATGAAAATGTCGGGAAAACCTGCAGATCAGCTGTGGTTTTCCCGACATTGACGGATCCTGAAATTGTGCCTCTGTGCCGGATCAGCGGGCCGTGCGTGCGAACTCCATCGTTCGGCGAAGCAGTCCGGCGACAGCGTCCGCCTCCGTCAGGAAGCCGTCATGGCCGTCTCTGGACTTGAGAATCTCGAGGCCAGTGCACGTCGAAATGCCGTCCGCGATCTCCTCCTGCAAACGAAGGGGATACAGCCGATCCGAGTCCACGCCGCCCACGACGACCTGCGCCGTGATCGATGCCAGCGCCGCTGCAACGCCGCCGCGTCCACGACCGATGTCGTGCCGGTTCATGGCCTCGGTCAGGAGGACGTACGTGCTCGGGTCGAAGCGGTCGACCAGCTTGTCTGCCTGATGTTCCAGGTAACTCTGGACGGCGTATCGTCCACCGTTCCAAGGATTTTCGTCGTTCCGGGCGGAGTTCTCGAAGCGCGCATCGAGTTCGGACTCGGTGCGGTACGTCAGGTGCGCGATGCGACGGGCGATGCCGAGTCCGGCGCGAGGTACCCGCCCCGTTCCGTGGTAGTCACCGCCCTGCCAATCCGGATCGGAGACGATGGCAGCGATCTGCGTCGTCTGGGTGCCGATCTGATCTGCAGTGGCTCGTGAACCGGTTGCGAGAACCAACGCGGAGCGAATGCTGTCCGGGTAGGTAACTGCCCATTCGAGGGTGCGCATGCCGCCCATGGATCCGCCGACTACCGAGGCCAACTGGTCTATCCCGAGGAGATCGACGAGCTTCTTCTCCGCCGCGATCTGATCCCGGATGGAGATCTCGGGGAACCTGCTGCCCCACGGCTTGCCGTCGTCGGCCAGTGAACTGGGACCGGTCGTGCCGCGACAACCGCCGAGGACATTGGTTGCGATGACGCACCATTCGCCGGTGTCGATCGGTTCGCCGGCGCCGACCATCCCGTTCCACCAACCGGGGGAGGGCTGATTTGCGGAGATCGGTCCGGTGACGTGTGAGTCTCCGGTCAGTGCGTGCTCGACGAGTACGACGTTGTCGCGGTTCGGGGACAGCTCACCCCACCGCTGAACGGCGAGCGAAACCGAGGGGAGTACCGCGCCGCTCTCGAGTTCCAGGGCGCCGATGTCGACGAACCCCACCTGGCCGTCGGGCGGGGGAAGGAGGTCGATCCTGGGCTCCAATTCGTTCACGGTCACGAGTTTGCCACCGCAGCCAGGCCGACGGTGATATCGGCGAGGATGTCGTCGATTCCTTCGATACCGACCGCGAGGCGGACGAGTCCGGGCGTGACACCGGAGGCGAGCTGCTCTTCGGGGGTGAGCTGCGAGTGTGTCGTCGAGGCGGGGTGGATGACGAGTGAGCGAACGTCACCGATGTTGGCGACGTGGCTGTGCAGCGTCAGGGCGTTGACGAACGTCTTGCCCGCATCGATACCTCCGGGCAGCTCGAAGGTGACGATGGCGCCGGTTCCCTTGGGCGTCAGCTGCTTTCCGCGTTCGAACCATGGCGAGGAGGGGAGTCCCGCGTAGGAAACGGAGGCCACCTCGCCGTGGCCGTCGAGGAATTCGGCGACCTTCTGGGCATTGGACACGTGGCGCTCGATGCGCAGGCTCAAGGTTTCGATGCCCTGCGCGATGAGGAACGCGTTGAACGGCGCCACGGCGGAGCCGAGATCGCGCAGCAGTTGGACGCGCGCCTTGAGTGCGAATGCCGGCGCGCCGAGGTCTGCGAAGGTGACGCCGTGATAGCTGGGGTCAGGCGTCGTGAAGTTCGAGTGGCGACCCTGCGTCCAATCGAAGGTGCCACCGTCGACGATCACGCCGGCGATCGCGGTGCCGTGTCCGCCAAGGTATTTGGTGGCGGAGTGAACGACGATGTCGGCGCCGTGTTCGAGTGGGCGGAGCAGGTACGGCGTCGCGACAGTGTTGTCCACGATCAACGGAAGACCGTTCTCGTGGGCCAACGACGAGATACCGGGGAGGTCGAGAATGTGGTTCTTGGGATTGGCGATCGTCTCGCCGTAGAACGCCTTCGTGTTCGGGCGAATGGCTTCGCGCCACTGCTCGAGATCGTCGGGATCCTCGACGAAGGTGACTTCGATGCCCAGCTTGCGAAGGGTGTAATGCAAGAGGTTGTACGTGCCGCCGTACAGGTACGGGCTCGAGACGATGTGGTCGCCGGCCTCGGCGATGTTGAGGATCGCGATGGTTTCGGCAGCCTGACCCGAGGAGAGGAGGAGTGCGGCGACTCCGCCTTCGAGGGCAGCGATGCGCTGCTCGACGGCGTCCTGTGTGGGATTCATGATCCGCGTGTAGATGTTGCCAGGCTCGGCGAGGCCGAACAGTGCCGCAGCGTGATCGGTGCTGTCGAAAACGTAGCTGGTGGTCTGGTAGATCGGCAGAGCGCGCGCATTGGTGGCGGTGTCCGCTGTCTGCCCGGCGTGCACCTGCTTGGTCTCGAACGACCAGTTCGCGGTCGGATCAGAAGTTGCTGCGGCGTCGGCTGTGTTGTCGGTCATGATTTGTTCACTCCAGTGGTCTGACGGATAGATGTCGGACGGGGGCGAAGGATCGCCGCCCCGTGCTGGGGTCTATCTACAAGTGCGACACATACTGAGTTACCTCCGTGGGGCTCGGCCCGGTCTGGGGTCCGTCCCTGTCGGACCCGCGCTTGTCACCCGAATTGCGGTGGAACTGCGTGAGCAGATCCACGTCGGGAAACCTGGTCATCACCCGGGGCACCCCACCGCGGTTGGAGGGTTGCCGTCCAGCGAGCCGGGGCTTGACGCTGGCACTCATGACCAAGTCGGATTCTACCGGGAAGTGAGCGCAGTCCTGACGCGGGGCGAATTGTGAGCCGCAACCGCACGCGAGACAGAGCGACGCAGCCCACTAGCAGGCAAAAGTTACTCGCGAGTAGAGACCGATGGGTGGACCTGCCGGTTGCGGCTTCACGGGTTAGCAGTACGCTTGTCTTGTTTGGGACTCATCTCCCGAGATCAGTCCACACCGTCTAGGTTTGATAATCGAACCGTTCGCGGACCCACTCACAAAGTGTGACCGCAACCGTGTAACCAGGGAAACTTCCTAGGAGGACGCGAAGCACCCATGTCCAAAATCAAGGTTGAGGGCACCGTCGTCGAACTCGACGGCGATGAGATGACGCGCATTATCTGGCAGTTCATCAAAGACAAGTTGATCCATCCGTATCTCGATGTGAACCTCGAGTACTACGACCTCGGTATCGAGTACCGCGACGAGACCGACGACCAGGTCACCATCGACGCAGCGCACGCGATCCAGAAGCACGGCGTCGGCGTCAAATGCGCCACGATCACGCCGGACGAGGCACGTGTCGAGGAATTCGGTCTCAAGAAGATGTGGCGTTCCCCGAACGGAACGATCCGCAACATTCTCGGCGGCACGATCTTCCGCGCACCGATCATCATCTCCAACGTTCCGCGACTCGTTCCGGGCTGGACCAAGCCGATCATCATCGGCCGTCACGCATTCGGCGACCAGTACCGCGCCACAGACTTCAAGGTCCCCGGCCCCGGCAAGGTGATGATCACCTACACGCCTGAGGACGGCAGCGCACCGATCGAGCACGAACTGGTCAACTTCCCCGAAGAGGGCGGCGTCGTCCAGGGGCAGTACAACTTCACCACGTCCATCCGTGACTTCGCTCGCGCGTCGCTCACCTACGGACTGCAGCAGAACTACCCGGTGTACCTGTCCACCAAGAACACCATCCTCAAGGCGTACGACGGTGCCTTCAAGGACATCTTCCAGCACGTCTACGAGACCGAGTTCAAGGCTGAGTTCGATGCCGCAGGTCTGACCTACGAGCACCGCCTCATCGACGACATGGTCGCTTCCGCACTCAAGTGGGAGGGTGGATACGTCTGGGCATGCAAGAACTACGACGGCGACGTCCAGTCCGACACCGTGGCCCAGGGCTTCGGCTCGCTCGGCCTCATGACGTCGGTTCTGCTGACACCGGACGGAAGGACCTGTGAGGCAGAGGCTGCTCACGGCACCGTGACGCGTCACTACCGTCAGCACCAGCAGGGCAAGCCCACCTCGACCAACCCGATCGCGTCCATCTTCGCGTGGACCCGCGGACTCGAGCATCGTGGCAAGCTCGACAGCACCCCTGAGGTCATCGGCTTCGCGCAGGCGCTCGAAGACGTTGTCATCAAGACCGTCGAAAGCGGCCAGATGACCAAGGACCTCTCGATGCTGGTCGGCGGCGATCAGGGCTACCTGACCACCGAGGAGTTCCTCGGTGCACTCGACGTGAACCTGCAGAAGGCCATGGCCGCGAAGTAGATTCACTGTTTCACCTTCTGATGGGACGTCCGGGAAACCGGGCGTCCCATTTGTGTTCGCGGTCTCACGTGAGTGAACTCACCCGCTCTCACTTGGAAGTTCAACCAGGTGTGAGACCACAATTGATCAGTGACGTCGTCTACCCTCTCCCGTTCTGACACCTCGACACCCGGGGTTCGTTCCGCCAGAGGTCCGGCGATGCTCGCTCTTGCCCTCGGCGGTTTCGGTATCGGCACAACCGAGTTCGTCGCCATGGGATTGCTCCCGGAAATGGCATCCGGGCTCGGCGTCTCGGAACCCATCGCGGGTCACGTGATCTCGGCGTACGCGCTCGGGGTTGTCGTCGGTGCTCCGCTGATCGCTGCTCTCACCGCACGGGTACCGCGCCGCACCCTGTTGATCGCACTCATGGTCGCATTCACCGTCGGCAATGCCGCTTCGGTCTTTGCGCCCTCGTACACGACGCTGATGATGGCTCGATTCGTCGCTGGATTGCCGCACGGCGCGTACTTCGGAGTCGCCGCACTGGTCGCCGCTCATTTGGCCGAACCAGGCAAACGCGCGAAGGCCGTGGCGATGGTGATGATGGGTCTGTCCGTGGCCAATGTGATCGGGGTGCCGGTCGCGGCCTGGATCGGCCAGGCACTCGGCTGGCGCAGCGCCTTCGCCTTGGTGGCTGTGATCGGGGTGGCAACGGTTGCTTCGCTGTTCGTCTGGATTCCGCGGTTGGACGGTATGCCGGTGACGAATCCGATCACCGAACTCGGGGCACTGGGCCGCGTTCAGGTGTGGATGACCCTGATCGTGGGAATGGTCGGATTCGGCGGGATGTTTGCCGTCTACACCTACATCAGTACGACGCTCACCGACGTGTCCGGTCTCGGTGCTTCGTTCATTCCTCTGGCGCTCATGCTGTACGGACTGGGCATGGTGGCCGGCAACTTCGTCGGTGGATACCTCGCGGATCGCGCACTGATGAAGGGTTTGTTCCTGTCGATGGGATCCCTCGTGGTGATCCTCGCGGTCTTCGTGATCGCTGTACGCAATCCGTACACGGCGCTTGTCTTCGTCTTCCTCATCGGGCTTGCCGGGTCCTCGATGGTTCCTGGCCTTCAAACACGGTTGATGGATGTCGCCGAGGACGCTCAGACCTTGGCTGCGTCTCTCAATCACGCCGCGCTGAACATCGCCAATGCCTTCGGAGCGTGGATCGGCGGCGTCGTCATCGCGGCCGGTTACGGGTATACCGCACCGGCAGCGGTTGGGTCGTTGCTGGCCGTCGCGGGTCTCGTCGTGCTGGCGGTTGCGGTGATTCTGCAGCGTAGGGCCGTGCGCTGACCTGGGCGCCCATCCGCGTCGGTGGAATCGGCTACGGTGCTTGCCGTGCCACAAACTGCTGACTCCCACATTCTTGCGCCCCACACCATCACGTCCGTGAACGTCAACGGCGTTCGAGCAGCTGCCCGCAAGGGCATGCTCGACTGGCTGGAGAAGACGTCGGCGGATTTCATCTGCCTTCAGGAAACGCGTGCGTCGGACGATCAGCTTCGCGAGACTCTCGAACCAGCGCTCGGCAACGGATGGTTCCTCGTCTCCGCCGAGCCGTCCGCGAAGGGACGCAACGGAGTCGCGGTGCTCTCACGCACGGAACCTGACGCGGTGCGGATCGGTCACGGGGACGACGAGTTTCTCGACGTCGGTCGATACATCGAAGCCGACTTCGCGGATCTGACCGTCGCGAGCCTGTACCTGCCCTCCGGTGAGGCGCTCACGCCGAAGCAGGAGGAGAAGGAGCGGTTCATGGCGTCCTTCTCAGTTCACCTCGCCTCCACCGCTGCGGCGGCCGAGGCTGCCGATCGTCACGTGGTGGTCAGCGGCGATTGGAACATCGCGCACACCGAACTCGACCTCAAGAACTGGAAGACCAACAAGAAGTCTTCGGGATTCCTCCCCGAGGAGCGCGCCTGGATGGATCTGCTGTTCGCCGAAGATTCCGCGTGGGTCGATGTCTTCCGCACCCTCCATCCGGGTGTCGACGGTCCGTACTCGTGGTGGTCGTACCGCGGCAAGGCATTCGACAACGATTCGGGTTGGCGTATCGACTACCAGGTTGCCACCCGCGGATACGCCGAGCGGGCCAAGGTTGCCATCGTGGAACGCGCTGAGTCCTACGACCTCCGTTGGTCGGATCACGCGCCTGTCACCGTCTCGTACCGGTAGGAGCGCTCGTGCCTGAAGGACTGAAAATGCCGAGCGCAAAGACGCGCAACGCCATCATCACCGTCGTGGTGGCGGTGGTGGCGCTCGTACTGGCGGTCACCCTTTCTTCACGTGACTCCGACAGTTCGGCGTCGTCGGTTGCGAAGTCCTCGAGTGCCCAGTCCTCGACTGTTCAAGCCAAGCCGGGTGCTACCACCAAGGCCGCGCCGTCGAGTTCCGCGCCGTCGAGTTCCGCGCCCTCCAGCTCCGCCGTCAAGACAACGCAGCAGACGAACAGCGATGCGCCGACGCGCGTTCTCGCCACGCTCGTGGAGATCGACGCCGGGCGGTGGCCGGATTCCGCCAATGCGCCGGGCACCAAGGGCGGCATCACCTTCCGCAACAGCGAAGGGCGTCTGCCCGCTGTCGGTGCCGGTGGCGGACGTGTCGTCTATCAGGAATGGGACGTCAACGCGAAGAAAAACGGCCAAGGTCGTGATGCCGAGCGAATCGTCACCGGTAACGACGGTTCGGCGTGGTACACCCTCGATCACTACGACACGTTTGTGAGGATTCGCTGATGTCCGACTCGTCTACGGTCAGCGTGGCGCAGTGGCTGGATCCGTCTTCGGATGTGGCTTCAGTGGCCCTGCAGAGCGACCCGGCCGTCGCAGATGATCTTGCACGTGAACTCCGTGGCGAGAATTTTGTCGTTCGGGTGGTTCGCGGCGAGAACATGCGAACAACGGCGCAGGTCTTCGACGAGTTCGCGGCAGCCTTCCAGTTTCCGTCCCACTTCGGGCGCAACAAAGACGCTTTCGACGATGTCATGCGCGATCTCGACGGCGTACTCGGACTCGGCGCCGGATATGTAGTTGTGATCCGAGGTGCGGGTTCTCTACTGTCCGAGCAACAGGATCAGTTGGAGTGGTTCCGCGAAACGATGGACTTCTACACCGAAGAATGGGAACCCGTCGTTTTCCGGACCGTCTACCAGTTCGGTGCGGAGGACCTCACCGCCCACGGTGAAGACCTCGTCGAACTCGACTACCCGGGCACCACGCCACTGCACTGATTTCCACTCGTGAAAAGATCGGAACCATGTCGACCCCTGCAGAACAGAAGCCCACCGCAAAGCCTCGCGTGCTTTCCGGAATCCAGCCGACGTCGGATTCTTTCCACCTCGGCAACTACCTGGGTGCGCTGCAGCAGTGGGTTCCGTTGCAGGACGATTTCGACGCTTTCTACTTCATTCCGGATCTTCACGCCATCACGGTGACGCAGGACCCGAAGGAATTGCGTCGTCGCACCAAGGTTGCGGTGGCTCAGCTCCTTGCGGTGGGGATCGATCCGGATCGGGCGACGCTGTTCGTACAGAGTCAGGTTCCCGAGCACGCACAGTTGGCGTGGGTCCTGAACTGCATCACCGGTTTCGGTGAAGCCAGCCGTATGACGCAGTTCAAGGACAAGTCCGCCAAGCAAGGCAGCGACAACGCCAGTGTCGGTTTGTTCACGTATCCGGTTCTGATGGCCGCGGACATCCTTCTGTACCGCCCGCAGCGAGTTCCGGTGGGTGAGGATCAGCGTCAGCACCTCGAACTCGCACGCGATCTGGCCGGCCGGTTCAACACCCGCTACGGCAAGGCGTTCGTTGTTCCCGAGCCGCAGATCATCAAGGGCACGGCAAAGATCTACGACCTGCAGGATCCGACCGCCAAGATGAGCAAGTCCGCCGCCAGTGCGGCCGGACTGATCAATCTGCTCGACGATCCGAAGGTGTCGGCAAAGAAGATCAAGTCGGCCGTCACCGACAACGAGCGCGAGATTCGTTTCGACCCGCAGGCCAAGCCGGGCGTCAGCAACCTGCTCACCATTCAGTCGGCTCTCTCGGGAGTGCCGATCGAGACTCTGGTGGCCGGTTACGAGGGCAAGGGGTACGGCGACCTCAAGACCGATACCGCTGACGTGCTGACCGAGTTCGTCACCCCACTCAAGGCGAAGGTCGACGGTTACCTTGCCGACGAGGCAGAGCTGGATCGCATCATCGCGGCTGGAGCGCACCGCGCCCGTGAGGTGTCTTCACGCACTCTCGCCGCTGTCTATGACAAGGTCGGATTCCTGGCACCGAAGGGCTGACTTACGCGAATTCGGACTCACGACGCCTGACCGAACATGAGGGGGACGGCAATGGCTGACACGGACGACGACGCACCGAGCTTTCTCGAGAAGCAACGAGCAGCGCGACCCTGGCTCGATCATCTGGTTCGCGCCGCAGGACGTTTCCAAGAGCAAAAGGGCGATTACTACGCTGCGGGAATCACGTACTTCAGTGTTCTCGCATTGATTCCGATCATGATGGTCGCGTTTGCAGTGGCCGGTTTCGTATTGGCCGGGCATCCCGAGTACCTGGAGTCGATTCAGGAGCAGATCACCAAGAGCATTCCGGGCAGCTTGGGTGACACCATCAACACGCTGATCGATTCGGCTATCGACTCGCGCGCGAGCGTCGGAATCTTCGGTCTCCTGGGTGCCGCGTACGCGGGTCTCGGTTGGATGGCAAATGTTCGCGACGCGCTGACGGCGATGTGGGAGAGCAAGCGCGAGCCGAAGGGTTTCGTTCGTACCAAACTCGGTGACGCAGGGGCCCTCATCGGTCTGGCTCTCGCCATGGTCGTCTCACTGGGAATGTCGGCGCTGAGCAGCGGGCCGGTTGCGACTCAGATCGTGAAATGGCTCAACCTCGAGAACATCACCGGTGTCGGCGTGGGGCTCAGAGTCGTTTCACTGTTGCTCTCACTCCTGGCGACGTGGGCGGTGTTCCTGTGGGTGATTGCCCGGCTACCGCGCGAGCCTGTCACGCTGCGCAGCGCCGCGCAGGCAGCGCTTATCGCCGCGGTCGTGTTCGAAATCTTCAAGCAGGTAGGTGCGATCTACCTCGCGGCCGTCACCAGTGGCCCGGCGGGCGTGGCATTCGGCCCGATCATCGGTTTGCTCGTGTTCGTGTTCACTGCGTCGAGGATGCTGCTGTTCTGCACGGCGTGGGCGGCGACGACAAAGGAAAGTATGGCTCTCGCCTTCGTTCCGCCGCCGGATCCGGCCGTGATCTCGCCGCGAATCGTTGTCAGTGACGGAGCTTCACCGTCTCGCGTGGCTGCGTTGATCGCCACGGGTGCGGTTGCCGGCCTGGGTCTTTCGGGCTTCATGCGCCGTCGGCCGCGCTAGCGCCTTCGACGGTTCAGGGCAACGGCTCCCGCCACCAGCGCGATCACCACAACTCCGCCGACAGCACCGATGAGGATGCGGTCAGTGGTGTCCGACTCGGTGTCGGTAGCGGTGGGTGCTGCCGAAATCGAGCCTGGTGCAGCGGCAGACGGTGTGCGAGTGACATCGGGCGTGGCATCGTCGGTCGATCGGTCCGTCAACGAGCCGACGGTTGTGCTCGCGGGGAGGGCATATCCGTAGTCGAGTAGACGGGCAGCCTGCTCCCACGGACGGATCGGCTTGGCTTCGCCGCCCATCAATGTCACCAGTAGTTTCCGGCCGTTGCGCTCCGCAGCACCGACGTACGTGTGGCGGGCGTCGTCGGTGAAGCCGGTCTTGCCGCCCAATGCGCCGTCGTAGTTGTAGAGCAACTGATTGTCGTTCGCGAGAGTGAATCCGGGGCGGTCCTGATCGTCAGGAATCGTCGGATCTTTGGGGAAGCCGGGAAACTCGACGGTTTCGGTATGGATCAGTCCGGCAAACGTCGGATTCTGGAGGGCTGTATGGAAGATTACGGCCAGGTCGTACGGTGAGCTGCTCATCCCTGGGCCGTCGAGTCCGGATGGAGTTGCCGTGCGGGTGTCGAGGGCGCCGAGTTCGGCCGCGAGCGCGTTCATTTTCGACACGGCTGCAGCGTCACCGCCGAGTTGGCGGGCAAGAGCGTGCGCGGCATCGTTTCCCGACGCCATGACCAGACCCTGCATCAGTTGCCGGTTGGTGTACTTGCCGCCCTTGCCGATGCCGACAGCGCTACCTTCAGCGTCCGCGTCTTCGGCAGTTGCGGTGATTTCGGTGTCGAGATCGAGTTCGTCGAGCGCGACGAGAGCCAACAGCATCTTGATGGTGCTGGCCGGTCGGTAGCGACCGTGCGGATCTTTCGCGGCGAGGACCTCACCGGTTTCGGCGTCCGCGAGTACCCATCCGGATGCCGCGATGTCGGCCGGGAGCGGGGGAGCGCCGTCAGGAAGTACGACGCCACACTCGCCGAGCTTGTCTCCACCGACGGGGCTTTCCGGAATCGGGACGGCAGTCGGGGCCGTGGATCCGGGCGCGGGTGCTTCGGAGAGATCGATCGCCGGCGCCGGGCTACTCGTGAACGGGCAGCTGTCGGTGTTGGGTGTTGTGAACGGTGCCTCGGTGGTGGTGGTGGGCGGCGGCGGGGCCGGTTGGGCGCCGGCCACTCCCGAGGTCCCTACGACACCGGTAAACGCAATGCTCCCTGAGAGCACTGTTCCGGCCACTGCCACTGCACACTTTCGACGCCACATCATCGATATACGAGGGTATGCGAACGTGAGGGAACGTCCGAATCGCCACGCAAGCAGAGGGATCGAAAACAGGCGATTCGGTTTGTACATCGGTCATAGTGGACGATCGCCGCTGATGAGTTCCACCACCACGCAGAGTCTGTAACAGTGGGGTAGTCGACTACTCGAATGGCGCACACGCACTGACGACAGGGGATCGGTATGGGCAAGATCGTGGTGACAGAATTCGTGTCTTTGGACATGGTTATGGAAGCGCCCGGTGGCGAACCGGGCTATGCGCACACTGGATGGGTCTTTCCGTACCAGGAGGGCGATCAGATGAAGTTCAAACTCGACGAAACCCTCGCCGCGGACGTGCTTCTACTCGGTCGACGGACCTACGAGAGCTTCGCCGGTGCCTGGCCTGAGCGCGAAGACGACCAAGGCTTTGCGGACAAGATGAACGAGATGCCCAAGTACGTCGTCACGAGTTCGACGGAGCCGCTCGAATGGAACAACTCGACGGCGCTCGACGGTCCCATCGAGGAATCCGTTCCGAAGTTGAAGGAGCAGATCGACGGCGAAATCCTGGTCGCGGGAAGTCGGACGCTCGTCCACGCGTTGTTGCTGGCCGGTCTGGTCGACGAGCTACGGCTGATGGTCTTCCCGGTCATTCTCGGGTCCGGCGGGAGAGTGTTCCCCGAATCGGCCGACAAGATCGACCTCGAGTTGAAGGACGATCGTCGGTACGAATCCGGAGTTCAGGTGCTGACGTACCACCCCACGGTCGCGTAGACCTCTCGAAAACATCTGTGGCCGAGCCTCTTCGAGAGTCTCGGCCACAGATGTCTTGCGGCTAACTGTTTTCGGGGAAGCCGAGGTTGATGCCGCCGTGGCTGGGGTCGAGCCAGCGACTGGTGACGGCTTTACCTCGCGTGAAGAAATGAACACCTTCTGTCCCGTGAGCGTGGGTGTCACCGAAGAGGCTGTTCTTCCAGCCGCCGAAGCTGTAGTAGGCCATGGGAACCGGGATGGGGACGTTGATGCCGATCATGCCGACCTCCACCTCGTTCTGGAAGCGTCGGGCAGCGCCGCCGTCGTTGGTGAAGATGGCGGTGCCGTTTCCGTACGGGTTGTTGTTGATCAGTTCGAGGGCTTGGTCGTAGGTATCGACGCGCACGACGGAGAGAACAGGCCCGAAGATTTCGTCGGTGTAGATCGACATGTCGGTGGTGACGTGGTCGATGAGGGTGGGTCCAAGCCAGAAGCCGTCCGGTCCACCATCGGCCTGGACTGTACGTCCGTCGACCACGATGGTGGCGCCGTCCTTCTCGCCTGCATCGACGTATGAGGCGACCTTGTCGCGGTGGGCCTTGGTGACGAGCGGACCCATGTCGGAGTTCTTGGTGCCGTCACCGGTGACGAGGGGAGTGGTCCGCTCGACGATCTTGGCGACCAGTTCGTCGGCGATGTCGCCGACTGCGACCAGGGCGGAGATCGCCATGCATCGTTCGCCCGCGGAGCCGAATCCCGCGTTGACCATTGCGTCGGCGGCGAGGTCGAGGTCGGCGTCCGGCAGAACGATGGCGTGGTTCTTGGCGCCGCCGAGTGCTTGCACGCGTTTGCCGTTGGCGGTGCCGGTGGCATAGACGTACTGGGCGATGGGGGTGGATCCGACAAACGAAATCGCTTTGACTGCTTTGTTTTCCAGAAGTTCATCGACGGCGAGCTTGTCACCTTGGAGGACGTTGAAGACGCCGGGGGGCAGACCGGCTTCGGCCCAGAGTTCGGCGAGCCAGATCGCCGCGGTGGGGTCCTTCTCCGAGGGTTTGAGAATCACGGTGTTCCCGGCGGCGATGGCGACCGGGAAGAACCACATCGGGACCATCGCGGGAAAGTTGAAGGGGGAGATGATGCCTACGGGGCCGAGGGGTTGGCGGATGGAGTAGACGTCGACCTTGGTCGATGCATTCTCGGTGTATCCGCCCTTGAGGAGATGCGGTATTCCGCAGGCGAATTCGACTACTTCTTGTCCTCGGCTGATTTCGCCGAGGGCGTCGGAGAGAACCTTGCCGTGCTCGGCTGTGATGATCTCGGCGAGTTCACCTTTGCGAGCGTTGAGGAGTTCGCGGAAGCTGAACAGTATCTGTGTGCGCCGGGCCAGGGAGGTGTCACGCCAGGCGGGGAAGGCCGCCGCAGCAGCGTCGATGACGGTGCGGGCATCCTCGAGGTTCGCCAGGGCTAGTCGGCCGGTGATCTGTCCGGTGGCGGGGTTGGTGACGGGGGCGGTGTTCTCGGATGTTCCGGCGAACGACTTGCCGTCCAACCAGTGTGCGATGACACGAGTATCAGTGCTGGTCATGGTATTTCCTAGTGGTCTGGTGGCTCAGGAGTTCGGGGAGGTGTACTTGGCGACATAGTCGTTCATCGTCTCGCGCTGGTACCGGGAAACCTCGTGTGCGTTTTCGTTCTCGGCGAAGACGCTCGACACCATCACGGTGTTGTCACGATCGTAGAAGCCGAGTTTGCCGAGGCCGCCGAAGAATTCGTCCCAGTTGACGTCTCCGTCCCCGATTTTGAGGTGCTGATGCACTCGAACGGCATTGCCTGGCGGATTGGTGATGTAGCGAAGTCCGTGGGAACGGTGATGATCCATGGTGTCTGCCACATGTACGAGACGGACCATGTCGCCGGCGGCCTCCATGATGGCGGGAAGGTCCCCACCCATGTGGAATTGGTGGCACGCCACGATCACCATGCCGAGGTTCTTGGAGTTCACGCCACGGATCGTGCGGATCGCGGCAAGTCCGTCTTCGACAAAATCGTCCGGGTGCGGGTCGATCAGGACGTCGATCCCCTCGCGTTCGATGATCGGAAGCAGTTCCTCCATCGAACGATAGAACGCACGCTCGGACTCTTCGGCCTTCTCGGGGCGGCCGGAGAATTCGGTGTTCATGACGTTGACACCGAGATCGACCGTGATCTGGATGGCCCGCTTCCAGTAACGCACTGCTGCTTCGCGAGCGTCCTCGTCCGGGCCGGACCACCGAAGGACCGGGAGCACCGACGCGATGCCGACTCCCGCACTCGCGCAGGCCTTCCGGAACTCGGTGACGAGCGCGTCGTCGGCTTTCGGGTGATTGAAGAACGGGATCATGTCGACGTGCGGTGTGAGCTGCAGGTACTCGTACCCGAGATCGGCAACAACTCGGGGAAGCTCCAGCAGCGAGAAATCGTGATGGAACGGTGTGGGATCGAGAGCGACCTTCATCGCTACGCTCCGGCCACAGAGTCGCGCGCAACCATGTCCACGACGACGCGTTGACCCGTCTCCAGAGACTTCACGCCAGCGGCGCAGACAGCGGCCGCGGCGTACCCGTCCCAGGCACCTGGCCCGTCGATGTAGTTGCCGGTGCCGGCGCCCGTCTTCACTGCCTTGATCCACCGGGCGAACTCGGTGTCGTATGCCTGCCCGAAGCGTTCGCGGAATCCTGGGGTGATCTGCCCACCCCAGTTTCCGGGCTTGGTCTTTCGGATCAGTCCCACGTCGAGTCCGATCATCGCGCTTCCGAGTTCGCCGACAACTTCGGTGCGCACCTCGTAGGCAACTCCGGTGGTGACAAACACCTCGGCGTCGACGTGTCTACCGGACTCGGTCTCGAATATCGCGATCTGTGGGTCTTGAATGCCCTCGGGAGCAAGCGAATTCGCAGACGGCCGAATTATCTGCACCGAGGTGATCTCTTCGTCGAGCAGGAATCGCGTCACGTCGACCTCGTGGACGAGTGAGTCCTTGACGATCATCGCGCTGTCGAAGCCGTTCGGAACCGCAGGATTGCGGTGCGCGCAGTGCACAACGAGAGGGCGACCGAGATCGCCGCTGTCGATCAAATCCTTGAGCTGGGTGTATTCGTGGTCGAACCGGCGCATGAAACCAACCTGGATCAGTTTCTTTCCCAGCGCTGCTTCGGCTTTGACGATCGCCAGCGAACTGTCCGCGTCGGTGGTCAGCGGCTTCTCGCAGAGAACCGGCTTGCCTGCTTCGAGGCAGGCAAGTACCTGCTTCTCATGGGTCGGGCCCGGGGTTGCGAGCACAACGGCGTCGACGTCCTCGGCTGCGATGGCATCGAACGGATCGACGACGACGCGTGACCCCGGCGTCAATGCTGCGATTTCCTCGGCGCGGGCAAGAGAGTAGTCGTTGACGACAGTGACTCGGGCGCCGCCGATTTTGTTGGTGATGCGGTCGACGTGATCGGCCCCCATGATGCCGACGCCGAGCACTGCGATCCGGAGATCCTGGTTGTCAGACATGCGGTGGTACTCCTCGATTGTGTTGCTCAGCTGAAACGGACGGCGGGGACGCCACAGGTGGACAGGTATTTCTGAGTGCGCTGTGCGATGGGCAGCGGTGTGTCGGGATGGCAGGGATACATGTCCTGCTCGACGATCGCGAACACGTCGATGCCGAGCTTCTCGATGGCCTCCAGAAGCGGCGGCATGTCCGGGATTCCACGCGGTGGTTCGATCATCGCGCCGAGTTTGACGGCTTCGCCGAACGGCAGGTCCTCCGCCTCCACCTTGGCGACGATCGCCGGATCCACCTGCTTGAGGTGCAGGTACCCGATGCGCTCCGGATGCTTGTTGATGATGGCGAGATTGTCGCCGCCGCAGTAGCTGATGTGGCCGGTATCGAGGCACAGGTTCACGAAACGCTCGTCTGTACCTTCGAGGAACTTGTAGACGTTGTCCTCGATATCGACATGGCTGTCGGCATGAGGGTGGTACTGCGCCATGACGCCGTACTCCTCGAGCATCGCCTTGCCGAGAGCGTTCATGCCGTCGGTCTTCTTGCGCCACTGCTCGGGAGTCAGATTTCGATCCTCGAGTACCACTCCGGTGGAAGGATCGCGCCACATCTCGGGTATGACCACTACGTGCTTGCCGCCGACGGCTGCGGTCAACTTGGCGACGTCCTTGATCTGATTCCAGACGGCATCCCAGGAATCGTCCTGGTGCAGGTGTTCGAAAACGGTACCGGCCGAAAGCTTGAGGCCGCGTGCTCCGAGTTCGTCAGTCAGCTTGGCTGGATCGGTCGGAAGGTATCCGAACGGACCGAGTTCGATCCATTCATATCCCGACGCGGACACCTCGTCGAGGAATCGCGTGTACGGGGTCTGCTGAGGGTCGTCCGGAAACCACACACCCCAGGAGTCGGGGGCTGATCCGACGCGAATCGCGCTCATGTCTAGATTCCTTTCGCGGGCAGGCTTTTTGGGGTGTGGTTGTGCGGAAATTTCATTCGGATGGACGGAGGTACGGTCGCTGGATCTTCTTCCAGGACTCGTAGGTTGTCCGGGCGTTCTTGGTCGATTCCAGTTCGGAGGTGGCCGATACCGGTACATCCCACCAGGATTCGCTGTCCGGGGCGCCGATCAGCGGATCGGTTTCGACGTGGATGACCGTGCTGGTGTCGCTTGCTTTGGCGACTTTGATCGCGTCGGCGAACTCGGCGGCGGTGTTGGCGCGGATGACGTCGACACCGAGGCTGGCGGCGTTCGCAGCCAGATCGACCGGGAGAACACCTCCGTCGAGACGTCCGTCATTCGAGCGGTAGCGGTACTGCGTGCCGAAGCGCTGGGAACCCAGCGACTCGGACAGCGAACCGATGGAGGCAAATCCGTGATTCTGCACCAGGACGACGATGACCTTGAGGCGTTCCTGTACGGCGGTGACCAATTCGGTGGCCATCATCAGATAGGAACCGTCGCCGACCATCACGAACACGTCGCGATCGGGGCACGCCATGCGGACGCCTAGACCGCCGGCAACTTCGTATCCCATGCACGAGTACCCGTATTCGACGTGATACCCCTTGGCATCACGGGTTCGCCACAGCTTGTGGAGGTCACCCGGCATGGACCCGGCAGCGCACACCACGACGTCACGTGCATCGGACAACGTGTTGACCAGGCCGATGACCTGATTCTGATTCAGTGAGCCGTCAGCCGCGGGTTCGGCTGGGTTGTAGACGGATTCGACGATCGCATCCCAATTGCGGGCGAGTTCACCGATCCTGGACGCGTATTCGTCGTCCACCCGGTAGTCGTTCAGTGCAAGTGCCAGCGCGTCGAGTGCCTCACGTGCGTCGGCGACAACACTGACTCCGCCCTGCTTCACGGAGTCCAGTGAAGCGACGTTGATGTTGACGAAGCGAACGTCGGGATTGGTGAATGCGGTGCGGGACGCGCTCGTGAAATCGCTGTACCGCGTGCCGATTCCGATGACGACGTCCGCCTCGGTGGCCAGTGCGTTTGCAGCCGTAGTGCCGGTGGACCCCACCGCCCCGACGGATTGTGGATGGTCGTAGACCAATGAACCCTTGCCGGCCTGGCTCTGCCCCACGGGGATTCCGGTCTGCGCGCAGAACGCTGCCAGAGAGTCGGTGGCCTGGCTGTAGATCACGCCGCCGCCGGCGACGATCAGTGGCTTGCGAGCCGAGCGGATGATCGCGGCGGCGCGTTCGATCACCGATCGCTCGGGGAGCGGGCGGGCCACGTGCCACACCCGTTCGGCGAAGAAAGACTCGGGCCAGTCGAATGCCTCGGCCTGCACGTCCTGCGGGATGGCGATGGTGACTGCGCCGGTCTCGACGGGATCAGTGAGAACGCGCATCCCGGCGAGCAGAGCGCTCGGCAACTGCTCCGGGCGCCATACCCGATCGAAGTATCGTGAGACCGGCTTGAAAGCGTCGTTGACTGTGACGTCGCCGCTCGACGGGAGTTCGAGTTCCTGCAAGACGGGGGCACTGGCGCGGGTCGCGAAAGTGTCTGCGGGAAGGAGTAATACAGGTAGACGGTTGATGGTGGCCAGCGCCGCGCCGGTGATCATATTGGTGGCACCTGGGCCGACGCTGGACGAGACTGCCCACGTCTGCAGGCGGTCCTTCATGCGGGCGTGCGCGACAGCCGAGTGCACCATCGCCTGTTCATTGCGGCCGAGCACGTAGGGGAGTGTCGGCTCACGGCCGGCGTCGAGATCCTGGATCTCGGCCTGCAAGAGTGCCTGCCCCAGTCCGGCGACGTTGCCGTGCCCGAAGATTCCGAAGCAGCCGGCGAACAGCTTGGTGCGCTGGCCATCGCGTTCGGTGTACTGGTTGGCGAGGAAGCGGACGACAGCTTGAGAAACGGTGAGGTGTACGGTCGGCTCGTCGCGAGGTAGACGATTGCCGGTTGCGTTGTTGGTGGGTGCCACAGCTTTCACTTCCGTCAGTTGTGGGACTGCAACGGCAGTCGAGGGTCGATGTCCTGGTGATCCCAGCTTCCACGTAGCCAGGTGTGTTGCGGATCGTCACAGATGTTCCACGCCCGGATCTCGCCCGAACCTGCCATGACATTGAGGTAGTACATGTGGTGGCCCGGCGCTGCGATGGACGGGCCGTGATAGCCGTGCGGCACGAGGACGACGTCGCCGGAGCGGACTTCCTCGAGCACCTCGATAGGTCTCTCGGCGGTTCCGTACACGCGGTGGTAGCCGAAACCTTCGGTCCCAGTGGGGCTTCTGTCGATCTCGAAGTAGTAGATCTCTTCCAGGGCCGATTCGACGTCGCTGTTCTCGTCGTGCTTGTGGCTGGGATACGACGACCAGTTTCCACCCGGGGTGATGACCTCACACGCGATGATGGAGTCTGCCTCGAAAGTGTCTGCGGTGGCGAAGTTGTGAACCTGTCGGCTGCAGTTACCGGCACCGCGGAGTTCGACGGCAACTCCTGATGCGGGACCGTAGCGATGGGGGAGCTTTGCGCCGGCGCGCGCTCCGCACAGGGCGAAGCGGCCTCCACCTGCGCTGGCCACTGTGTAGTCGGAATCGCGTCCTATGTAGGCGAAGTCGCTCGGTCCGTCGAAGACCGACGCGCGGCCGGTCAGGGCGATCTCCGTCCCCTCGGCAACGATCACGGCCGAACCCGACAGTGGAACGACGACTATCTCGTTCTCGCCGGACTGCAAGCGGACGCTCGCGCCAGGGGCGAGTTCGAGTGTCCATAAGCTGGATTCGGTCCAACCCGCGGACTCCGGCGTGACCACTGTCGTGAAATCACCGTCGGCGGACGATCCGGCGGGGACGTAGTACTTGCTGAACATCTTGCTCCTGCCAGGTCGGTTCTAGTGGACGAGCTTGACTGCGGTGTCGACGGCCGCGGTCACGTCGCCGTCGGGTGGGTATAGCAGCGCGCGCCCGACTATCAATCCGCGCACGGACGGCAACTGAAGTGCAGCGCCCCACTTCGCGTACGTTTCTTCCGGCGCGATCTGCGGATCGCCCCCCAGGAGGAGCGTCGGGAGGGTGGTCGCATCCATGACGCGTTCCATCTCGTCGACGACCGGCAGTTTCATCCACGTGTACGCCGAGGTGGAGCCGAGCCCTTGGGAGATGTGGATGGACTTGATGACGGCGTCGGGGCTGAGATCGTTGACGACCTTGCCGTTCACGCGGCTGGAGAGAAACGGCTCGAGCATCGCGATCAGTCCGGCCGCGGCCAGTTCGTCAACGGCTTCGGCACATGCCGTCATGGTGGGCAGGGTGCCCGCGTCGTCGAGGGCGATGCGCAGCAGCATCTTTCCGCCGTTCATTCCGAACTTCGCGGTGCCCGCCGCGGTATATCCGGTCATGCGGTCGTCGAGTTCGAAGCTCGCGCCCGCCAGGCCGCCGCGGTTCATCGACGAGAAGACGACCTTGTCCTCGAGGGCCCCGAGGAGGAGCAGATCGTCGAGAATGTCCGCGGTACCGAGAACGCCGTCGACTCCGGGATTGTCGAGCGCCGTGCGTAATCTGTCGAGCAGATCGGTACGACTGTTCATCGCTGTCGGCTTGCCGCCGACAGACAATGCCCCACGCGCTGGATGATCGGCAGCGACGATCATCAGTCGTCCGTTGCCTCGAACGGTGGCACGAGGAGTTCTTGCTGCCCAGGACTTTTCGATGATCTGCGGATCGCTCGCACGCAGTTCCGTCACGTCGGCGTAGGTGGTGGCGAGGGGGCGGGCGGCGAGCTTGTCAGACATTGACTGCCTCCGTGGCTGTGGCTTCGGCGAGATCGTGGACTTCTTCAGCGGTTGGCATCGCAGTGGAGCATTCGAGCCGAGATGCGACTATGGCACCGGCCGCGTTGGCGTAGCGCAGTACCTTCTCCAGTGGCCACCCGGCCAACAGTCCGTGGCACAGTGACCCGCCGAAGCTGTCGCCGGCACCCAGCCCGTTGACCACGTCGACGGCATTGGGCGGCACGGTGATCGATTGCTTTCGTGTTTTGCCGAGAACACCCTTCGGGCCCTGCTTCACGATCGCCAGTTCGACTCCGAGGTCGAGAAGCGCGTCAGCGGCCTTGTTCGGGTTGGTCTCACCGACCGCGATCTCGCACTCTTCGCGGTTTCCGACGGCTACCGTCACGTGCGCGAGAGCGCGCTGCACCTGAGTGGTCGCTTCTTGGGGTGTCGACCAGAACATCGGGCGGTAGTCCAGATCGAGGATCGTCAGCGGGCGTCGTTCGCGGGCTTCCCAAGCAGCGAAGTGTGCACTGCGACTCGGTTCTTCGGACAGTCCCGTCACAGTCGACCAGTAGAGGGACGCTCCTCGAACGGCGTCGAGGTCGATATCTTCCGGGGTGATCCGAAGATCGGGCGCATGCGGCTTGCGGTAGAAGTACAGCGGGAAGTCGTCAGGGGGGAAGATCTCGCAGAACGTCACCGGTGTCGGGTACTCGGAATTGGTGACGACAAACCTGTTGTCGACGCCCAGACGTGCCAACTCGCGTGTGACGAACTTTCCGAAGGGATCGCTGCCTACGCCGGAGATCAGTGCTGCTCGCCGGCCGAGGCGTGCAGCCGCCACCGAGACGTTTGCTGCGCTGCCGCCGAGAAACTTGCCGAAGGTCTCGACGTCTTCGAGTCCGACACCGGTTTGAAGTGGGTAGATGTCCACCCCCGATCGGCCGATGGCAAGCACGTCGAAAGGTGCGTCAGGGATGTGTGACCCGCTCTGGTGAGTGTTGATGCTTGTCAAGACTGACTCCCGAGAGTTCGTGGTGGGCTGCCCGCGCAGGGCACCGTTGTATGACTGAAACTGTGCGCCGCGACACAGCGATTGTCAATAGTTTGTCTGGACATTATGACTTGCGGTCAAGTGAATGTTAGTGTTCGCATACACTGCCGAGAGAAGTAGCGTCGATACGGCGCCTTCCCAAGACAGATCGGAGTTGACCGTGGTCGCAGCACTCGCCGTCGAGTTGGACCGCTCGAGCCCGGTGCCGCTGTATTTTCAGCTGGCCCAGGCAATCGAGGGCGCTATTCTCGGTGGCGAACTTGCCCCAGGTGATCGCTTCGAGAACGAACTGGCGTTGGCCAAACGGCTCAATCTCTCACGTCCGACCACTCGACGTGCGATCCAGGAACTGGTGGACAAGGGCCTACTTGTTCGTAAGCGGGGAGTCGGAACTCAGGTGGTGCAAAGTCCGGTGCACCGCCCGGTCGAGCTCACCAGCCTGTTCGACGACCTTGCGAGGGCCGGCCAGGCGCCGACGACCAAGCTGCTCGAGTTCACGGTGGGAGTTCCCGCCGAGGACGTTGCCGCGGAACTCAACCTCGAACCTGACGCCGAAGTGGCCACCATCAGGCGTCTGCGAAGCACCAACGGCGAACCGCTTGCAGTGATGACCAACTACATTCCGGTGGACATCGCACCCGATCCCGAGGAGTTGGAGACGCAAGGGCTGTACCAAACCTTGCGAACTCGCGGCGTTCACATCCGTGTGGCGCGGCAGCGAATCGGCGCTCGGGCGGCGACTCGCGAAGAAGCAGGATTGCTCGACGAGAAAGTGGGTGCTGCCCTCTTGACCATGAGCCGCACTGCATTTGACGATTCAGGTAGTGCCGTCGAGTACGGCAGCCACTGCTACCGAGCGTCGCGTTACTACTTCGACACCACCGTGGTCGACCGCTAGACCTCGATCCCGGTGACACGAGTACCCGCCTGACCGAGTCAGTGGGGGTGATTTGTGATCCCAGCATTTCTGCGATCCTTCGATCATTTGACCCGAACGGAGCCTCATGACAGGCATTTCAGTAGCAGTTGCCGGATTCGGATGGATGGGCCGCGTCCACACGCAGGCGTATCTGCGTCTGCGGCAGCACTATCCCCAGCTTCCCGTGATCCGCCTGGCCGCCGTCGCCGACGAGGTGCCTGGCCGAGGGGAGGAAGCAGCGGACCAATTCGGTTTCGAAGCTTTCACCCAGGACTGGCGCGATATCGCAGCCGATCCGGCCATCGACGCGGTGAGCATCACGGCCCCGAACTTCTTGCACCGTGAAATCGGCGTCGCAATGGCAGAAGCCGGCAAACACATCTGGATCGAGAAGCCCGTCGGCTTGTCCACGGAAGACGCCAAAGCTGTTGCCGCAGCGGTCTCGAAGGCCGGTGTGCAGTCGACCGTCGGCTTCAACTACCGAAACGCGCCGGCTGTAGCCCTGGCAAAGAGCCTGATCGACTCAGGGGAGTTGGGCACGATCACGCACTCGAGGTTTCGTTTCCTCAGCGACTATGCGGCCCACCCTGAAGGCGCTTTGAGTTGGCGATACGAGCGTGAGCGCGGCGGCGCCGGCGTCCTGGGCGACTTGGCTTCGCACGGCATCGATCTGATTCGTCATCTTCTCGGTGACGTCGACGCTCTCGTTGCTGATACTGCGATCTTCATCCCGGAGCGTGCGCGTCCGTCCGCCGCTACCAGTGGACATGCCCGAGCCAGCGGCGGGGAGATGGGAGCTGTCGAGAACGAAGACTTCGTCAGCGCACTGCTGCGGCTCGGCTCGGGCGGCCGCTGCACCCTCGAAGCGTGCCGAGTCGCCGTGGGAGAGCAGAACAACTACGGATTCGAGATTCACGGTACGAAGGGTGCCGTGTTCTGGGATTACCGCCGGATGGGTGAACTGGGCACCAGCCTCGGCTCGAAGTACCAGGACCAATCCGTCACGACGGTTTTGGTCGGCCCCGAGTCAGGTGAGTTCGGACGCTTCCAACCCGGCGCGGCCAACGCCATGGGTTATGACGACCTGAAGGTCATCGAGGCTCGCAATTTCGTCTCTTCGATCTTGGACGGAGCGCCGCAGGGCGCGACCATCGCTGATGCTGTCGCGTCGGCGCAGGCTCTGGACGCGATGGTTACCTCGGTCTCCTCCGGTGGCTGGATTTCTCTCGGCTGATCGAGAATCGCTCCGAAAGGCTCTGGTGCAGTGACATTTCCCCGCGGACTGGCGTTGCTCGTGGCAGCAGCACTGTTCATGGAGATGCTCGACGCGACGATTCTCGCAACCGCACTGCCGTCGATCGCCCAATCCTTCGGAGTTGACGCCGTCGACGTCAATGTCGCCGTTTCTTCGTACCTCCTGGTGTTGGCCGTCCTGATCCCGGCGAGCGGATGGATGGCCGACAGGTTCGGAACGCGACGTGTCTTCATCTCTGCCATAGCCGTTTTCACGGCGGCGTCGGTGGGATGTGCACTGAGCACCTCCCTCCCGATGCTGGTGGGGATGCGCGCACTACAAGGGGTAGGCGGCGCCATGATGGTGCCGGTAGGGCGGCTCGCAGTATTGCGGGTGACGTCGAAGGCGGAACTCGTACGGGCTATCGCTTACTTGACGTGGCCGGCGCTCACAGCGCCGGTTCTTGCGCCCGCTGTGGGTGGAGCCATCGTGTCGATCGCTTCGTGGCGCTGGATCTTTCTGATCAACGTTCCGATCGGGATCGTCGGGTTTCTGCTGGCATTGCGCATGGTGCCCGACATTCGGCAAACACAGAAACGGAGCCTCGACTGGCTGGGATTGGTGGTGATCGGAGCAGGCGTCGCAGTCCTTGTCGTGGCGCTCGACAGCGTGCACAGTGCCGGAACCGACTGGCTACGAGTGGGCCTCGGGATCATTGCGGCTCTGATCTTGTTGAGCTTGGCCGTCATTCACCTCATCCGGTCGGATCACCCGCTCATCGCGCTCCGCGTCCTCCGACTTCGATCGTTTCGGCTCGTCGCGTCGAGCGGCTCGCTGTACCGGCTCGTGATCATGGGCGTGCCGTTTGTGCTGCCGTTGTTGTTCCAAGTGGGATTCGGAATGTCGGCGTTCAAGGCCGGTCTGCTGGTGATGGCTCTGTTCGCGGGGAATATCGCGATCAAACCGCTCACCACTCCGCTCATGCGCAGATTCGGGATCAGACGAGTTCTGGTGGGAAACGGAGTTCTGTCCGTGGTGTGCTTCGGTGCGCTGGTACTGATCTCGTCGACGACACCGGACGTCGTTATCGCTGTCGCACTGTTTGTCAGTGGCGCGTTGCGATCCATCGGGTTCACCGCGTACAACAGCTTGGCGTTCGCCGACGTCGACTCGGGTGAGCTGACCGATGCAAATACTCTGCATGCAACGCTGCAAGAGTTGGCATCCGGTCTAGGTATTGCACTGTCCGCGTTGGTGATCACGCTCTGCACACCGTTGGCGGAGTCGGAGGATCTGAGCGGCGGAGTGCCGTTTTCTCTGACGCTGGGTGTTCTCGGGGCCATGCTGGTGCCGACGGTGATCGAGAGTTGGCGGCTCCCACGCGATACAGGTGCTGTGGTGTTGGTGCGCCGATAATGAAGCGTCTTCCGCCACCTTCATCATAACGCGGGACCCGGGGCTTGCGGCAAGGCCCCGGTGATGGTGCACACTCGTCTGCTGCGAGCAAGCAAAAGCCTTGCCCGAAGGAGGGGATCGCATGAGTGACGTCATCATTGTCGGTGCTGGACCAACTGGATTGATGCTGGCAGGTGAGCTCCGGCTACAGGGCGTCGATGTCGTCGTCGTGGACAAGGACGAGGAGCCGACTCAGTTCGTCCGTGCCCTCGGCATCCATGTGCGCAGCATCGAAATCATGGAGCAGCGCGGGTTGCTGGACAAGTTCCTCGCGCACGGCCGCAAGTATCCGCTCGGTGGATTCTTCGCGGGGATCAGCAAGCCGGCACCCGCGCACCTTGATACTGCGCACGGGTACGTACTGGGAATACCTCAGCCCGAGATCGACAGGATTCTTGCCGAACATGCCACCGAAGTCGGCGCGGACATTCAGCGAGGGAAGCGCGTCGTCGCGATCCGTCAAGATACCGACAAGGTCACAGCGGAATTGTCCGACGGCACAACACTTCACGCGCGGTACCTTGTAGGCTGCGACGGCGGCCGCAGCACTGTTCGGAAGCTGATCGACGTCGGGTTTCCCGGCGAGCCGTCGAGCGCCGACACGTTGATCGGCGAAATGGACGTGACCATGCCGGCTGATGAACTGGCCGCCGTTGTCGCCGAAATCCGGGAAACGCACAAACGATTCGGAGTCGGTCCCGCCGGCAACGGTGCTTTTCGTGTCGTGGTTCCTGCGGCCGAAGTTGCCGACGGTCGCGCAACACCGACCACCCTCGACGACATCAAACAACAGCTACTGGCCATTGCCGGTACCGACTTCGGTGTGCACTCGCCGCGGTGGCTCTCGCGCTTCGGCGACGCCACTCGTCTGGCGGAGCACTACCGGCGCGACCGGGTGTTTCTCGCCGGCGACGCCGCACACATCCACCCACCGATGGGCGGTCAAGGTCTCAATCTCGGTGTGCAGGACGCCTTCAACCTCGGCTGGAAGCTCGCCGCCGAGATCAACGGCTGGGCACCGGTGGGCCTGCTCGACACGTACGAATCGGAACGGCGTCCGGTGGCTGCCGACGTGCTGGACAACACGCGCGCCCAGGCCGAGTTGATCTCCACCGCTGCCGGACCACAAGCGGTGCGGCGCTTGATCTCCGAGCTGATGGAATTCGAAGACGTCAAGCGCTATTTGACCGAGAAGATCACTGCGATCTCGATTCGCTACGATTTCGGCGAAGGCGACGACCTACTCGGTCGGAGGCTGCGTAACATCGCGTTGACCCGCGGCAACCTGTACGACCTGACGCGATCCGGCCGCGGACTTCTTCTCGACCAGTGTGGCCAACTGTCCGTCGATGGTTGGAGCGATCGCGCCGACCACATCGTCGACACAAGCACTGAATTGGAAGCTCCGGCTGTCCTGCTTCGGCCGGACGGTCATGTGGCATGGGTCGGGGATACGCAGGCGGAGTTGGATACTCAGATGTCCGCGTGGTTCGGCCGGCCGGCGAGGGACCGCGCGTGACCCTTCGATTTCGGTAACCGAGCACCGTGACACCTCGGGTGCACTACCGTTGCCGTTTATGGGACAAGGATTGGGGCAGATCGCGCCCGCGGCCTTGATCGCCGTCGGAGTGCTGATACTCACGGGCTGCACGACCAATGTCGATGTGCCGAAGACATTTGCTGCCACATTGACGGTGACCGGTCAGGCAGAGCAAGTCGAGGCCGGCTCTGGAGAGTGCGTGATCGACTCGATCCGTGTCGCTCCGAACGACCAGATTCAAATTTTCGGGGGCAGTGGCGCTGCGTCCGTCAGGTCGACACTCGAGGTCGAGGCAATCGATCAACTTCCTGACGGAATGAGCACGTGCTCCTACACCGCACATTTTGATGCCGTCCCCGCAAACCAGAAAAACTACGAGGTGAGCTTGGGCCGCTTTTCCCCGAAGTCGTTCAGCTCGGACGAGTTGGAAAACGGTGTCACCTATCAACTGCGCCGGCCCTGACCGAACCAGTTCTCCCTCACCCGAATTCTCGAACAGTAGCGATCCCTGTACTGCACGTCGAAAAAACCCGTACAGCATGTTGTATCCGGCGCGACTTTCAGTCAGCGTGCTTGGCGGTCCCTTCGCCTCCACGCTGTCGAGCCCTACCTGGATTGATGTGGAGCCGAACACCCTCATAGGTGACTGTGTACGGCACATCGTCATCGTTGTCCGGGTCGCCGGAGTCCGCAGGATCCGGCAGTTCCGCGATCTGTTCGATGACCGTCTGTGCTCGCGCCGCACCAGGATCGAACATTTCCTGAAACGGCCCGACGAAGGAGCCGCCGAGTCCGCGGCGCTTCGCCCGAACAGCCGCCCACCCGAACGTCGCCAACGGGCCGATCATGGCGAACAGCACTAACAAGTCCCACCCCATGCTTCGAGCGTACCGACCGATCGGCATTAAGCGGCCCAAGTCTCTTCAGTGCTGCCGTCCCTCAGCTCATTCGTCTCTCGGACTGTGCCTTCAGTAGATCGGCCAGTCGACCAGGTGAGATCCGCTCGCGAACCGCCTCCGTCACGAGTTCGGCCTGCGTCTGAGACGCGAGGCCGTCGATCGGTTGGTCTCGGTCCAGATTGGTCGGGAAGGCGTAGCCCTCGGCCGAGGCGGCGACGGCGCACCGAACTGCCTCGTCTGACCCCGCCTCGCTGAGAGCGAGCAGTGCCGGATAGATCGCGTTGACGAGTGCCTCCCGGTCGATGGTTCCGAGGGCTCGACCGAAGGCCGACGACACCTGGAGAAGATTTGCCATACGCAGGACGTCGGCGGACTTGTTGTGGCCTGCCGCGTGGAACAGGGCTGGGTTGAAGAAGACGGCATCTCCCTTCTTCAAAGGTAATTGGACGTAGTTGGCTTCGAAGAACTCCTTGAACTCGGGACGCTCGAATGCGAGGTATCCGGATTCGAATTGCTGCGAGTACGGCAGATACTTCGTCGGCCCCGTCTCGGCCGGCATATCCACGTGGGCGACTGCACCTTGCAAGGTGAGGGCAGGGGTCAAGCGGTGAACATGCGCCCGAAACTTCGCGGCTACGTCGCTCGACATGAAACCGAGGTGGTAGTCGCGATGTGGATTCTGTGCGGCGCCACCGGGATTGACGACGTTGACGTCCGACGTCACCTGATACATGGGGCCGAGCCACGCTTCCGAAGCCAAAGCGACAATGCTGTTTGCGTAGTAGTCGACGTAAGCCTTGGGATCTTCGAGCGCCAACTTCAGTTGTGCGCCCCAGATTCGGTCATTGGCACCAGGTTTGGCGAAGTGATCTCCGGACGCTGCACCGGATTCGTGTTGGCGTGCAATGAGTTCACGGAAGACCGCGCTGGCGCGATCCAGTATCTCCGCGTCGAATGCGCCTTGAAAGACTGTGATGCCGGGGCCGGTGAGTAACGCCCGGGCGATCTCGTCTTGGATCTCGGCCCGGGTTTCAGGATTCGACGATTGCTCTACCAATGCTTCGGAGCGGTACAGAAGAACCCCGTCGGCCACTGAATGGGCGTACGGGTAATCGGCAAGGTCGGTGTCGTGCGCGACCAAAGCGGCGAAGTCGTCGATGTTGCAGTCTTCTCGGTGCAACCTACCTGCGGACGGCACGGTGTGGTTGGTCAGTGATGGAGTCATTCGGGGCCTTTCCTGCGGTGTTCAAGATGCGCTGTACCTCAAAGACTGCCAAGGAGAACCCATCGAAACTACCCCTGAAATCCATCAAAAAGACCTCAGAAACTTTCCCCCACGGGCTCGACCGAGACAGTTGTCCCCGCGGAGTGCATCGACTTGATCACGGCAGCTGCCACGAGATTTGCCCGCAGGCCGTCCGCGGCTGTGGCCAAGGTCGACGGTCTTCCGGTGCTCAATGCGTCGATCCACTCTTGAAATTGGCGCCGATACGACTCGGCAAAACGCGGAATCCAATCCGCCGCATAGCCGTACGAGTGGGATCGATCCGCGTCGGTGTGGATGACCACCGGTTCGACGAGACGAGCGGCGCCGATTTCGCCCACGACCTCGCACCGAGTGTCGTAGCCGTACCGCGCGTTGAGAAAGACCTCGACCGTGGTGAGAACGCCGTCGGCGGTGCGCAGCATGATTATCTGCGGATCCTGGCGATCGTTCACCAGCGAACTCGAGCGCCCGCAGTGCCAGCTGGCTGCGACGACGGGGGAGTTCAAGATCCACGGCACGATGTCGAGTTCGTGAATCGCGGAGTTGGTCACCGTGGATTCCGAGCTGCCACCCGGGTAGGCGCTGACAGTGCGACTCGAGCAGTGCACGATCAGTGGGTCACCGATACGGCCGGAATGTGTTTCGGCCTTCAGCGCCACGTATCCCGGATCGAAGCGGCGCATGAATCCGACGCTCACAAGGGGGCTTTCGGGGTTCTCGGCCGCAGCGACGCGTCGGCAGTCCTCTGCTGTCACTGCGAGGGGCTTTTCACACAGAACCGGTATTCCGGCTTCGACAGCAGCAGGCGTGAGGTCGGCATGCGTTGAATCATGGGAAGCGATGACTACGGCGTCCACACCGGCGTCGTTGATCAGTTTCAACGGATCGGTCACCCACCGTGCGCCGACTGCGGACGCTACGGACTTTGCTCGCTCTTGATCGAGGTCTGCAACCACAGAGACCGTTGCCCCGGAGACCGTGGAGTGGAGATTGCGGACGTGGTCGGTGCCCATGACGCCGGTTCCGATCACACCGACACGAATCGACATGAGGTTCCTACTTTCAGAGGATTGAAACGGACAACCTAATGTCCTTACATATTTCGAGATTCGACTCTACAGTTCGAGGCATGACTTCTTCTACAGTTCTGGAACTCCCTCGCACCCGGGTCCCCGATCCGGTCGACGCTCCGACTTTGCGCTGGGGGATCCTCGGGCCTGGCTGGATCGCACAGCGCTTCGTGGAGTCACTCCAGAGAAATACAGCGCAGGAAGTCACGGCCGTCGCTTCGCGCGGACTCACCCGCGCTCAGGCCTTCGCGGACAATTGGGGGATCCGACGCGCTCACGGTAGCTACGACGCTTTGCTCGCCTCCGAGGATGTGGACGTCGTCTATGTCGCAACACCGCACACTGCTCATTTCGATTGCGCGATGGCGGCATTGGATCACGGCAAGCATGTCGTGATCGAAAAGCCGCTGGCTTTGAACGGAGCGCAGGGACGGGCGATTCAGGAGCGGGCGGCTGCGCTCGGATTGTTTTGCATGGAGGCGATGTGGACGTCGTTTCTGCCCAAGTTCGACGTGATCGACCAGATCCTCGAGGCGGGGCTGCTGGGAACCATACGTACGGTTCTGGCCGATCACGGCGAACGGTTCGAGACCGATCATCGTATCTACGATCCAGCGCTTGCGGGTGGGCCACTTCTCGACCTCGGGACCTATCCGGTCAGTCTCGCGTATCGGGTATTGGGTGTTCCTACTGCGGTTGCTGCCCTGGGCGAGCCGGCGAATGACATGGTGAACGGCCAGATCTCAGCGGTTCTGTCCTGGGCAGGCATTGCTCAGGCCAGTCTGAACACCACGATCCTTGCTGACACGCCCAACACGGCCTCGATCTGCGGCGACAAGGGGCTGATCGTTCTGGACTCGACGTTCTACCGGCCCGGGGCCTTCACTGTCCGGCTAGGTGACGGAAGATCTGTGCGCTACGACGATCCGGTCGACGGATACGTCGGAGGTCTCGCGTTCGAGGCGGCCGAGGCGGCGCGGCGGATCACCGCCGGGGATATCGAGTCGCCGGTCCATCCGCTCGACGCGGCCATTGCGACGCTCGACATCCTCGACGAGATCCGCCGTCAGGTGGGGATCATGTTCCCGGGTGAGGGCTAGAGCGTAAAGGCCTTCCGGAAAGCAGTGAGTGCGGTGTCACTGTCTCCCGATGCCCAGCCCTCCAAACCGATCGTGCCGGTGTAACCCTGGTCGGCGAGCACGCGTGCGATGGCGGGGTAGTTGATCTCGCCGGTTCCGGGTTCGCATCGGCCGGGTACGTCGGCCACCTGAATCTCGCCGATGTTGTCACCACAACGCCGCACGAGTTCGATGAGGTTTCCTTCGCCGATCTGTGCGTGGTAGAGGTCGAGCATCATCTTGAGGTTGGGGTGTGAGACGGATTCCACCAGTGCCAGGGTGTCTTTGGCGCGGGCCATCGGTACGCCGGGGTGATCGACGATCGTATTGAGATTCTCGAGGCAGAAGACGACTCCGGCTTCTTCGCCCAGTCTCGCGATCTTCTCGAGAGCGCGTTGGGCCGTCAGCCACATCGTTCCCGTAGTTCGATACTGCGGGCGCGCAGCCTGTCCGTCGATCAGCTCGCCGGTATGGAAGTTCAGCCGGGGAACGCCGAGTTTCGCTGCCGGAGCGAGGCATAGCGCCGCTGTACGTACCAGTTCGGCGCTGCCGGCGTCATCGAACAAATCGCCGTGGAGGTAGCCGGTCATCGAGGAGAAGCGAGCCCCGGTGGCGACCAGAGCATCGAGGTCCTTGTCTTGCCAACTCCAGATCTCGGCTGCGAACCCCGCCTCCGAGATCCGCCGAACACGCTCGACGACAGGGAGTTCGGTGAACGTCATCTCGGCGGAGACCGCCAAATCGAAGGGGCTCACTGCGGCACCGACAACAATGATACGGGCAGTCCGGTTTCCACGGATTCCTTTGCGGCCAATGCAATTTCCAGGGCGTTGCGAGCGTCGAGACCGTCGACCGACGGCGCACTGCCGGAGAGGATGCAGTCTGCGAAGTGCACCAGCTGGGCAACATAGGCGTCGTGAAACAGTTCGATGTTCACCCGAGGTGTGTCGGCCAGAACGCCCGGTGAGCTGTAATGACGCATCGCGGTCCGCGTGACCTCGCCTGCACTCACCATTCCACCGGAACCGAAAACTTCGCCGCGCACGTCGTAACCGTAGGTGGCTTGGAAGTTGGCCTCGGCCGACGCGAGGGCGCCGTTGTCGAAGCGCAACTGAACCATCGACGTGTCGAGGTACCCCTGCTCCTTGTACTGCGGATGGATGAGAGCATCGGCCTGCGCGAACACCTCGACGACGCGTGCCCCGGGGTTGAGCCAGAGCAGAGCGTCGAAGTCGTGAATCAGCGTCTCGTTGAAGATGGTCCACGGCTTGACTCGGGAGGCGACGTCGGCTGTGATTCCTGGGTCGCGGGTCAGAGAACGAAGTAGCTGTGGGGTTCCGATCCCGCCGGCGGTGATCACGTCGTGGGCCGCGGTGAAGTCGGCGGCGAAGCGCCGGTTGAAACCGACTTGCAGCGCAACGTTGTTCGCGGCACATGCGCCGATCGCGCGATCGGCGTCCTCGAGTGTCAAGGCCATCGGCTTTTCGCAGAAGACATGTTTGCCGGCCTCCGCGGCTGCCACCACGAGATCGGTGTGAGTTGATGCGGGCGTGCTGATGAGCACCGCTTCGACGGTCGGATCGGCAATCAGCTCAAGGGCGTCGGTGTACGCGCGGGCGTCGGGACTGACACGTTCGATCAACGACGCCGCAGCGCCGGGCGCAGGATCGGCGACGGCGACGAGACGGGTGCCGGGGATACGCAGCGCGACGGACTCGCCGTGGAAGCGGCCGATCCATCCGGCGCCGATGAGACCGACTGCAACAGAGGCAGACATGGGGGCTCCGTTCGGAGTGAGAATGAGGAACTAGATCGTTCTAGTCCATGCCAGTAAAGCGCCGGATGCGGCGCGCGTCAATGCTTCGGTGCTTATTCGCTGGAACGATCTAGTCTGTGGAGGTGAACAGTCGACGCCCCACCTTGCAAGACGTAGCAGACCTGGCCGGTGTGTCACGCGCTCTGGTGTCCATCGTCATTCGTGATGTCCCAGGTGCCAGCGATGCGACGCGGGTACGGGTCAAGGCGGCCGCGGACGAACTCGGCTATCGACCCGACAACGCGGCGCGACTGCTGCGCCAACATCGCAGCCGCCTGATCGGTGTCAGTTACGTTGCGGCGCAAACGTTTCACGCGGAGCTGCTCGACGAAATCTATGTGGCCGCCGAACGGTCGCGCTACGACGTCGTCCTCAGTGCGGTCTCGGAGCGACGGCCGGATTCTCGTGCAACGCGGACCCTGCTCGACGACCGGTGTGAGGCGATCTTGCTGTTGGGTTCACAGGCGCCGGAAGCAGAGATCGTCGACCTGGCCGACAAGGTTCCCGTTGTCGTAATCGCGCGGAAGATGTCGTCAGTGCACGTGGATGTTGTCCGAACAGATGACGAGGCGGGCGCGGTGATGGCTGTGAATCACCTTGTCGAACTCGGGCACCGCTCGATCGCCCACGTCGACGGCGGGCGAGGCCCGGGCGCCCAGGAACGGCGTCAGGGCTACCGCAAGGCCATGCGAGCGGCAGGTCTGGAGCCGAGAATTCTTCCCGGCGGTCTCACGGAGGAGTTCGGCGCAGCTGCCGCCAGGTCGATGGTCGAGGGTGGGTTACCCGGGGCGGTCTTCGCTTTCAACGATCGCTGCGCGCTCGGAGTTCTCGACGTCTTCCTGCGTGCCGGGATCTCGGTGCCTGGCGACGTTTCCGTGATCGGATTCGACAACAGTGCATTGGCAGGTTTGGCGCACATCGATCTGACCAGTGTCGGGCAGGACACGGCGTTTCTGGGCGGCGCCGCGGTGGAGCGGATCTCCGAACGCCTCGACGGCGGAAGTGGGCCATTGGGCAAGGACATTGTCGCGCAGCCACAACTTGTGGTTCGAGGTTCAACTGGACCCGCAGGGCATTGACCTGCAGTTTCGACTTCAATCAGTTTGTTCGGTCTTTGATAAGCAGTCCTAATGTCAGAACAAACTATTGACATTCGACTGTGACGGGTATTACATCTTTCACATACAACCGAGCACCATCCGTTCGCGGGCCGTTGGTTGATGTCGAGAGGGAGTTCACATGTCGTTTCTCACGGGACGCAAGAGCGTTGCCGTACTGGCCGGAGCCTCAGTCGTGGTCTTGGGTCTGGCCGCCTGTTCAAGCACCGGCGGAAAGCCGGATTCTTCCGGATCCGGAATGGGCGCGGGTACGGCGGACACGCCCCGCGCCACTATTGCGATGATCACTCACGAAGTTCCCGGTGACACGTTCTGGGATCTGGTGCGCAAGGGAGCCGAAACCGCAGCGGCCAAGGACAACATCGAGCTTCGGTACTCCGCCGATCCCGAGGCGCCGAATCAGGCCAACTTGGTTCAGAGTGCGATCGACAGCAAGGTCGACGGGATTGCTGTGACCCTCGCGAAGCCCGACGCCATGGTTGCCGCGGTCCAAAGTGCCACCGCCGCGGGCATTCCGGTGGTCGCCCTCAACTCGGGCCTCGAGACCTGGAAGGACATGGGCGTCAAGGAGTACTTCGGTCAGGACGAGTCGATTGCCGGTGAAGCTGCCGGCGAGCGACTCAACACCGAAGGTGCCACCAAGGTGTTGTGCGTCATTCAGGAGCAGGGCAACGTGAGCCTCGAATCACGTTGTGCCGGAGTGAAGAAGTCGTTCAAGGGAACGACGGAGATTCTCAACGTCAACGGCAAGGACATGCCGTCGGTGGAATCGACCATCACCGCGAAACTTCAACAGGACCCGGCAATCGATCGAGTTCTCGCACTCGGTGCTCCGTTTGCCTTGACGTCCGTGACGTCGGTCGGCAATGCGGGCAGCAAGGCGAAGGTCGTCACTTTCGACACCAACGCGGCGCTCGTCGACGCCATCAAATCCGGTGACGTGCAGTGGGCAGTGGACCAGCAACCCTTCCTGCAGGGCTACCTCGCCATCGATTCGCTGTGGCTTTACCTCAACAACGGCAACGTGATCGGTGGCGGCTTGCCGACCCTGACCGGACCCGCGTTCATCGACAACACCAACATCGACTCGGTCGCCGAGTACGCCAAGAACGGAACTCGCTGATCCGGGCGCACGGAGGGCTGAGAGTCCGCCCTCCGTGCGCCTGTCCAGCACGGAAGGGAAATCATGTCCACTCAGGCAGATCTCGACCTTGCCGCCCACAAAGTCGTGACCGATGAACGGGTGAAGGAGCAAAAGCGCATTCAGCGCCTACTGCTCCGCCCGGAGATGGGTTCACTTGTCGGCGCCATCGCCATCTTCATCTTCTTCTGTATCGTCGCGGCACCGTTCCGTACGCCGGAAGCGCTTGCGACAGTGCTCTACTCCAGCTCCACGATCGGCATCATGGCTTGCGCGGTCGCCCTGCTCATGATCGGCGGCGAGTTCGACCTATCCGCCGGCGTCGCAGTCACCACGTCCTCGCTCGCCGCGTCGATGATCGCCTACAACCTGCACCTCAATCTGTGGGTGGGTGCGATTCTGGCGCTCGTCGTTTCGCTCGCAGTCGGATTCTTCAACGGCTACCTCGTCATGAAGACGAAGATTCCCAGCTTCCTCATCACCCTGAGCTCGTTCCTGATGCTGACCGGAATCAACCTGGCCGTCACCAAGCTCGTGAGTGGTCAGGTTGCCACACCCAGCGTCTCCGACATGGCCGGATTCGATTCCGCGAAAAAGGTATTCGCGTCGTCGTTCTCGGTCTTCGGGGTGTCCGTCAAGATCACGGTCGTGTGGTGGCTGCTGTTCACCGCGATTGCAACATTTGTTTTGTTCAAGACCAAGATCGGCAACTGGATCTTCGCGGTCGGCGGCAATCAGGACAGTGCCCGCGCGATCGGTGTGCCGGTGACCGCAGTCAAGATCGGTCTGTTCATGACCGTCGGCTTTGCTGCCTGGTTCGTGGGCATGCATCTGCTGTTCTCGTTCAACACCGTTCAGTCCGGTCAGGGTGTCGGTAACGAGTTCCTGTACATCATCGCCGCAGTCATCGGCGGTTGCCTGCTCACCGGTGGGTACGGAACCGCGATAGGTGCTGCGATCGGCGCATTCATCTTCGGTATGACCAACCAGGGCATCGTCTACGCAGGCTGGAACCCGGACTGGTTCAAGTTCTTCCTCGGCGCCATGCTGCTGTTCGCGGTCATCGCCAACAACGCATTCCGCAACTACGCTGCGAAAAGGTGACACATGAGTACCACAGCTGAAGTTCCGGCTCTCTCGAACTCGGGCGGCAACGTGCCACTGATCGAGCTCAAGGACGTCGGTAAGCAATACGGAAACATCATCGCGCTCAAGGGAATCAACCTGCGCGTCGGTGCGGGTGAGGTGACCGGTGTGCTCGGTGACAACGGTGCAGGCAAGTCCACGCTGATCAAGATCATCGCTGGTCTGCACCAGCAGAGCGAAGGTGAACTACTCGTCGACGGCGAACCGACAACGTTCCACTCGCCGAAAGAGGCGCTTGGCAAAGGCATTGCCACGGTCTATCAGGACCTCGCCGTTGTTGCGTTGATGCCGGTGTGGCGCAACTTCTTCCTCGGGCAGGAACTGCGCAAGGGTGGTCTGATCAAGTCGCTCGACGCCAACGCCATGCGCGCGACGACTCTTTCGGAACTGTCGAAGATGGGCATCGAACTGCCTGACGTCGACGCACCGATCGGTAGTCTCTCCGGCGGTCAGCGTCAGTGTGTTGCCATCGCCCGCGCCATCTTCTTCGGTGCCCGCGTGCTGATTCTCGACGAGCCGACAGCAGCGCTCGGCGTCAAGCAGTCGGGAATGGTGTTGCGCTACATCACCGCTGCCAAGGAACAGGGATTCGGCGTCATCTTCATCACGCACAATCCGCACCACGCGTACATGGTCGGCGATCACTTCGTGCTCCTCAACCGAGGCAGGCAGAAGCTCGACGCCAAGTACGACGACATCTCACTCGAAGAACTGACCAAGGAGATGGCGGGCGGTGACGAGCTCGAGACACTGACCCACGAGCTTCGCCGTTAGATCAAAACCTCGCGACTACAGCCTCGGTTCGAATCGAACCGAGGCTGTAGTCGTTTCGTCAGAGGATGGTCGTCGGCCGAACCCCGAGGCCGGAATGCATGTACGCCTCGTCGATCATCGTCATGTTGGCTACCGCGTCGCCCGGTCCGATCGGCAGCGCCGAGACCCCGGACAGATGATCGGCGAACGCTTCGAGTTGCCAGGTGTACGACGACTTTGTGCCCAGATGCTCGATACTCGTGCGCCCATCGACAGTGACGGAGACACGGTCGTCGACGTCCGGCTGGAGGAAGTTGTGCACCAGGACGTCTCCGTTGGTTCCGAAGACCCGGAAAGTGAAGTGGTACTTCTCGTCCAACATCGTTGTCACAACGGATGCCCGCGCTCCGCCGGGATACTCGAGTTCGATGTCGAACCACGAATCGACCCCCGAAGCGTATTCCTCGTGGCGGGTCCCGGTCACCACTGGCGCACCACCACAGACGTCACTCAGCATCCGGGAAGCATGTAACCCGTAGCAGCCCAGGTCCATCAGTGACCCGCCTGCCAAGGCGAGCTCCCACCGCGGGTCGTTCTCGGATGGTTTGGGCATCCGCAGTACGGTTTCCACCCGAGTGACCGCGCCGACTGTGCCGCTCCGAACCACATCCAGCAGGCGCCGGTTCACCGGATGAAAGAGGTAGTGGAACCCCTCGAGCAGCGTCACTCCGCTCACGCGCGCTGCCTCGGCTACAGCACGCGCTTCCACCGCGTTGCTCGAAAACGGTTTCTCCGTCAGCACGTGCTTGCCGGCCTGAACGGCGGCGAGATTCCACGGTCCGTGCAGGCTGTTGGGCAGCGCGTTGTAGACGACGTCCACCTCCGGATCCGAGATCAGCTCGGCGTACGAACCGACCACCCGTTCGATCCCATGCCGGGCCGCATAGGCTCTGGCCCGCTCGGGGCTGCGTGCGGCAACGGCCACCAGGCGGTGCCCGGTGGCCGTTGCAGGTTTGATCATCGCGTTCTCGGCGATGCGTGAGGCTCCCAGAATGCCTATCCGCAGCGGGGTAGGTGTCACAGAACCGACCGCAGATACTCGACGCTCGCTCGCACATCACGCACCGGTCCCTCGTCGGACGGAGCCTCGGTCAGAATGGTGTCCTGCTCGAGCACGTACCATCCGTCGAAACCGTGGCGCTGCAATATGGCTGTGACACCGGCGATGTCGACGTCGCCGCCACCGAGTGGACGGTACATTCCCGCCTTCACGCCGTCGGTGTAGGTGAGCTCACCACTGCGAACGCGTGATGCGAGGGCATCGTCGACGTCCTTGAGATGCACGTGGGTGATGCGCTCGGGAGCTTGACGCGCCAGGTCGACCGGATCGGTGCCGCCGATCAACAGGTGGCCGGTGTCCAGGCACAGTGGGATGGCCGAGCCGTCGAGCACTCGCAGGACCTCGTCGCGCTGCTCGATCATCGTTCCGACGTGAGGGTGGACAACTGCCCTGATTCCACGCTCGGCGGCGGCGTCGGTGAGGCGATCGAGATTGTGCAGCAGGGTTTTCCAACTCTGCTCGTCCAGTTCTGGGCGTGAATCGTAGCCGTGGGAACCCGTCGCGGCGGCCAGAACCAAAACCTCGGCACCCGAGGCGACAAAACCGTCGAGGATGGGGGAGATGCCGGGTACCGGATCATGATCGTCATCGTGCAGCAGTACTGGTGCAAACCCGCCGACTGCGCTCAGGTCGTGATCCGCGAGCACCTTGGCCATTTCGGCGGGTGCTGTCGGCAGAAAGCCCTCCGGTCCGATTTCCGTTGCCGCCAGACCGACTTCGCGCATTTCCCGGAGGACTTGCGCAGGGTCGAGTTGGTAGCCCCAGCCCGGGACTTCGCACACGCCCCAGGAGATCGGTGCGCCGGCGATGCGAGGAGTGCTCATGTGTGTGCCTCATTCTTGTCGTGAAGGAACAGATCTTTTACTTCGGTGATCGTGACGGGCCGACCCTCGCGCAGAGAGTGCGTTGCAGCTTCGGAGATCCACGCCGACTCGACCGCATCTGTGGGCGTGCACGGTGATTCCCGACGCCCGGCGACAACGCCGAGGAATGCTTCGAGTTCCGCACGGTAGGCGGACGTGAAGCGGTCCATGAAGAACGTGTACGGCTCCTTCGAGGGGAACGATGTTTCGGGGTCGAGAGAGCGGAGTGGCAAGCGGTCGTCCAGCCCGGCAACGACGGAGTCCGCCGAGCCGAGTACCTCGAGTCGGCAGTCGTAGCCGCGGCCGTTGTAGCGGGTATTTGACACGACCGCGATGGTTCCGCCTTCGAAAGTGAGAACCGTTGCGGCGGTGTCGACGTCACCGGCATCGGCGATCCCGCGATCACCCTGATTCGAGCCGGTGGCAAAAACCGTGGTGACTTCGCGGCCGCTGACCCACCTGACGATGTCGAAATCGTGGATCGAGCAGTCGCGGAAGATGCCGCCGGAGTGTGCGATGTACGAGATCGGCGGGGGAGCGGGGTCGAGGGTGGTCGATCGGAGAGTGTGGATCCAACCGAGTTCTCCGGATCGAACTGCGTCGTACGCCGCCACAAATGACGGGTCGAATCGGCGCTGAAATCCGATCTGTACTGGTACCGACGTCTGCTCGGCAGTCGCGAGGACACGAACCGAGGATTCGATCGAGTCGGCTACCGGCTTTTCGCAGAACGTCGGGATGTCTCGGCGGACAGCGGCTTCGATCAGGTCGGCGTGCGAACTCGACGACGCGGCGATCAGAACGCCGTCGATGCCTGACGCTAAAAGCGCGTCGGGATCGGCAGCGGACTCCACGTCGAGTTCGCTTGCCACGTCCGAGGTTCGACGTGCGTCGACGTCGGTGACAACCAGTGCGTCGACGCCGTCCGTCGTCAGCAGGTTTCGGGCGTGGTAGCTGCCGATTCGTCCGAGGCCGATGACTCCGATACGAGCGCCCATCAGTCCAGCCCTCCGAAGACGTTCTGGTCCCAGTCGATGATCGAACCTGTCACGACTCCGCTGCGATCGGAGAGCAGGAAGACGACGAAGTCGGCGATTTCGTCGACCTGTCCGGGGTTGCCCATGGGGAGGGTGCTGCCCGCACGTTCCTGCCAATCGTCACCAGCGTCGTGAAAAGCTCTCTGCGTGAGGTCTTCTCCCTCGGTCTGTGTCCACCCGATGTCGAGACCGTTGATCCGGATACGATCCCAGCGATGCGCATGGGCGGCGTTGCGGGTCAGCCCCGCCAGCCCGGCCTTCGCTGCCACGTACGGCGCGAGATACGGTTGCCCGCCGAGTTCGGACGTGGAGATGATGTTGACGATGGACCCGGGGACCGCACGCTCGCGCATGTCCTTGACGGCTGCCTGCATCGTGAAGAACGGACCGCGAAGGTTCACCGCGATGTGCTGGTCGAAGAGTTCCTCGGTGGTGTCGAGCAGCGTGCCGCGCGAGGTGAGTCCGGCGGAATTGACGAGGGCATCCACGCGGCCGAAATGTGAGATCGTCTCGGCCACGCTGGCGAGCGCGGAATCGGTCTGCGCCACATCGGCTTCGATGAAGTGGGTTCCCGAAAGTTCTGCCTCGAGAGCCTTTCCGACGTCCGGGCGTCGGCCGGTGAAAGCCACCTGAGCGCCCTCACGGACTGCGGCGCGTACGACGCCGGCGCCGACGCCTTGCGAGCCGCCACTGACCAGTACGACGGTGTCGGCTAGGAGTGCGGGCCTGGTTACGCCCGGCGGAGAAGTCATGGGTTTAGTCTGGCTGTGACGAAGACCTCGAGCAACAGCGAAAAACCATCAAATATCCATCATCGTGAGGTAGTTGTGGCGCATCGATTCAAAGTACGGGAGATCGCTCAGCAGTCGGGCCTGAGTGAGGCCACCGTCGACCGGGTGCTCAACGACCGTCCTGGAGTTCGGGAGGGCACACGATCGGAGGTTCGCCAGGCGATCACGGACCTGGAACGTCAACGCTCGCAACTGAAACTGGTCGGGCGCACGTTCATCGTCGACGTCGTGTTGCAAACCCCCGCAAGGTTTTCCGACGCCGTCCGTGACGCGCTCGAGGACGAACTGCCGACCCTTGCGCCTGCTGTCGTTCGTTCCCGGTTCCACTTTCGTGAAACCGGTTCGGTCGAAGCGATGACGTCGACGCTCGACAAGATTCGCCGACGCGGATCCCACGGAGTCATCGTCAAGGCTCCCGACACTCCGGAAGTCGTGGCGGCGATCGACCGGTTGGTGGCGGCAAAGATTCCGGTCGTCACGTTGGTGACCGATGTTCCCGGTAGCAGGCGAGCCGCCTACATCGGCATCGACAACCGAGCCGCCGGAGCCACCGCCGCGTACTTGATCGATCAGTGGCTGGGGGATCGGGACGGCAACGTGCTGGTCAGCATGAGTAGCGGATTCTTTCGCGGGGAGGAAGAACGGGAGATGGGATTTCGATCCGCCATGCGCGTCGCGGCTCCGCATCGACGGTTGATCGACATTCCGAACAGTGACGGTCTGGATCAGACGAGTAGGAAACTGGTGCGAGCGGCACTCGAATCCGATCCGCAGATCCGGGCTGTCTATTCGATCGGTGGTGGCAACCTGGCCACGGTCGACGCGTTCGAAGAACTGAACCGGGAGTGCAGTGTCTTCATCGCCCACGATCTCGACGGTGACAATCGAAAGTTGCTGGGGGAGAGGCGAATATCAGCGGTGCTCCACCACGATCTGCGTGCGGATGTTCGCACTGCCTGTCAGGTGGTCATGAAAGAACACGGCGCCATGGGCGCTCACTTCGGCTTTACGACGTCACCGGTTCAAGTCGTGACACCGCTCAACATGCCCCCGACATAGCTGTGCGCGGTTAAGGAGTCCGGAGACTCCCTAACCGCGCACAGGGCCGAAGGCCTGACTATCGAGCGAAGAGCAGAGCTCGCTTGACTTCCTGAATTGCCTTTGTCACCTGGATGCCGCGGGGGCATGCGTCGGTGCAGTTGAACGTGGTGCGGCAACGCCACACGCCGTCCTTGTCGTTCAGGATGTCGAGACGCTCGGAAGCGGCCTCGTCACGGCTGTCGAAGATGAACCGGTGTGCGTTGACGATGGCAGCGGGACCGAAGTAGCTGCCGTCGCTCCAGTACACGGGGCACGACGTGGTGCAGCATGCGCAGAGGATGCACTTTGTCGTGTCGTCGAAACGAGCACGGTCGTGCTGGCTCTGGATGCGCTCACGAGTGGGCTCGTTGCCACTGGTGATGAGGAACGGCTTCACGGCGCGGAATGCGTCGAAGAAGGGTTCCATGTCGACAACCAGGTCCTTCTCGACGGGCAGGCCCTTGATGGGCTCGACCGTGATGGTGACCGGCTTGCCGTCCTTGGGCAGCATGTCCTTCATCAGCAGCTTGCAGGCCAGACGGTTCACACCGTTGATCCGCATGGCGTCCGATCCACAGACACCGTGTGCGCAGCTGCGACGGAACGTGAGGGTGCCGTCGAGGTAACCCTTCACGTACAGCAGCAGGTTGAGCAAACGGTCGGTGGGCAGTGCCGGGACCTGGAAACTGTCCCAGTGCTGGCCCTCGCCCGATTCGGGGTTCATCCGCGCGATCTTGAGAGTGACCATGACGGCCCCCTCGGGAACAGCGGGGAGTTTGGGTGCATCTACAGCAGGCGCAGACATCAGTACTTACGCTCCATCGGCTCGTAGCGGGTCTGGATCACCGGCTTGTAGTCCAGACGGATGTCGGAGAGCAGGCCGTCACCCTCCTTGTACGCCATCGTGTGCTTCATGTACTCGGCGTCGTTGCGATCCGGGAAGTCCTCACGAGCGTGGCCGCCGCGCGATTCCTTGCGGTTGAGGGCGCCGACGACGGTGACCTCTGCCATTTCGAGGAGGAAGCCCAGCTCGATGGCCTCGAGCAGGTCGCTGTTGTAGCGCTTGCCCTTGTCCTGGACCGTGATGTGGTTGTAGCGCTCCTTGAGAGCACGCACATCCTTGAGTGCCTGGGTGAGGCGCTCTTCGGTGCGGAAGACGGAGGCATTGTTGTCCATCGACTGCTGCAGCTCGGTGCGGATGTCCGCAACGCGCTCGTGGCCGTGATCGGACAGGATGACGCCGACCCAGTCTTCGACCATCGCAGCCGGGGTTTCCGGCAGGTCGACGAACTCGGTGGAGTTCGCGTACTCGGCGGCAGCGATGCCGGCGCGGCGGCCGAACACGTTGATGTCGAGGAGCGAGTTGGTGCCGAGGCGGTTTGCACCGTGCACGGAAACGCAGGCACATTCGCCGGCGGCGTACAGGCCCTTGACGACCTCGTCGTTGTTGCGCAGAACCTCACCGTTGATCTTGGTGGGGATACCGCCCATGACGTAGTGGCACGTCGGGTAGACGGGCACGGGCTCCTTGACGGGGTCCACGCCGAGGTAGGTGCGCGAGAACTCCATGATGTCGGGGAGCTTCTCGTCGAGAACTTCCTCGGGGATGTGCGTCACGTCGATGTAGACGTAGTCCTTGTTCGGGCCGGCGCCGCGGCCTTCCAGAACCTCGAGGACCATCGAACGGGCCACGATGTCACGCGGAGCGAGGTCCTTGATGGTGGGGGCGTAGCGCTCCATGAAGCGCTCGCCGTCGGCATTACGGAGAATGCCACCTTCACCACGGACGGCTTCCGAGATCAGGATGCCGAGACCGGCGAGTCCTGTCGGGTGGAACTGGTGGAACTCCATGTCCTCGAGGGGCAGGCCCTTGCGGAAGATGATGCCCATGCCGTCACCGGTGAGGGTGTGCGCGTTGGACGTCGTCTTGTACATACGTCCCGAGCCGCCGGTCGCGAAGATGATCGACTTGGCGTGGAAGATGTGCAGCTCGCCGGTCGAGAGCTCATAGCAGATGACACCGGTGGCAACCGGGCCGTCCTCGGTCTCGGTGATGGCGATGTCGAGCGCGTAGAACTCGTTGAAGAACTCGACGTCGTGCTTGACGCAGTTCTGGTACAGCGTCTGCAGGATCATGTGACCGGTGCGGTCGGCTGCGTAACACGCACGGCGGACGGGTGCCTTGCCGTGGTCACGCGTGTGGCCACCGAATCGACGCTGGTCGATCTTGCCTTCGGGCGTGCGGTTGAACGGCAGACCCATCTTCTCGAGGTCGAGCACCGCGTCGATGGCCTCTTTGGCCATGATCTCGACGGCGTCCTGGTCGGCGAGGTAGTCGCCGCCCTTGACGGTGTCGAAGGTGTGCCACTCCCAGTTGTCTTCCTCCACGTTCGCCAGTGCGGCACACATGCCGCCCTGGGCCGCGCCGGTGTGGCTGCGGGTGGGGTAGAGCTTGGTCAGTACGGCCGTGCGGGCACGGGGGCCAGCTTCGATTGCCGCACGCATGCCTGCGCCGCCGGCGCCGACGATGACCACGTCATAACGATGTTCCTGCATGAAGTCTGTGCTCCCCTAGCTCGCCGAGATATTGGGGTCGAAGGTGAAGATGACGTACGTGCCCAGGCCCATGATCAGGATCATCGAGAGAACGAGGATCGTGGTCAGCCAGAAGCGCGTGGAGTCCTTGCGGGAGTAGTCCGCGATGACCGTGCGCAGGCCGTTACCGCCGTGCAGCTGTGCCAGCCACAACATCGTCAGATCCCAGAACTGCCAGAACGGGCTGGACCAGCGACCTGCGACGAATGCGAAGTTCAGACGGTGAACGCCACCGTCGAGCATCAGCATGATGAACATGTGGCCCAGGACCAGAACGATCAGGGCGACGCCGGAGAAGCGCATGAACAGCCATGCGTACAACTCGAAGTTGTTCCGAGCCTTCGCGCGCGGGGACCGCGGGTTGTCCAGGCTTGCGGGACGGTCGTATGAGGTGCCCAGGCTCTTGGCTTCGGGTCCGTGAGTAGTCGCCATGTCAGTGCTCCGCAAACATGTTGATGAGGATGCGTCCGGCGCCTGGGATCATCACCAGGAACCAGATCGTCAGAATGGTCCAGAGCATGACGCGCTGGTACTTCGGGCCTTTCGACCAGAAGTCCACCAACATCACGCGCACGCCGTTGAGGGCGTGGTAGAGGACTACGCCGACGAGGCCGATCTCCATGAGGCCGACGAGGGGGTTCTTGTACGTGTCGATTACGGCGTCGTACGTATCGGGATTGACCCGAACGAGTGCCGTATCGAGAACGTGTACGAATAGGAAGAAGAAAGTAGCGACGCCTGTGATCCGGTGTAGAACCCAGGACCACATTCCGGGGTCGCCCCGGTAAAGCGACCTCGTGCGCTCCTTCTGAGGAGCGGCTTCAGTCGTAGTACTCATCGAGTGCTGTGCCTCCAACGTCATTGGTGGACGCGTCGAGCCTGCAGAGAGCTTCGATGTACCTCAGCCCGGGCTCGACGGGATCCTGAACCGACTTGACTCAGACTCTAAACCTATGTGAAACCGGGAACTAATCAGATGCGGGATTCGTACGCGTACCAAACTCTTTGTAAGGTTTGCCTTTCCAATCTCACCTAGCCGGTTTCGGCGTGGTTTCTGCATCCATTCAGTCGGCGTGATTGGATAACGAACCATGGGTGACATCGACTGGAAGTTGTTGCGGCACAACGCGCAAGTGGTCATGCGGCAGGCTTATGCACCGTACTCGGGCTATGCAGTGGGTGCAGCTGCCCTGGTAGACGATGGTCGGATCGTCTCAGGATGCAATGTGGAAAATGTCTCATACGGTTTGAGCCTGTGTGCCGAATGTGGACTCGTCGGTAACTTAGCCGCCACCGGGGGCGGGCGGCTGGTTGCCTTCACGTGCTGCGACGCGAAGGGCTCGATTCTGATGCCATGCGGCAGGTGCAGACAGCTTCTTCTCGAGCACGGCGGGGGTGAGATGCTTGTCGACACGAGCAGTGGGTTCAAGCCGCTGAGCGAGCTGTTGCCTGATGCTTTCGGGCCGGAACAAGCAGAGGGGCTCCGCCATGTTTGACGCAGTTTCCATCATCGGCGCCAAGCGTGACGGCCGCGAGTTGTCGGGAACCGAGATCGACTGGATAGTT